>JAQVCX010000020.1 GCA_028689545.1 Parabacteroides sp.
AAAATTATCAATAAGGATATCGGGGAGGATATCTCGTAGTATGTTATCTGATGTCATGAGGCAAAGATAAATATTTTATTAGGAATATGAAAACAACCCGATTTATCCGCAGACCCGGATTTATCCGCAGACCCGAAATTAGTAGACTTGAAGATTATCAGTTATATCGGGATCAAGTTCTAAAGGACTACGCAGAGCACGCAGAGGGACGCGGACAAATTTAATTTCAAATAAAAAAAGTCTGCGTCCCTCTGCGTGCTCTGTGTAGTCTGCGTCCGGTACTATTATTTATAGTGTGTTCAATAGTTTGTGGATCTCATTAACCATCTGCGTAGCGGATTCTTGGGTCTCGGACAAGCCTTCCGGAGTGATCTTGGCGACCGTCTTGTTCAGTTTCTCGAGTTTGCCTTTGACTCCTTTCGCGGTCAGCTCTTCCCGGAGGATGCGGATCTTCTCGCAATCTTGTATACCCTCCACCAAACGTTCGAAGCGAATGCTACTGCGTGGACCGGGATAAATACTGTACGTATCGCCTGCCGCCCAAGTGCGGAAACGTGAATCACGCAGCGGATCGGCGGTCCAGCTATTGACAGCCCAACGTAAATAACCGTCGTAACCACCCGCTACGGCGTGCAAGGCCGTCCATGCCGCTTCCGCCGGGTCGGAGAAGGTGAAGGTATTCGGGAACGCTTCCGCGCAACAAGTGTAGACGGTGCTGATCTGGCCTTTGCGATCGCGTTCGGCCTTTACGTCTTCGGGGAATTTATGTCCGTAGGCGATACTTAAGTAGTACAGGTCGGACTGGATTTCCGGATGGTAATTGCCGGCCAGCGTGATCTTGAACTCTGGATCGGCTTGCTTGATTACCTTGATCGCCTCACGCATCGCCTCCAGCGGACGCTCGTCCATAGAGATGGCGGTTTTATCGAACCAGCCTTTCCCACGAAGGTGGCGGGAGAAATCTTTCAGGAAAGTACCCCAATAGTCGGCGTAAGCGGCATCGCCCGGTTTGGTGTCGAGGAATTGTATGCGGTTTGTCGCCTCGTCGTAATAATCGAAAGATAAAGCCCAAGGAATCATGGTGTAGCAACTGATCATATCATCGATACCGATCTCGTTCATCATGAATTCCACCCATTTGTCGAAGACGGCGTAGTCATATGCCCAAGTGCCGTCTATCTTCTTGATCCGGGTGATCATGCTGTCGAAATGATCCTCGGTCTGTCCGGCCCAAGGTTTGTGCATGATACTGGTGGTGATAGCGCGCTGTCCGGCGTTCGCTAGCATCTTCATGATCGGGCGCATGGCGTCGAAATGCTCTTTGCTCCAAAGAGGAACTTGGTAGTAACGGGCCACGGAGTACGGGTTCTGCCATAAATCCAGATGAAAAGCCCAGTCCTTCGGGGCGGGAAGCGTGCGGTTCAATACGTCCACTTCTAGTTGTAATTCCATGGGGGAGGCATCTTTACCCGTGACGGTCAATGTCCCTTTATATTTGCCGGCTTTCGCGGATTGAGGTATCCATATATTCATCCAGATCGGCTGGGTAGTGCGTGCTTGGATATCACGGATCTTTACGATATCCAATACGTCGGCCACGACGGAGGAATCCCATTCCGCCTTATTCTCGCGATGGCCGCAACCGCCTTGACGGTCTTTATTCAATTCATCGGTCATGACGTAACGGACAAAGTTTGTCGTGATCGCCGATGCCGGGATGATGGAAGAACCGCTCTTTAGGTCGCTTACGGTGATAGAGGCATCCTCTAGTCCCGCCTTGGTCCATAACACGGCTTGTGCGTTTACCCGTTCCCCTTTCCAGGCTTTCGTCTGCCAGCGATCGCTTTTCTTGACATCGGGGATGCTGAGTTTTGGATATCGTATATCGGTCGTGCCCCAGCTTAATTGGGTAGGGGCCGATAACTTGTCCCAGACCGCGTCGCTGTCATGCGGTTTCGTGTCGGTCAATTCCGTATAATCGCCTAGCGGGTATCTCTCGGATTGCTGGGCTACGGTAAAAGAACTTAGTGCGAGAAAGGCACAAAGGATGAAAGTGTTTTTCATATGATTGCTTATTTTAGAATATTAACTAGGGCAAAGATAGGAATTAGTTGACAGTTGACAAGTGACAGTTGACAGTTTAATTGCCGCAACTGTCAACTGTCAACTATCAATTGTCAACTAGCCTCTTGTAGTGGCATACGAGTAGATTCCCCTCGTCATCGTATAAGTGCATCCCGTTTCCTTCGCAATAACGGAACATCTTACAATCCGCGCATTCCCCTTTCTTAGCCCACTGGCGGTCACGATACGGTTTAAACTCATTATTCCATATATCGATGAACTTATCTTTATAGATGTTACCTTGGTGAAAGTTCGCCCGTATGCTGGGACAACCGGAGATAGCGCCATCCGCTAGGACCGAGGCTGTGTTGATACCGGCGTTGCATTGGAAGATCGAGTCCCTCACCTCCGCCTCATAATTGCCGAGGAAGCCCTCGCAGCCGTAGCTAACGTGCATCTTACCCTCTTTCCGGCAGAAGCGGATGAAGTTCATGACCCATGTGAACTGCTCGTTCGTCAGTTGCAAATCCGTCTCGGTCGCGGCACGTCCAACGGGGAAGATCGTAAAGATACGCCACCGTCTTACACCCATCTCGATCAAGAAATCCTTGAAGAGCATCAAGTCCTTGAAGTTGCGTTGGTTTACGCAAGTCACCACATCCCAGATGATCTCCTTTTCCTCGGCCAACATACAGATGGCATTCAGCGCCTTCTCGAAACTTTTAGGATTACGCCGAAGCCAGTTATGCGCCTCCTCGAAACCATCCAGGCTGATCGTCGCCGAGTGCAACCCGGAGGCCAAGAGCGAGTCGAGCCGTTCCCGTGTCATCAGATAACCATTGGAGACGATCCCCCAAGGATATCCCCTGCGATACAATTCCAACCCGCATTGCTCGATATCCTTACGGACCAGCGCCTCGCCTCCGGTAAAGATAACGAGCACTTTGTTCGGCTCCACATAAGGCGTGATATCGTCTACGACTTTCAGGAAGTCCTCGACAGGCATATCCGGGACAGCGGCCGAGACATGGCAATCGCTCCCGCAATGACGGCAAGATACATTACAACGAAGCGTACACTCCCAAAAGAGCGTACGCAATTCATGTAGTTTAACCCTGTTCTTCTTGATACTTCGAAAGAGCTCTAGGGCGATACGTTTTTTTATGTTTGGGCGTTTGTCCATATGCTATTCTTTTTTCTCTTTAAGTTTGATGTCGGGGATGTTAACCTCCGCTTTCCCTTGGAACCATGATTTACCTCCCTCAAATCCTTCGATCTTGACATCTATCGAATCAGTCTCGAAGGATCCGTTTTCCGGACCGTCAATATCTTTAGCAATGATGCGTACGATATCCATTGGGAAATCCTCGAATTTTATATCGTAACTTCCGTCTTTTTGGGTTTGGGGCAATTTAGACATCTCGCTTATATATGAGGGAGATAATACGTTATTATCGATACCTCCATAGTTGATCTCTATTCCTTGGATAGGATCTCCATTCCTGTTTGTAACTTTTCCTTTCAAGGCATATTCTGCGTAAGGGCTACCATACTCATCTGTAGCGCCACAAGAAGTAACACTGAAGCCTAGTAGGGAAAGAAGCCCCGCTAAAATCCAGTTAGAACCTTTTAAGATGAAATGATAAACTGTTTCCATTTTCTAGTTTTTACGTGTTAGTTGAAAGTTAATTTCTTTTGATCCTCTCCCAATCAGCATTCCTTTTCCGTCTGTTAATTCAATTTCGCCGAAATTTACGACAATCGAGTCAGTTATCCAAGGATATTGAGGATCAGAAAAGGATGGTGATAGGCGTGCGTAAAGGATATGTTCGGTAGCCGAAGCTTGATCGTAGGTAAACTGATAGCGCCCGGTCTCATCTGTGACGGCGGGAAAGCTGGTGATATCTTCATCTATATTAGGTGTATAGGCGGGATAAGTGTAGATTGTTACGCACGGAACTGGCCAATTATCTTGATCGGTTACTCTCCCGTAGAAGGTGTATAAGGTATAAGGTTCTGTATGTGTATCTACGTATTCTTTTAGTTGGATTTGGATTTCCTTGGAGGCACTTCCGAGAGACCAGCCTTCTCCACCGGTAAAATCCTTGCTATCGAAGGTGACTGTTGTCGTATCGGAAGCATATATCGCCTTATTCTTATCCCAGTCGATATCCTCTATAATTAATCGGTATTCCATGAAAGGAAAATCGGTTTTGCTAAAAATGAAATCTCCGTTTGTATCTGTCCGGAGGGTATCGGTATTTAACCATCCTTGCGGATGATCCTTACCGCTTGGGTTGATGCGGACTTGCAAGCCGGGGATCGGCTCTCCTTTCATGTCTGTCACTTTCCCTTTTATTTGGAAATTGGCATGGGGAGTACCATATTCGCAAGGTATCTCTCCATTCTCACCACAAGCGAATCCTATGATTGCTAATAATCCGGTTAATAGATAGTTGATCCTTCTTAATAGTCGCAAGTTAATGTTTTCCATGATTTGATCGTTTTTATTTGTTTGTACTATTATATAGATGCGAATATACGTAAAATAGTTGCTTCTCATCTGGTGTTAGTCTTTTCTCTTTATATAATACGGGTTGATATAACTGTACTTTTTGTATCTTTGTCACTTTAATGTAACAGATCAATTTATGAGAGATTTCATACGTATTTTAAAGCGTTTCGTTCCCCCTTACAAAAAGTACATGGTGCTGAACATTGTGTTCAATGTACTTTCCGCTATCTTGAACCTGTTTTCTTTCGCCTTGATTATCCCGATCCTTCAGATCTTGTTTAAGATTAATGAGGGGAGTTATGCCTTTATGGATTGGAATTTTAACGCGGGAAGCTGGGACTCATGGAAAGCCTTGCCGGAGTTGATCAAGAATAACTTCTTTTGGTACGTATCCGATTTGATAGAGGTACACGGAGGTTCGTTCGCCTTGATTATGCTAGGGATCTTCCTGATCGTGGCGACTTTCTTGAAAGTGGCCACCATGTATCTGGCTTTCTATACGATGATTCCGATCCGGACCGGAGTGGTTCGTGATATCCGTAATCAGATCAACCAGAAGATTACGCGGTTGCCGTTGAGCTTTTTCTCCGAGGAACGGAAAGGGGATATTATCGCCCGTGTATCCGGAGACGTGAACGAGATCGAGACATCCATCATGAGTTCGTTGGACATGTTGTTCAAGAACCCGATCCTGATCTTGATCTATTTGGTGGGTATGATCGCTATCAGTTGGCAACTTACCGTATTCGTCTTGATCTTGCTGCCGCTAGCGGGTTATGTGATGGGGCTAGTCGGCAAGAAACTGAAACGGAAGTCTTTGGAAGGACAGCAACAGTGGGGTTTCTTAATGAGCCAGATCGAGGAAACATTAAGTGGATTACGGATTATCAAGGCTTTTAACGCCGAGAAGAAAATACAAGACCGCTTTGAGCGAAGTAATGAGACCTTCCGCCGATTGACAAACCGTATTTATCGCCGCCAGCAAATGGCGCATCCAATGAGCGAGTTCTTGGGAACCGCCACGATCGCTATCGTACTTTGGTACGGAGGCACGTTGATATTAAGCGCGAATAGCCCGATCGACGCTCCTACCTTTATTTATTATCTGGTTATTTTCTACAGTATCATTAATCCGGCGAAAGATTTGAGTAAGTCGGCATACGCGATCCAGAAAGGTCTGGCCTCCATGGAACGTGTCGATAAGATCTTGAAAGCGGAGACGAATATCCATGATCCGGAACATCCGAAGAAGATCGCCTTGAAAGAGAAGATCAGTTACGAGGATGTTTGGTTTAAATATCAGGAAGCTTGGGTCTTGAAAGGAATTAATCTGGATATCCGGAAAGGGACGACCGTGGCTTTGGTCGGTCAGTCCGGTTCGGGCAAAAGTACCTTGGTGGATTTATTACCTCGCTTTTATGATGTGAGCAAAGGTAATATTCGTATTGATGATACCGATATCCGTGAGACCACTCTTTTCGATCTTAGGGGATCGATGGGAAATGTCAATCAAGAGGCTATCTTGTTTAACGATACCTTCTTCAATAATATCGCTTTTGGCGTGGAAGGGGCCACGATGGAACAGGTGCAGGAAGCCGCCCGTATTGCCAACGCTCACGATTTTATCATAGCGAGTGAGAACGGTTACGAGACCAATATCGGCGACCGGGGTGGAAAACTGTCCGGCGGACAACGCCAGCGGATCAGCATCGCCCGTGCGATCTTGAAGAATCCCCCGATCTTGATCTTGGATGAGGCCACGTCCGCCTTGGATACCGAATCCGAACGTCTGGTACAAGAGGCGTTGGAGAACTTGATGAAGAACCGTACGACCATAGTGATCGCCCACCGTCTCTCTACGATCCGCAACGCGGATGAGATCTGCGTGATGCACGAGGGTGAGATCGTAGAACGGGGCAAACACGAGGAGTTGCTGGCCTTAGATGGCTATTATAAACGACTTTGTGATATGCAAAGCTTTTAGGGATCTACTGCAACCAGTGTTGCAGTATACCCTCTTTGGGAAACTTGGGTGATGAAACAATAAAATGAGTAATGATATGAATGTAAAAGTAGTTTGCCTTTGGGTGTTATCGACCGTCTTGTTCGGCTGCGATGTGGCCGATAAGGGGACCGTCAGGGATGTCTCTTATTATTTTGACCAGCCAGCGCAGATCTGGGAGGAGACCTTGCCTTTGGGAAACGGCCGTATCGGTATGATGCCGGATGGTGGTATTGAGCGGGAGAACGTGGTTCTGAACGAGATCTCCCTATGGTCCGGAAGTAAGCAAGATACGGACAATCCGTATGCTTATTATTCCTTGGCGAATATTCGTCGCCTTTTATTCGAGGGACGAAATGATGAGGCGCAGGATCTGATGTATAAGACTTTCATCTGTAATGGAACCGGAAGTAATCAGGGGAAAGGGGCGAACGCTCCGTATGGAAGTTACCAGTTATTCGGAAACCTGGCGTTGAGATATACGTATCCGAATGGATCGGATTCTATCACTGAATATCGCAGGAAGCTAAACTTGAGCGAGGCTATCGCTTCCGTCTCTTTTAAAAGGGGGAATGTGAATTATCAGCGGGAAATGTTTACCTCCTTTTCCGGGGATCTGGGAGTTATTCATTTGGTAGCGGATGCGGATCGGGCCTTGAATTTCTCATTAGGCATGAATCGTCCGGAACATGTGACGGTCTCTTTGGACGGAAAGGATTTGCTGATGCAGGGACAATTGCCGGACGGGGTGGATACGGTAGAGATGAAAGGGATGCGTTTCGCCTCTCGTGTCCGTATCGTCTTGCCGAAGGGGGGCGATTTGACTACGACGGATAGCAGCCTATCGGTACAAAGTGCCTCGGAAGCGATCATCTTGGTAAGTCTGGGAACGGATTATTTCGATAAAGACGGCATCGGACAATCCTTGAAAAAATACTTATCGCAAGCGGAGTCCAAAGATTTCTCCACCTTGCGCCGGGAACATACGCTCGCTTATCGCTCCCTATTTGATCGGGTCTCTTTGGATTTGGGAAAAGGCGAAAGGGATCAGCTTCCGATCAATGAGCGTTTGGCCGCTTTCGCTCAAGATAAGAACGATCCGGGATTGGCGGCTTTATATTTCCAGTTCGGTCGGTATTTATTGATTTCCTCTACCCGGCAGGGATTACTTCCCCCGAATTTGCAAGGCTTGTGGTGTAATACGATCCATACGCCTTGGAATGGGGATTATCACTTGAATATCAATTTACAGATGAATCATTGGCCCGCGGAGGTGACGAACCTCTCCGAATTACACCTTCCGCTGATCGAATGGACAAAACAGCAAGTCCCTAGCGGCGAACGCACGGCCAAGGCTTTTTATAACGCACGGGGTTGGGTTACGCATATTTTAGGTAATGTATGGGAGTTTACCGCTCCGGGCGAACATCCGTCGTGGGGAGCTACGAATACATCCGCCGCATGGCTATGCGAGCATTTGTATACACATTATCAATATACGTTAGATAAGGAGTACTTAAAGAATGTCTATCCGACGATGAAAGGGGCTGCCCTATTCTTTGTGGATATGTTGGTGCAAGATCCCCGTACCAAATACTTGGTGACAGCGCCTACGACCTCTCCGGAAAACGCTTATAAGATGCCGAACGGAAGTGTCGTGAGTATTTGTGCCGGATCGACGATGGACAATCAGATCTTGCGGGAATTGTTTACGAATACCATTGAGGCCGCCGGGATATTAGGTGTGGATAGCGCGTTCGCGGATGAGTTGGCGGCGAAACGAGATCGCTTGATGCCTACGACGATCGGTAAAGACGGCCGTATTATGGAATGGCTTGAGGCGTATGAGGAGGTAGAGCCTACCCATCGCCATGTCTCTCATTTATATGGGCTTTATCCCGGGAATGAGATCTCGATAGAGCATACGCCGGAGTTGGCTGAGGCGGCTCGTAAATCCTTGGAGGTTCGTGGCGATCAAAGCACGGGTTGGTCTATGGCTTGGAAGATTAATTTCTGGGCTCGTTTACATGATGGCGATCATGCTTATAAATTACTGGGTGATTTGTTGTACCCGACTATAGACTGGCAGACTAAGGAGGTAACAGGAGGAGGCTCTTTCCCGAACTTGTTCTGTGGTCATCCCCCTTTCCAGATTGATGGTAATTTTGGAGGTACGGCGGGTATCGCGGAGATGTTGATACAGAGTCAATCCGGATTGATCGAGTTCTTGCCCGCCTTGCCTTCCGCTTGGAAAAACGGAAGCTATAGCGGTTTGAAAGTCCGGAATGGCGGGGAGGTGTCGGCTAAATGGGCGGAAGGTTCATTAACGGAGGCTAGTTTAAAAGCGGAAGTTCCGGGTACTTTCCGGATCAAGCTTCCGGCGAATTCCGCGAACCTGAGCCTCAAAAAGAACCAGAAGCCAGTTTCTCTACCTGTAGTCGATGGAATGCTAACGGTGGATTTGCTACAAGGGGAAGAGCTTATATTGATAATGAATAATGAATAATTAATAATGTGGCAATGTGGGATATAGCCATTAAGTGGCACATTTCCCACATTGGCACATTATTCAATATAACGGTAATCGATAAATAAAACCGATCGAAAGGCGTGCGGTGTCCTCCAAAGAGGCATCGAGCGCCTTTGCTCGTTCAGAGAGGTTGTATTTCTTACCAATGGCGGTCAAGAAGATATGTAGGTTATCATCGGCCATCGGATAGAACTCAAGTCCTCCTTGATACCCCCACGCCGTACGGTATTTCCCCTTCTCATAGGTATCGTAGGCTTTATAGATCGACGCGTTTTCATACATTCCTTTCGCAAATAGTTGCCATTTCGGATGGAAACGATATTGTATTTCTCCCACCAGCGAAAGATAATCGATGTTTTGCATACGGACCGGTGGTTCCGGTTCTTCCTCTCCGGAGACTTCCGGCTGAGTCAATTCGGTCAATAAGCCTAACGGGTCTAATGCACCTCGTGAGTACATGACATCAAAATACGCATAGATAGGCCCGGCCTCTATACTTTGTCCGGTAAAGACGCTATACATATATTTCCCTTGGGCTTGCTCCGCGGCGGATAGGGAATAACGTAAATTGATCGTCTCGTCCAAGAAACTTCCGTTCCAATTTAATGTATAGAATAAGGGAACTTTTGGCTTGTTGAAACCTTTCGGCAGGCTACCGTATTCATCTTCCAAAGATCCCATACGGCTATTGGTCACCTGTAAGCGGATCTCTTGCGACTCACTCGGCTGATATCCCAGTCCGATTCCCGTAAGGTAGCAAAGGGCGTATTCATTCATATCGCTATACTCATAAATAAGCAAAGGATTCTCGTCATACTCAAAACCACCGTAGAACACGTCTTGTTTTCCGGCGGTTAAGGTAAAACGCTCATTCAGTTTATAGCCGATATACGCATATTCGATCGATTCATTTAAGTTCTCCAAGGCTTGTCCCTCATAACCGCCATTCAGCGTTTGGCGATACCAATAGAATAACCGATCGTTCACTTCTCCGGTAACATCAATTTTAACATCCTTGAAACGAAAGGCGGCTTCATCCAGCTTCCCCGAGGAAAAGTCTGCGTTGAATCCAGCGTGCATCTCCAAGTCCAGATTGAAAACCTTGTTGCGTTTCGGAATCTTAGTCGCATATTCAAAAAGAGATACCGCGGAAGAATCCCGCTCCGGTAACGGAGAATTTGTCTGAGCGTAAGACGTTAACGCAAAACCGATCAATAAGAAGGCCGACAGCCAAGCCACTGTTAGTCGTTTCATTTACTACTGTTAATTATTAAAGTGGCCGCGAAGATACGAATTATTGCTCGGTTTTGCCCATATGCTTCATGACTTTAGCGTCCAGGTAGAAAATGAGTTCTTCCGCTATATTCGTACAATGATCTCCGAAACGTTCCATTTTCCGGATGATACCAGCCATATATAGCCCTGCCAATGCGCTACCTTCATGCTCCTCTATATATTTAGCGATGATCGTGGTAGAGCTATGATTAATCTCGTCAATCAAGTTATCCTTCAAGAAGATACGGGAAGCGATCTCCGAGCTTTCTTTTTCGAATGCCTCTTTGGTCAATGAGATCATCTCCAACAGCTCCGCCAGCATTTCCTCCACCCGGGTTTCCTTGACCAGCTGAGGATCGATCGGTTCTCCTTCGGTCAGGTTCCCGGCGAAACGTGCGATACTCTCCGCAAAATCCCCCAGACGCTCTAGGTTCGTATTGATTTTATACATAGCCAATACAAAACGCAGGTCTATCGCTACCGGCGCGTAGAGGGCGATGATATCCTCGCAATCGCTATCGATCTTTAATTCGAAAGCGTTTACCCGGCGTTCCCGGCTGATTACCTTATAAGCGAGTTCCTTATCTCCGGTAAGCATGGCCTCGCCAGCGTTGTATAATTGCTGGTGAACCAAAGCCCACATCTCGCTGATATTATTTTTCAAAGATTGAATCTCTTGCTCAATAACCTTCATACTCTTCTGATTTTTAATGTTCAATTTTCAATTACCCAAACCGTCCGGTGATATAATTCTGAGTAGATTCTTTCTCCGGATTGGTAAATATCTTTCTCGTATTATCGAACTCGATCAACTCTCCCAGATAGAAGTAGCCGGTCTTGTCGCTTACACGGGCCGCTTGCTGCATATTGTGAGTTACGATTACGATCGTATAATCTTTTTTCAATTCGTGGATCAAATCCTCTATCTTGCTGGTAGAGATTGGGTCCAGCGCGGAAGTCGGCTCATCCATCAATAAGATAGAGGGCGAGATCGCCAAGGCGCGGGCGATACATAGTCGCTGTTGCTGTCCGCCGGAAAGGGCGAATGCGGACTCTTTCAGCTTATCCTTCACTTCCTCCCAAAGTACGACTTGCTTTAGGGTCTTTACCACCGTCTCCTCGATATAGCTCTCATCGTTTACGCCGTTTACCCGTAAGCCATACGCTACGTTCTCATAAATTGTTTTAGGAAACGGATTGGGCTTTTGGAAGACCATTCCTACGTTTTTACGCAAGCGATCCACTTTCTCGCTCTTCGTATAGATATCCCTTCCGTCGATCAGTATCTGACCTTCCATGCGAGTGTCCGGTATTAAATCGTTCATTCGGTTGAACAGGCGCAGGAAGGTAGACTTTCCGCAACCGGACGGGCCGATGAAGGCGGTAGAGGTATTCGGCTCTATTTGCATGGAGATATTTTTCAACGCGTGGAAATCCCCGTAATAAAAGTCTACGTTTTTAGCATCTATCTTTATCATAATTGTCTTGTTGTTTTTAATTCATTTTCACCTTCTTGGCGAAGTAACTACGTAGGGCGTTCGCTAAAAGGTTTACTACTAATATGATGGCGATCAGAACGAGTGCCGTGCCGTAAGCCATTCCCCGGGAAGCCTCGATATCCGTACCGCTTGTAGATATAACATATAAGTGATAAGGTAACGCCATACATTGGTCGAAAACACTTTTCGGCAGTTGCGGTAAGAAATATGCGGCCACCGTAAAGAGGATAGGAGCGGTCTCGCCGGACACACGCCCGATCGAGAGGATCAATCCCGTGATAATATTGGGAAACGCCATCGGTAGCACGACCCTGCGAATCGTCTGCAACTTCGTGGCCCCTAGCGCTAAGCTGCCGTGGCGGAAAGAATCATCGATACTTTTCAAAGCCTCTTCCGTCGTACGTATGATAAGTGGCAAAGACATCAACGCCAAGGTGAAGGAACCCGCTATGATGGAATCTCCCCATCCCAAGGTGCTTACGAACAAGGACATACCGAACAATCCGAAAACGACGGATGGGACACCGCTTAAATTGTTCGTCATGATGCGTATGAAACGGATGATCTTCCCGTTCGTCGCATACTCATTCATATAGATACCGCTCATGATACCGATCGGGAAACTGATCAAGCTACTACCCAGAACCAGATAAAGCGTACCAACGATAGCCGGGAATATTCCACCGGATGTCATGCCTTCTTGTGGCGCCTCTGTCAAGAAATCCCAGCTGATCACGCTGATTCCTTTCAAGGTGATAAATCCCAGTATCACGAACAAGATCGCTACGACCAGATAACTCAGAAAGGAGAAGAAACCGAAAGCGATCTTTTGTGAGGCCCGTTTCCTCTTGTCTACATTTCCTAAATGTTGAATAGGTGCCATATCTTTAATTAGATTTTACGTTTGGATGAAATATATTCTACGGCGATACTTAATGTCAAGGTGATGAGGAACAACACGGCCCCTAGCATGAACAAGGCTTGGTAATGCGCTCCACCCGCGGGAGCCTCACCTAGTTCCGCCGCTATCGTGGCGGGAATTGTCCGTACCGGCTCGAAGAACGAGGTTGGGATAATGGCGGCGTTTCCGGTCACCATCAATACGGCCATTGTCTCGCCTATCGCACGTCCGATGCCTAATACGACGGCGGACGTGATACCGGATATGGAGTAGGGGATAATTACCTTATAGATGGTTTGCCATTGAGTGGCACCCAATGCCAAGCTGGCCTCTTTCATGGCTCGCGGGGTTGTCCGCATGGCGTCTTCCGCTACCGTGATAATAGTAGGCAACGCCATGATCGCTAGAACCACGCTTCCGGCGAAAGCCGTCTCGCCTACCGGAAGATTCAAGGTTTTCTGGATAAGGGGGACGATCACCACCAGTCCGAAGAAGCCATAAACAACGGAAGGGATGCCGGCCAGAAGCTCGATGAGCGGCTTTAATAGGTTGCGGGTTTTTGTGTTGGCGATCTCTGCCATATAGATCGCTACCGCTACTCCGAAGGGGAGGGATAAGGCGATCGCGCCTATACTTACTAAAAGTGTACCGAGTAATAAAGGGATCAAGCCAAAGATCGGGGCGGGCGCGGAGGTAGGATACCATTTGGTCCCTCCAAAGAACTCCGAAGGTTTGATCGTGGCTCCGGATATGAGCTTTCCCGTAAAGTTTTCCGACTTGTATTGTTCCGGGAAGAAGGCGATAATCCCCGGCTCCTTATGAATAAGCTCGTTGATTTTATCGGGAACATATTGAAATTCGTCACCCAGCTCTTCTTCCGTATAATAGTTGGTTAGGTCCGAGAAGCGGAAGACGAGTATCTCTTGTTTTTCTCCGTTTAAATCTTCCCAGTTGGTGATATTGGCATCGAAGACATCCATGATTTGTTCGGGCGACAAGCGCTCGATCGGATTCTCTTGATTGACAGCCAGCACATAGCCTTCCTCTATCTCGGGGCTATTAAAAAGACCTGCGGCCTCTTTAAATAAGAAGAAGATGATCAATAAGATCGTAAAGCTACTGACGCTTCCACTGATCAGAAACCCTCCTTCCACTAATTTTTCTATAAACTTTCTCACAATCTTTGCCTATTAATTCTGACACAAAGAAAGGGTATCCATATTAAGAAGCTGTTAAACCCGCTTGAAAGAATTGTTACAAATCTATTACAGTCTTGTTATAGATGCGATTGAAATAAAAAAAGGCCCCGGATTATGGAGCCTCAAAGTATCATAGAGATTATAGATTTTCTAGCCATTTCTTACCGGGCTTAGTATATAGCCATGCGAGGAATCCACCTCCAACAATAGCACTGATCGTAAAAACTAAACTTAACATATCCATAATAATATAACAAAGATATGAATAGTTTTTATATTGACAAAAGGCCATCCCGAAATTATTCAGAATGGCCTTGAAATATGTGTGTAATAGGTTTGTACTACTTGTTGTACTTGCTCCAATCTACATTGTGCATATCACCGCTAGCGGCTAGTTCCTCATGGAAAGCGAAACAGCATTTCAGGTTTTGAGGCGTGTGTCCCTTGATACCCATCGCTAGGTATTCTTCCAATAACGGCTTGTAATCCGGGTGAACGCAATTGTCGATGATGCAACGGGCACGTTGGATAGGAGATTTACCCCGTAAGTCGGCCACACCATATTCGGTGATGATGATCTTCACGGAATGCTCGCTATGATCCAAGTGAGATACCATCGGTACGAATGCGCTGATCTTGCCGTCCTTCGCCGTAGAAGGAGTCGTGAAGATAGACAACATTGCCGAACGGGTAAAGTCGCCGGAACCACCGATACCATTCATCATACGAGTACCGGATACGTGTGTAGAGTTGATATTACCGAAGATGTCAGCCTCCAAAGCCGTATTGATCGCTACCAAACCTAAACGGCGGGCAACCTCCGGGTTGTTGGAGATTTCTTGCGGACGAAGCAAGATCTTATCCTTGAAGAAATCAAGATTCGCGTAGATCTCGCGGATTACCTCGTTACTTACGGACAAGGAGCAACCGCTGGCGAATTTAACACGACCTTGTTTCATCAACTCGATGACAGCGTCTTGAATAACCTCGGTATATACATTGAAAGCAGGGATAGACTCATTGGCTCCCATGCAGCCCAAGACCGCGTTAGCCACGTTTCCTACGCCACTCTGCAACGGTACGAATTCTTTCGGAAGACGACCGGCCTTGATCTCGCTAACCAAGAAGTCCGCTACATTCTTACCGATAGCCATCGTAACATCATCCAGCGGAGAGAACTTACCACCCTCGTTCGGCTCGTCTGTTTTTACTACACCGACGATCTTGGCCGGATCCACTTTTACGCAATCCTTACCGATACGATCGGACGGGGTGTAAACAGGGATCTCACGGCGATAAGGAGGATCAGCCGGCTCGTAGATATCGTGCATACCACGGATCTCTTTCGGGTGACGGCAGTTCAGTTCTATGATGATACGGTCGGCCAAGCGGCAGATAGTAGGTAGGATACCAACGCCCGAAGTAGGAACGATCTCACCGTCCTCGGTAACATCGGCGGCCTCTACGATCGCTACATTGATCTTACCCAAGAATCCGTAACGCAAGCTTTGTGCCAGTTCGGATAGGTGCAAATCGAAATATTGTGCCTGATGAGCGTTTAATGCGGCACGTAAGTCTTTGTTTGATTGGTACGGTGTGCGGAATTTGATGGCGTTGGCCCGGGCCAACTCTCCGTCTAACTTATCACCGGTAGATGCGCCGGTAAACATACCGATTTGGAAAGGGTTACCTTTAGCGTGTTCTTCCGCTGCCTTCCGGGCGATAGCTCCGGGTACAACTTTCGGGCATCCTGCGGGCGTAAAACCACTGAAACCTACATTGTCATTATGATGTACATAAGACGCGGCTTCTTCAGCTGTAATGAATTTTAATGCCATGATAATTAGTTTTTATGTTTTTAGGTATATACTTACTGTTCAATATATCGGGCGCAAACTTACATAAAATTACATTGAATCGGATATAAGTATGGCGTAAATTAATACTTCCGGTTTAGAATCTCCGCGCAAATGATCGCTTTCTTCAGTTCCTCGACGTTTCTGAACGTATCTTCCGGCATAAGCCCCGGCTCTTCCTCGATGGCGCTTATCCTTACGGATGGCTGCGACGCGATACGATTCGGGATCTTTTTCTCGGCGGAAAGGAAAGGGGATGGGGCGGGGGCAGGCGATGAGGTTACGACCCGCGGTTTCTCTACCTTGGGCTCCACCCGCGTCTGTCGGGGGGCGGGCTTAGGGCTTCGCGCCTCCTGTTGCATATCCTCCAGTATCTCCCAGAAGCCTTTTCCTTCCGTAGGCTGGTCATTGGGCACGATTTCCCTGTCGGGTTGCCCTAATATATCGGGGCGACTATTCTTCTTCTTCTTGTCTTTCGAACTGAACAAGCCACTGACCGCGGCGATGATCAGGAAAACAATATATAACCAATCTCCTGCGTTATCCATAAACTTTGATTATTTTTGCACCTCAAATGTAAGAAGAATAATTGAGAAGTGAAAAGATGGGAGTATATAAAACATCAAATAGGTATAAAAGTAAATAAGGGTAACTTCACAGCCACCCTTATTCGATTTAACCAAAACCTTAACTATGAAAAAATTTACGTTTTTCGAATGCAAATATAATGGCGTGATTTGAACTGTGCAAGTGTTTGCGTGATTATTTTCAATATACTTGCTTATTTAAACTATATTAACAACAAAATGGTGAATCAAGAAAACGTAGTGGACTTAAAATCCGCTACTCAAAGTGATGAACGTAAATTGTTTATCGAGACGTATGGCTGCCAGATGAATGTGGCGGACAGTGAAGTCGTGGCTTCCATCATGAAAATGGATGGCTATAGTATGACGGAAAATATCGAGGAGGCGGACGCTATCTTCGTGAATACTTGTTCCGTACGCGACAATGCCGAGCAAAAGATCTATGGGCGGCTACAGTATTTCCAATCGTTAAGACGGAAAAAGAAATCATTGATTGTCGGTGTGCTGGGATGTATGGCCGAGCGGGTGAAAGATGAGTTGATCAACGTACACCACGCGGATTTGGTGGTAGGCCCGGATTCTTATCTGGATCTGCCGAACTTGGTGGGAGCGGTAGAGCACGGAGAGAAGGCGATCAACGTGGAGCTTTCTACCCAAGAGACCTATAAGGATGTTATTCCCTTGAAGTTGCCGGGCGTACATATCTCCGGTTTCGTGTCTATTATGCGCGGCTGTAATAATTTCTGTACGTATTGCATCGTACCTTATACAAGAGGACGCGAGCGTAGCCGGGATATCGAGAGTATCTTGAATGAGATACGGGATATGCGCGAGAAAGGCTTTAAGGAAGTTACGTTGTTGGGACAGAATGTAAACTCCTACTCTTTCGAGAAAGAGGGAGAGATCATAACCTTCCCGGTCTTGCTGGATCGTGTGGCGAAAGAGGTTCCCGATATGCGGGTCCGTTTTACGACCTCCCACCCGAAGGACATGAGCGATGACACCTTGCGTGTGATTGCCGCCAACGATAATGTATGTAAGTTCATCCATCTTCCGGCCCAATCGGGCAGTAGCCGCGTCTTGAAAGTGATGAACCGTAAGTACACCCGCGAATGGTATCTGGACCGTATCGGCGCGATCCGCCGTATCGTGCCGGATTGCTCTATCTCTACCGACCTGTTTTGCGGTTTCCATTCCGAGACCGAGGAGGATTATCAAGAGACTTTATCCTTGATGCGTGAAGTGGGCTACGATAGCGCTTTCTTATTTAAATATTCCGAGCGCCCGGGTACGTATGCCGCTAGCCATTTGGAAGATAATGTACCGGAAGAGGAAAAGGTACGCCGTCTGCAAGGAATGATCGATTTGCAGAACAAGCTGTCCGAGGAAAGTAACTCGCGGGATATAGGCAAGACATTCGAGGTCTTGATAGAAGGATTCTCTAAACGCTCCAGGGAGCAGTTGTTCGGGCGAACCAGCCAAAACAAGGTGGTGATTTTCGACAAGAAGAATTACCATGTCGGCCAATTCATAAAGGTCAAGATCTATAAAGCCTCCTCGGCCACCCTATTCGGGGAACCTGTGGAGGAATAAGAAAAAGAAAACGCCAATATCGCCCGGAATGGAACGTATTGGCGTTTCTCTTGTAAATAAGGTTGACTCCGGAAAGAGTCAAGAATATTAGCCGTTCATTATTCGCCAACCGCGTGGCCCGCGCCCCTTCGGTATGCCGACAGGCTGTTTGCTTGGTTATTTGCAGGCATTGCATATAGTTTAAGATGTTGGATAATTGACGCTTATAGTTTTTCCGGGTATAAAACAAAAGTTTTCATGGCGGAAAACATTTGTTTCGTGCTTAGGAAACATTTGTTTTCCCTATAGGAAACAATTGTTTTCCCTAGGAGAAACAAATGTTTTTCTTTAGAGAAACAATTTACTCCTCTAAGAGAAGCACTTCTTGAACCTATCGCTTTGCCTATTCACCTAACGGATCAATGTCTTTCGAAAGCAACACGTGTTTTCATGCAATAACAATGAAAAAGTATCAATATCAAGTATAAGTGGTAGATACCGACCAATAGTTGTAGATGTTTTTGTATCTACCACCGATAGATAAGGCTCTTATTTATAGAGAGTAAATGACGAAGTGGTAGATGTTGTAGATATTTCTATAAAATATAGATGGTAGAATACCTGTTTTCTCCAGGATGTATCGTCGTGGTCTGATATTTGATTAGCCATGGTATTCCACATACATTAAGAGGAGAGTCCGTGGGATAGCCTTTACCAGGGCAGTGAGGTTAAATATCCTAAAAACCTTTCGGATTACTTATTTTATTCGTTCTTTTGCAAAAAAATTAGGAGGTGTGTGCTCTATACGCATCTCCTTAATTTATTTAACTTTAATAAGTGAGAGTCTGATGGCTGAAAATAAAAAAGTTAGTTCCGTTTCTTTCTTTAATTCCCGTCTTACATCTGTAATTAGTATCTCTTTGGTACTGTTCTTGTTGGGACTCATACTCTTGATAGGGATGTTGGGGAATAAACTCTCCGTTTATGTGAAAGAGAACTTATCTTTCTCCATCGTGCTGAAAGATAACCAAAAGGAAGCTGAGATAAAGAAAATGCAGAAGACCTTGGACGCTCTTCCTTTTATAAAATCGACCGAGTATATATCGAAAGAGCAAGCGGCGAAAGAGTTGGAGGAAGAACTCGGAGAGAACCCGGAAACCTTCTTAGGCTTTAATCCATTGCAGGCCTCGATCGAGGTAAAGTTGCACTCGGAGTATGCCAATCCCGATAGCCTCCAGGTGATAGAGAAGAAGATCAAGAACTATACGGCGGTCTCGGAGCTGCTTTACCGGAAGGACATGATGGAAATGGTCCATAATAACATGAAGCGGCTGGGCTTGATCCTGCTAACCTTGGCGGCGGTACTGATGATCATCTCGTTCGTGCTGATCAGTAATACGATCCGCCTGTTGATTTATTCCAAACGATTCTTGATTCATACGATGAAGCTAGTGGGGGCTACTTCCGGCTTTATACGTTGGCCTTTTGTGAGATATAACATAATAAGTGGTGTTTTCGCCTCTATCTTGGCAATATTGATGCTAACCGGAGCGTTATATTATTTGCAAAATGAATTGAACGGTTTTATCCAGATATTGGATATGCGAACCTTATTATTGGTTTATGTGGCGGTGTTTGCTTTAGGTATCGTCTTATCCATGATCGCGACCATTTTTGCCGTGAATAAATATTTGCGGATGGGAGTCGATAAGTTGTATTATATTTGATGTACGAATAATAAAGAGTTGAGAAAGATGGCTAAAAGAGATTTTGCTTTCGGGAAAGAGAATTTTATACTGATCACGGTGGCGGTTGCCTGTATCGTGCTTGGTTTCATATTGATGAGTGGCGGAGGTTCGGGAGATAATACGTTCAATCCCGATATATTCAGCGCACGCCGTATCGTGGTAGCTCCGGTGGTTACGGTTATCGGTTTCGTGATGATGATAGTGGGTATATTAAAGAATAGTAAAGAGGAGAAGGTTTCCGAATGAGCACGTTAGAAGTCATTATTATAGCTATAGTCGAGGGCTTGACAGAGTTTTTGCCCGTCTCTTCCACGGGTCATATGATCATTACGCAAAACGTGTTGGGCGTGGAGAGTACGGACTTCGTGAAAGCGTTTACGGTGATTATTCAATTTGGCGCTATCCTTTCCGTGGTCTGCCTGTATTGGAAACGCTTTTTTAAGCTGAATAAAGGGCCGGTCAATGATTGGAAGAGCTTTTTACATAAATTTGATTTTTACTGGAAATTATTAGTCGCCTTCTTGCCGGCGGCGGTGATTGGTTTCTTGTTTAGTGATTTGATAGATTCCATGCTGGAGAATGTATGGGTCGTAGCGATCATGTTGGTGATCGGTGGCATCTTTATGCTATTTGTAGACAAGATGTTCAATCATCCGGATGAGTCGCAGGCGATTACCGAGAAGAAAGCGCTGGCGATCGGCTTTTTCCAGTGCATAGCGATGATACCGGGAGTCTCCCGTTCGATGGCAACGATCGTCGGCGGTATGGCGCAGCGGTTATCCCGGAAGACTGCGGCAGAGTTCTCCTTCTTTTTGGCTGTGCCTACTATGTTCGCGGCTACCGCTTATAAGATGTTGAAACTTTTCTTGGAGCCTGGAGGCGTGGAAGTGTTGAGCCAGAATATCTCGGCTTTATTGATCGGAAACGTGGTGGCGTTCGTTGTCGCTTTACTGGCGATCAAGTTCTTCATAGGGTTTGTCACTCGTTACGGTTTCAAGGCTTTTGGATATTACCGTATTGTGGTTGGTGGCGTTATTTTGGTCATGATGTTGATGGGGCATAACTTACAGATCGTTTAATGGATTTTATAGCAGGAGAGATTTTATATTTTAATAAACCGCTGACGTGGACTTCTTTTGACCTGGTGAATAAATTTCGCTATAAGCTAAGTCGGAAACTGAAGGTGAAGAAGATTAAAGTAGGGCATGCGGGGACGCTGGATCCCTTGGCTACGGGTGTGATGATCGTTTGTACCGGGAGGGCTACGAAACGAATCGATGAGTTTCAATATCAGACGAAGGAGTATATCGCTACGTTGAAGTTGGGCGAGACTACGCCGTCTTTCGATTTGGAGAAAGAGATAGATGCCGTCTATCCCACGGAGCATATAACCCGTGAGTTGGTGGAGGCGGTCTTAAAGACATTCGTAGGTACGATCCAACAGATTCCCCCGGTATTCTCCGCTTGCAAGGTGGAAGGCAAACGTGCCTATGAGCTAGCCCGGAAAGGAGAGGAGGTTGAACTAAAATCCAAGACATTGGTTATAGATGAACTGGAGTTGCTGGAGTGCGATTTGCCTGTTATAAAGATACGGGTGGTATGTAGCAAAGGTACCTATATCCGTGCGTTGGCTCGTGATATAGGGAAGGCTTTGGACTCGGGCGCTCATCTGATTGGCTTGGAACGGACTCGCATCGGAGAGGTAACCTTGGATAGGTGCATGTCTCCGGAGGAGATCGATGATTTCTTAGAGAAGAATGTGATAAAAATAGAAGAAGAAAAATAAATAGAGTGCATTATGAAGCTTTCGAAATTCAAATTTAACTTACCGTCGGAATTAATCGCTTTGAATCCGGCGAAAAATAGAGATGAGTCGAGGTTAATGATCGTTCATCGTGATACGGGTGAGATCGAGCACCGCGAGTTCAAGGATATTCTAGACTATTATGGAAATGGCGACGTGTTTATCTTTAACAACACGAAGGTTTTCCCCGCTCGCTTGTATGGCAACAAGGAGAAAACAGGGGCGCGTATTGAGGTGTTCTTGCTGCGCGAGCTGAACGAGGACTTGCGTTTGTGGGACGTATTGGTTGATCCGGCCCGTAAGATCCGTATCGGTAATAAGTTATACTTTGGCGAGGATGATTCCATGGTCGCCGAGGTAATCGATAATACGACTTCGCGTGGTCGTACGCTCCGTTTCTTATATGACGGAAACCACGACGAGTTTAAGAAGGCTTTGTATGCCTTGGGCGAGACTCCGCTTCCTAAGTATATCGAACGTGAGGTGGAACCGGAGGACGAGGAGCGTTATCAGAATATTTTCGCCACGGAAGAAGGCGCGGTCGTGGCTCCTGCCGCTGGATTGCATTTTAGCCGTGAGTTGATGAAGCGTTTGGAGATCAAGGATTGCCAGTTCGCCTTCTTGACGTTGCATTCGGGCTTGGGTAATTTCCGTGAGATCGACGTGGAAGATTTGACAAAGCATAAGATGGATTCCGAGCAAATGGTCGTAAACGCCGATGTGGTGGATATCGTAAACAAGGGAAAGGATGAGGGGCATAAGATATGTGCGGTCGGAACTTCCGTGATGCGTGCGATCGAGACGGCTGTAAGTACGGATGGTCATTTGAAAGAGTTCGAGGGCTGGACGAATAAGTTTATCTTCCCTCCGTATGATTTCAGCGTGGCTACCAGCATGGTGACGAACTTTCACATGCCGTTGTCTACTTTATTGATGATGACCGCTTCTTTCGGTGGTTATGAGTTGATCATGGACGCTTACGAGGTCGCTTTGAAAGAGAAATATCGTTTCGGTGCTTACGGCGACGCTATGCTAATCCTTTAATCCTGTTTCTATGGCGACAGCTTACCTTGGATTGGGTACGAACGTAGGTAATAAGCGAGGAAATTTGGTGACAGCCGCGGCGCTGTTGGCAGAAAGGGTGGGGGATGTTCTCGCCCTTTCTGATATGTATGAGACGGAGCCTTGGGGGTTTGAGTCGGACAATACTTTCTTGAATGCCGTGATCGTCATGACGACGGAACTTTCCCCCGTGGAATTATTAGACGCTACCCGCTTGATCGAGATAGAGATGGGACGTATCGAGAAAAGTGACGGCACGTATCACGATCGTATCATCGATATCGATCTGCTCATGGTGGATGAGCAAGTCGTACATACGGAACGCTTGACATTACCACATCCTCTGATGCACAAACGATCGTTCGTTATGGAGCCGTTGGCGGAAGTCGCCCCGTTGGTGAAACACCCTGTGTATGGCAAGACGATGAGTGAACTTTTATCTGAATTATAAGTTTTAATAATGTATACTACGAGATTTAAGTTATGAATAAAGAAATCAATAAAGCGATGACGCAAGGAATCGTCTTCAAGAAAGCGAAAGGCGAGGCGGTAGATCCGAATGGCAAGAAAATCAAATTCTCTGATTTCCTGAAAGGAACACATAGCTCTGATTCAGCGAAATGGAAGGCCGGCTTTAAATATAAAAAAGCCTTACGTAATTCCAAAAAGAAGAAATAATTTTCGACTTTCAACTTTCAATTCTCAATTATTGCGTATCTTTGCGAATGAATTGACGTGGATAGATTTGTATAGCTTGCAACCACGGGAAAAAATGCTAAAAACATATCCTTTTCGTAGCCGTCCGGCAGAAAAATCCTTCCGAGTTCAATTCAATTACAGATTAATAACCAACGAGCATTGTAAATTGCCGATCAGTGAGCCCTCTCTCTAATTCTCAATTTCCAATTCTCAATTTTCAATTAAAAACGATGAGTTATTTATTCACCTCCGAATCGGTGTCTGAAGGGCACCCCGATAAAGTAGCCGATCAAATATCGGATGCTTTGCTGGATGAGTTCTTGGCGTATGACAAGAGTTCTAAAGTTGCTTGCGAAACCCTTGTTACAACCGGACAGGTTGTCTTGGCTGGAGAAGTTAAATCAAGTGCGTATGTGGATGTGCAGGAAGTGGCACGTGGCGTGATCGAGAAGATTGGTTACACGAAAAGTGAGTACCAGTTTGAAGCGAAATCATGTGGTGTGTTCTCTTCTATCCATGAGCAGAGTGGCGACATCAACCGTGGCGTAGAGCGTGCGGATCCCTATGAGCAGGGAGCCGGTGACCAAGGTATGATGTTCGGTTACGCTACCAATGAGACTGAGAATTACATGCCTTTGGCGTTGGATTTATCTCATGGTTTATTATGGGAATTGGCGAAGATCCGTAAGGAAGAACTGGATTTGATGCCTTATTTGCGCCCGGACGCTAAGAGTCAGGTTACGATTGAATACGATGATAACGGTAAGCCGTTGCGTATCGATACGATTGTGGTATCTACACAGCATGACGAGTTTATCGGCCCGAAAGGTATTTCGCAGAAGGAAGCGGATGAGGCTATGCAAAAGCGGATCGCCGCGGACGTGAAGAATATATTGATTCCTCGTGTGAAGGCGCAATATCCGGCTCATGTACAGGCTTTGTTCAATGATAATATTATTTATCATGTGAATCCGACCGGTAAGTTCGTGATCGGTGGCCCTCACGGTGATACCGGTCTGACCGGTCGTAAGATCATCGTGGATACATACGGAGGCAAGGGTGCTCATGGTGGTGGCGCTTTCTCAGGAAAGGACCCTTCCAAGGTAGATCGTTCGGCTGCTTACGCCGTTCGTCATATCGCTAAGAATATGGTCGCCGCTGGTGTGGCGGATGAGATGCTGGTACAGGTGTCTTATGCGATTGGTGTGGCTAAACCTATGAATATTTTCGTGAATACTTTTGGCCGTGCGAAGGTGAATATGACAGACGGAGAGATCGCCGCTAAGATTTGGGACATCTTCGATATGCGTCCGAAAGCGATCGAGGAGCGTTTGAAATTGCGTAACCCGATTTATTTCGAGACCGCTTCTTATGGTCATATGGGACGTAAGCCTCAAACAGTGACGAAGACTTTCTCTTCCCGTTATTCGCCGAATCCGATTACTTGCGAGGTAGAGTTGTTCACATGGGAGAAGCTCGACTATGTAGATAAGATTAAGAACGTGTTCGGGCTATAAAATGGATGGAGCGTAAAAACGCACTCGTCATTTTATGCAGTAGTACTTCAAATGCCAATGAATATATACTTCAAGTGCCAACGCAGTATATATCCGTTGGCACTTGAAGTATATATTCTCTGAAACAGGGATTCTTTCCGCTAGAATAGAATCTCTTTAGGCTTATCCCTCCTCTTGCTGCATCTCCACTTCTTTCACCTTCCTGAACAGGTCTGAGGCGAAGATGAAATCGTTCAACGCTTGGTTATTGGAGGTGATTACCTGTTCTTTTGTGCCCTGCCATTCTTTCACGCCTTCCTTGATAAAGATGATGTTTTCGCCGATGTTCATCACGGAGTTCATATCGTGGGTATTGATGACGGTTGTCATGTTGTACTCCACCGTGATGTCATGAATCAAATCATCGATCAATAGGGAGGTCTTGGGATCTAGGCCGGAGTTTGGCTCATCGCAGAACAGATATTTAGGATTCAAGGAGATCGCTCTCGCTATGGCGGCACGTTTCATCATACCTCCACTGATCTCGGAAGGATATAGATGTCCGGCCTCGGACAGGTTTACACGTTCCAAACAGAATTCCGCACGTTTCCTGCGCTCTTTCGTTGAGTCTTTTGAGAACATATCTAAAGGAAACATTACGTTTTCCATTACCGTCATGCTGTCGAATAAAGCGGAACCTTGGAACAACATACCCATTTCCCGACGCAGCATATTTAACTCATGCTTGTTCATCGAGATCAAGTCTCTGCCGTCGTATAATATCTGTCCGGTATCTGGTTTTATTAACCCAATGATATTCTTGATCAACACGGTCTTACCAGAACCGCTTCGCCCGATAATCAAGTTAGTCTTTCCTTCATCGAACGTAGTGCTAATATCTTTCAAGACCGTACGGCCATCGAAAGACTTCGTTAGATTTTTAACTTCGATCATTTTTAAGTAAGCATTAAATGGGTTAATATTACGTCGGCAAGCAGAATCATGATGCTGCTCATGACCACGGCATTCGTACTTGCCTTACCTACCTCTAAAGCACCACCCTTTACATTATAGCCAAAATAGGCGGCGATGGATGAGATGATGAACGCATATACTACGGATTTGACGATAGAATACCAAATGTAAAACTCGTTGAAGTAGAATTGCAAGCCGTACTCGAACGAGGAAGGAGTCATTCCCGTACTCGTTGAGTAACTGGCGAATATGCCGCCCATGATACCGGTGAACATACTGAAGATAACCAATACCGGAATAAAGATCATCAAACCGAGCATTTTCGGAAGGATCAGGAAATTGGCGGAATTAACACCCATGATTTCCATGGCGTCTATCTGCTCGGTGACTCGCATGGTCCCGATCTCGGAGGCGATATTACTACCTACTTTACCCGCTAGGATGAGTGCCATGATAGAGGAAGAGAATTCCAGCAAGATAATCTCACGGGTGGTATAGCCGATCGTAAACTTAGGAATCAAGGGGGAACTGATATTCAAGGAGATCTGGATGGCGATAACCGTACCGATAAAGATCGAGATGATTACGACAATCCAAAGAGAATCGACTCCCAGCTTGTACACCTCCTTGACCAATTGCTTAAAGAACATACTCCATCGGTCGGGAAACGTTATGCTCTTCATCATCAATAGGGTGTACTCCCCCATTCTATGTAATGCTTTATTCATTTTTATCTTGTCTTGATAAATTTCTGATTTCAATTTGCAAAGATAGCGTAAAATCCACTAATAACCATATAACATCTTAGAAACAAGATTGGTTTTATTTACAACAGGAATGAATATTCTGTGTTTTTTGGTACTTAAATGATGTTTTTTTGTGTGTTAACATATTTTACATGTAAATATTGGTTTAATTGTTGTTTTTTATTTTATCTTTACAAAAAGGTTTTATTTGTTGACTTAATAAAATTTGATTGTTATGAAGAATATTAAATCATTAAAGATCGAGGGAGCTAGAATCTTGAAGAAACAAGAGATGAAAGAGGTCTCGGGCGGTACGTCACAGTGCTGCTATTCAGATGGTATGTGGACTTCTACTTGTGGTGGTTCATGTGATGTTTGGTGTAAGCAGCTTTATGGACCAAATGCTTATTGCATGTGATGCATAAAGTTGTTTTGAGCGAAGCTGGATAGAGCTTTTGAATCTATCCAGTTTAATTTTTTATTGATAAAAAATGATGTTATGAAAAAACTGTTTCTGTTATTGATGATTTTCTTTTCTTGTAATAAGCTTGAAAAGGATATAGAATTAGTTCAATTCAATTCACAAGCAAATTGTGTTGAAAAAGAGTTTTTATTGGAAGATATTGCTGATGTCTCTTATGTGTTTTTTAAAATGGATAAAGATGGAGCTGTTTTCCGAGGTAAACCACTCCATATTACTCAAAATACGGTCGTAATGTTTGATTTTCCAACAGGTGATTTTCATTTGTTTGATTTGAGGGGGAATTTGGTTTCTTGTTTTAATCATAAAGGAATGGGCCCCGATGATTACATGAGTGTTATTAGTGCCTTTGTTGACGAAAGAAAAGACGAACTTTATGTCGTAGAGAAAAATAAAATCAAAATATATAGTAAAACGGGTACATTTATTCGAACTTTAAATTTACCTAAAGATGCATGGGTGTATGAAGCTGTAGACTATGATGATAGCTCAATTTTGTTGGTGGATAACTATGAACGAGCAACCGGAACTTATGCTGATTTAGCGAACACTGATGCTGATACTTATATGGAGCCATTCGTGCGTATTTCCAAAGAGGATGGACGTGTTATCGAGTATGTAACTGTACCAAAAGATTTTTCGGTAGATATGACAGCACCTTTTCAGGTGGGTGAGAGAACTATGAAAATTGGTGGGCCGCTTTATCGCATAGTTTCAAACAAAGATGGCTTTTTGTTGTCCAATCCAGAAATAGATACATTATTCCTTTTTTCAAGAGAAGAGAAGTTGAGCCCAATATGGGTACATAATCCATCTGTGAAGGATATGGAAACAAAGAACTATCTAAATGCTTATGTGGAAGCTGGAGGCTATCAATTTTTTGAAAAAGTAACATTGAAAGTAGAAAAGACCCCACCTCTTCCTTCTGTAGCCTTGCTATTTGAATCAAAGACAAATACCTTTTTTCGTCAAAAGGTTATGATGAAAGATTTTGAGGGAGAGATCATTCCAATAACTCCTGAAATTATTCAACGGACAAGAAATGCGTATGTGGGGCATGTGATGCTTTCGCTTCCAAAATTGAAGGAAGCTCTTGAGGCCGGTCGTTTGAGTGGCAGGTTGAAAGAAATTGTTTCTGCCTCAAGCGAAGAAGGTAACGATATATTGATGTTACTTCATTTTAAGCATTGACATAACAGGTTGTTTAAGATTCAAAAAGAGGAACTGTTTGTTTTGTTACTAAAGTAATTTTGATGATTATGGATGATATATTTGTACGATATTTGAAACTTTTGGGTGTGAAATACACGAAAAAGTATGCAAAAGAATTGTGTGAATCTAATCCGAATAAAAATAATCTATATGGATTGTCTTCTTTGTTGGATAAATATCAAGTGGATAATGAAGGATTGTTACTTGATAGATCAAAATCATCGCTGTCTAAAATAGATCCTCCTTTTGTCGTTGAGATGAAAGAAGGCTTTGGAATTGTGCTTGAAAAGGATGCCGAGAAAATAAATTTGCTGATATCAAAAAAGAAGAAAACGATAAGTTGTGATGAATTTGTTAAAAATTGGTCGGGAGTCGTTCTAATAAGTGAGATTAACGAAAAATCAGGAGAGCCTAATTATAGCGAAAATAGGAAGGCTTCGTTGTTGAGTATATTTGAAAAATGTCTTTTTGGGACATCGTTAATTTTGTTTTTGTTGTTTTGTGGTATTGAAAATGGATTGTTTAGTGAGTGTGGATTGGTTTTTTCTTTGCTTTTGAATATAATAGGTTTTTGTGTATGCTGGTTGCTTATTGATAATCAAATAGATTCTTCTCGTGGATATATAGATAGTCTTTGTCCTTTATTGGGAGGAGGAAAAGATTGTAATCATATCTTGAAATCAGATGCATCTAGATTGTTTGGATATATAGCATGGAGTGAAATTGGAATAAGTTTCTATATTTCCAATTTATGGTTGATTTTTTGTTTTACGAATCTCTATGCTTATTTGTCTGTTATTTCTGTGTGCTCATTATTGTTTACTTTTTGGAGTGTATATTATCAAAAATATGAAGCGAAGGAATGGTGCTTTTTATGTTTGCTAGTGGTCTTTTCTTTGTGGTTGCTGTTTGTTAATAATCTTGTTTTTGGGTTGATTAAGATACCAAATTTTAAGGGAGGGGATTTGATTTCTGTATTATGCATATATCTTATACCTTTGTTTTGCGTTCATTTATTACTGCCTGTTTTTATGAAATTTTCAAAATTAACGGAAGTGTCTAGGCGATTTAAGCAGTTGAAATCTGATGAGGATATATTTAGAAGTTTATTGAAATCATCGAGGAAATATGTGATAGATAAGTATCTTGGTATTTTTTGGGGGGATTTTGAGGCTAAAAATACAATTACTGTTATTTCAAATCCTTATTGTAAACCTTGTGGAGAAATACATTCTAGTTTAAAAGCGATGTTGGTAAATACTGGAGCGAAGTATAATATTCAATATATTTTTGTAACATATAATCAGACTCTGGAAAAGAGTATTGCTCTTTTTATGGCCATGAGCCAAAATCTAAGTCCTTCAAAATTTGATGCTTTCTTAGATGATTGGTTTTCTTCTGATGACAGGAAGAAGCAAGATATAATGAATAGAAAATATTTATTTAATTTTAATGATGAATGTTGGTTGGAGAATATCAAAGATCAGAAAAAATTCGCAAAGTCTGTAGATGTAATGGCCACCCCTACTTTGTTTTTTAATGGATATTTATTACCGGATAAATATGATGTGGAGGATTTAGTTGAGTTTTATGATGTTGATGTAGATTAATTGTAGTAATATATGCTAAGTGAACAGTTGATAAATAGACTAATATCTTCATTAGATGGCGATTTTCCGTTAGGATTGACTTATGGGAAAATGGGAGTTTGTATCTATTTTTACCAAATGGAACGATTAGGGAAAACGAATCAATATAGAGTGATAGGAGATAAAGTCTTGGATGATGTGTTAACGGAAATTTCTTCTGTTGAATCCTTGAATCTGGAAGAAGGATTGGCTGGAATTGCTTTAGGATTAATCTTTTTAGTGAGGAGAAAATATATTGAGGCAAATTTGAATGAACTGTTAGTCGAGGTGGATGATTTAATTTATAAATATTTGATATTTCATGAAAATAAGAGTATTATTCCTGTTAAAGATATCTTAGGTTATATTTACTATTTTAATATACGTTTGGAGGAGATTTCTAGTGAACAGGATCAATTAGTATTTAAAGATGTAATAGCTTATTTAGTTGAGTGCTTGTACGAGAATGTCGATGAAAACATCTTTAATGATTATGATAAGTTTTCAGTCTATTATTATCAACAGCCTTTGTTGTTTTTTATTTTTGCAGGTTTGTTAGAAAAAGGAATTTATACTTCAAGGATTTTTTATATTCTTAACGAATGGAAAATGAGGTTGATAACTCGAATTCCTTTATTGCATATGAATCGCTTATATCTGTTATGGGGTATGTTGGCTATTAAGCCGTTTCTTAAGGATACGGATTTTATTCAGTATGTTGATCGGATAAAACGCAGTGTGGATATTAAATATTTAATAGAAAGAGAAATAAATGCTAAGAATATATTTGTTAGTAATGGGTATTCTTTGCTATTTGTCTTATTGAAATGGATTGATAAAAAATATCCTTTATATAGCTTTGCTTATGATGAAAATCAGATTATTAATAGAATTAGAACATCTCCTGCTTGGAAGGACTTGCAGGAGATCCCCTCGTTTTACCGGATTCATAGAGGATTGCTAAATGGATTCTTGGGAGTTGATTTGCTTCTTTTTTCAAATGAAATGTTAGATAAATAGGCTTCTGTGTATGAAAAGAAATTTTTTAGACGTTACTTTCTTAATTCCTGTTAGGATCGATTCTTTGATTCGACTTGAAAATTTATTGTTGACTGTTAGGTTTATAAAAAGACAATTTGATACTCATATAATGGTGTTAGAAGCTGCTCCATATCCTAATGGAATCATTCAATTTTTATTGGGAGAAGATATCGATTATATGTTTGTGCAAACTGACGATCCTATTTATCATAAAACAAAGTATTTGAATTTGTTGACAAAGAAGGCTACTACTAATATAGTCTCTATATGGGATGCTGATATTATTATTCCTTATGAACAAATAATAATGGCGGTTGAAGCTATAAGGATAAATGATTATGATGTTGCATATCCTTATGATGGAGAGTTTTTAGATACTTCTTTCATTTTGAGAAAACATTATTTTATTAATCATGATATAAGTTTCTTACTAGCGAACAAGGGGAAAATGAAATTGCTTTATACTTTTGAAGGTATAATTGGTGCAGTTGGAGGGGCTGTTTTTGTGAAAAGAGAAAAGTATGTTTTTTCGGGCATGGAAAATGAGGATTTTTATGGTTGGGGGTTAGAGGATGGAGAACGACATTATCGTTGGCTAGGATTTGGGTTCAGAATTTATCGTTCTTCTGGTTGCCTTTTTCATTTATCGCATCCAAGAGATATTAATGGAAGTTTTTATTCTGAGGCACAAAAAATAAAAGCCTATCATTCTTTAAATGAGGTTGTAAATTATACGAAGGAGGAATTGATTGAAAAGTTTTCTATACAGCTTTAACTTGATGGTCACTTTAGATTGCGCATGGTAAATTTTCCGGTATGTAATATCCGGTCATGCGGATCGCTTTATTTATATGGGAGATCGTTGGACTCCGGAGAACGCTATAGACGGACGTTATATCTGGCTTCCTATCCGGTTCGAGGGGGAGCAACCCGTGATCGAGTGGCAAGCTGAGTGGAGTTATTAAATTCTCTTATCGCTTTTTTGCGAATGTATGTGATGTAGATCTGCGGATTATCACGTACATTCGCGTTAAATTTTGAAGAAGCTTATGTCAGACGAACAACGAATGGTGCTCCGCACGGAGGACTTGGTAAAGAAATATAGGACTCGTACGGTCGTGAATCACGTATCGATTAACGTGAAACAAGGTGAGATCGTTGGTTTGCTTGGTCCGAACGGAGCGGGAAAGACGACTACCTTTTATATGACTGTAGGTTTGGTCACCCCTAACGAGGGTAAGATCTTCTTGAATGACATGGAGATTACGAAATTCCCGGTTTATAAGCGGGCTCGCAACGGTATTGGCTATCTGGCGCAAGAGGCTTCGATTTTCCGGAAAATGACGGTGGAAGATAATATCCGCTCGGTCTTGGAGATGACGGGACGTAGCGTTGAGTACCAAAAAGAGCAACTGGAAAGCTTGATTTCTGAGTTCGGTTTGAATAAGGTTCGTAAAAATTTGGGAGACCAGCTTTCGGGTGGAGAGCGTCGTCGTGCGGAAATCGCCCGCTGTCTGGCAATCGATCCGAAGTTTATTATGCTAGACGAGCCTTTCGCCGGTGTAGACCCGATCGCCGTACAAGATATCCAGACGATCGTGGCTCGCTTGAAACATAAGAATATTGGTATCTTGATTACTGACCACAATGTGTACGAGACATTGAGTATTTGTGACCGGGCGTATCTTCTGTTCGAGGGAAAAGTCCTTTTCCAAGGAACCGCCGAGCAGCTTGCCGAGAACGAGATCGTGCGCGAGAAATACTTAGGAAAAGACTTCGTGTTGCGTAAGAAAGACTTATAGTAGCCGTTTCAATCGTCTGTTTACCAGAGTGAACAGTAGGAAAGATAAGGCGGCGATAAGACAAAAGTCCAATAGATGCTCGGCGGGAATATCGCCCGTGATGAACTCGTTGTCCTTGAGGCGACTATCCGACATCCCTATTACAGCGAAAGCATTATTGACAAAATGGGCGAACACCGGTATCCAGATGCTCTTACTCCAATAGAGCAGGTAGCCGAAATAGGCTCCGAGTATCATCCGGGGCAAGAATCCGTAAAATTGTAAATGGAAAGCACTAAATAGTATGGCGGCAACCCATATGATCGTATGAGGGTTGGAGGTCCATTTACTGATCACTCGTTGCAAGGCCCCTCTGAACAGGAACTCCTCGGTTATTCCGGCTACGACGGCGATAACGATAAGGTTGGACAGGATTACCCAGACGTTATCGCTGGATAACAGGATCGTCGTCAGTTGCTCAGCGAGGCTTTCTTGTGTCCGCATCCATTCCTCGATAGGAGCCATAAATACGGGTAACTCCATCTGCTTGTTGAGCAATCCCAGCAAATTGATAACCGGAGAAAATAAGAACATGCAAACTAAGGTGAGAAGCCATATCCTGCCGTCCTTGATATTCTTGATCGATAAATAATGGCAGAGATTGTCACTACACGTCCAAGCCATGGCGATAGAAGGTAGCAAAAAGGTACAAATCGCCGAGATGAACTGAACGAGCCTCATTAAGTTGGCGTCTTGGGTTATATCAGCCTGTAAACCGTGGGTCGCTAGTAATAAGCCCGTGGATATAATAGATGATAAAACAGCTCCAGCCAATAAAAATAGCAAGAGGATCAAAAGTTGGATTATCGCCGGATGGGTAGCATATATTCCTTTTATTCTCATAATGATTCATTCAAAGGGTAAATAATTGCCGCCAAATATAAACAAAAGAATAAAAACAGATCAAAATTTGCGCGATTAAAAGAATAAGTCTAATTTTGCGAACTAAAATTCGATACGACTATTAATTAAATAAATCATTCAGAATGAACGTTTCGCTTAAAAACAATGATGCCCTAAGCGGTATCGTGAAATTAGAAATAGTGAAAGCTGACTATGCTGATCAGGTAGACAAGAGCCTGCGTAGCCTTCGTCAGAAAGCCAATGTACCGGGTTTCCGTAAGGGTATGGTTCCTATGGGCATGGTTAAAAAAATGTACGGAAAGCACGTGCTGGTAGAGGAGATAAACAAATTAGTTTCTGAAAATCTGTTCAAGTATATCCGCGAGAACGATTTGCATATCTTAGGCGAGCCGATGCCTAACGAGACAGAGCAAAAACCGTTGGATTTCGATAAGGAAGAGGACTTCGAATTCTGTTTTGACGTGGCTTTGGCTCCGGAGATCAATATCGAGTTGAGCAAGAACGATAAACTTCCGTTCTATCAAGTCGCTATCGATGAGGAAATGCTAAATAACCAAGTAAGCGCTTATCGCTCAAACTTCGGTTCTTATGACAAGGCTGATGAGGTTGAGGAAAAAGATATGGTAAAAGGTACGGTAGCCGAGCTTGAGAACGGTGCTCCGAAAGAAGGCGGTATCGTTGTTGAGGACGCTGTCTTGATGCCTATGTATGTCAAGGATGAGGAAGAAAAAGCTAAATTTATCGGTGCTAAAGTAAATACCGTAGTGGTATTCAACCCGAATAAGGCTTACGAGGGTGCTGAGGCTGAGATCGCTTCTTTCTTGAAGATTGATAAGGAGAAAGTGGCTGAGACTACAGGCGACTTTAGCTTTGAGATTAAGGAGATCACCCGCCATAAAGACGCTGAGATGAACCAGGAGTTGTTCGACAAGGTATTTGGCGAGAACGTGGTTACCAGCGAGGAAGAATTCAAGAACAAGATCAAGGAAGCTTTGGCTGAGCAATTCGCTCCTCAGAGTGACTTCAAGTTCTTGACGGATACACGTGATATGTTGGTCGAGAGAGCTGGCGAGTTGAATTTCGCTGACGATTTATTGAAACGCTGGTTGCTTGCCGCTAACGAGAAGAACACGAAAGAGAAGATCGACGAGGACTTCCCTCAGATCCTTCAGGATTTGAAATATCAGTTGATCAAGGAGAACTTGGTTAAGAAGAACGGCTTGAAGGTTGAGGACGCTGATGTCGAGAACTTCGCTAAACGTGTAGCAAAGGCTCAGTTCGCTCAATACGGCATGTTGTCTGTACCTGAGGATGTACTTGACAACTACGCTAAAGACATGTTGAAAAATAAGCAAACACTTCAGAACGTCATCGACCGTGCGGTTGAGGAAAAATTGGCTGCTTGGTTAAAAGAGCAGGTAGAACTTGATGTTAAGGAGGTAACCGCTGACGAATTCAACAAACTTTTTGAATAAGAAGATCTTTATTTAGCCTCTTAAGAGGTTGTCTTACATCAAAAAAGGGATTTCTCTCTAAAAATATCTTAGCGGATAGCAAAATAAATTGTTTCTTTCAGAAATTTATTTATAACTTTGTTTTTCCGTTAAGTCACAGAGGGAAATCCCTTTTTACGTCTTCTCGGTAAATAAAAGATAGGAGAAATATGGAAGATTTTAGAAAGTATGCTACAAAGCATTTGGGTATGAATGGTACGGCTCTGGATAGTTATATGAATATATCCAGTAGCTATATCTCCCCGACAATTATAGAGGAGCGACAGCTAAATGTCGCTCAAATGGACGTGTTCTCTCGGTTGATGATGGATCGTATTATTTTCTTGGGCACGCAAGTGGATGATTATACCGCTAACGTGATTCAGGCACAGTTGTTGTATCTGGACTCAAGTGATCCAGGAAAGGACATTTCTATTTATATCAACTCGCCGGGTGGCTCTGTTTACGCGGGCTACGGCATTTACGACACGATGCAGTTTATTACCAGCGACGTATCTACGATTTGTACGGGTATGGCAGCCTCTATGGCATCTGTCTTATTGGTCGCTGGGACAAAAGGAAAACGTTTTGGCTTGAAGCACTCCCGTGTAATGATCCATCAACCGCTTGGTGGCGTACAAGGACAGGCTTCAGACATCGAGATTACCGCTCGCGAGATCTTGAAGGTTAAGAAAGAATTATACACCATTATCTCGGATCATTCCGGTAGACCTTACGAGGATATCGAGCGTGATGGCGACCGTGATTTCTGGATGACCGCCGAAGAAGCGAAAAAGTATGGCATGATCGATGAGGTTTTAACACGTAAATAACAAAACAACAATAAGAGACTATGGCCAAAACAACAGGCGATACATGTACGTTTTGCGGCAGGAGTAGCCGTGATGTTAATATGCTTATCAATGGAACTACAGGTTGTATTTGCGATGATTGTGTCCGGCAGGCATATGATATCGTAAATGAACAGATGGGGTCTAAAAAAACTTCTTTCAGCTTGAAGCAGAAAGATCTGCCGAAACCGGAGGATATCAAGACTTTCTTGGATCAGTACGTGATCGGGCAGGATGACGCGAAGCGTTACTTGGCGGTATCGGTGTACAACCATTACAAGCGTTTGCTTCAAAAAGTTACCGCCGACGATGTGGAGATAGAGAAATCTAATATTATCATGGTGGGTGCTACTGGTACGGGCAAGACTTTGCTGGCTCGTACGATCGCTAAGTTATTACATGTCCCGTTCGCTATCGTGGACGCTACGGTGCTTACCGAGGCCGGTTACGTGGGCGAGGATATCGAGAGTATCTTGACCCGGCTATTGCAAGCGGCGGATTATGATGTGGAGGCGGCCCAACGGGGGATCGTCTTCATCGATGAGATCGATAAGATCGCACGTAAGAGCGATAATCCGTCTATCACTCGGGATGTCAGCGGTGAGGGTGTACAGCAAGGTTTGTTGAAACTTTTGGAAGGATCGATCGTGAATGTGCCTCCTCAGGGTGGACGTAAGCATCCGGATCAAAAGATGATCCCGGTGGATACGAAGAATATCTTGTTCGTTTGTGGTGGCGCTTTCGATGGAATCGAGAAGAAGATCGCTCAACGCTTAAATACCCGTGTGGTCGGTTATTCGGCTAGTTTGGATACGGCTGCCGTAGACCGGGATAATTTACTGAAGTACATCACCCCGACCGATTTGAAATCGTTCGGCTTGATTCCTGAGATTATCGGTCGTTTGCCTATCCTCACGTATTTGAAGCCGCTCGATCGTAATACGCTCCGTAACATCTTGACTGAGCCGAAGAACTCCATTATCAAGCAATATGTCAAATTGTTCGAGATGGATGGTATTCAGTTGGCGTTCGATGAGGATGTGTATGAGTTTATCGTGGATAAGGCGCTTGAGTTTAAGCTGGGCGCTCGTGGGTTACGTTCAATCGTAGAGGCCGTGATGATGGACGCTATGTACAGTATGCCATCTCAAAAAGTAAAGGAACTCCATGTAACGTTGGAGTATGCGAAAGAGAAATTTGAAAAATCGGACGTGAACCGTTTACAGGTCGCGTAAACGTAGGCGGTTTACTATAAATAATACGAAGTATGGCAAAGAAGGATTATTTAACAGAAGAGCTAAATCGGCACTTTGGCTTCGGTACCTTTAAAGGGAACCAGAAGGCTATTATCGAGAACGTGCTAGCCGGGAAGGATACTTTTGTATTAATGCCGACGGGGGGAGGTAAATCTCTTTGTTATCAATTACCATCCATACTAATGGAAGGAACCGCAATCGTGATATCTCCGTTGATCGCTTTGATGAAGAATCAGGTGGACGCGATGCGGAATTTCAGTGAGGAAGATGGGGTTGCCCATTTTATCAATTCCTCTTTGAATAAGTCGGCTATCGACCAGGTGAAATCGGATATATTATCGGGACGTACCAAGCTACTGTATGTGGCTCCGGAGTCCTTGACCAAGGAAGAGAACGTGGAGTTTCTGCGGCAGGTAAAGATCTCTTTCTATGCGGTGGACGAGGCGCATTGTATCTCGGAGTGGGGACATGATTTTCGTCCGGAATATCGAAGAATCCGTCCGATTATCAATGAGATCGGTAAACGTCCGTTAATAGCTCTGACCGCTACCGCTACGCCTAAAGTGCAGCACGATATTCAGAAGAATCTGGGTATGATAGACGCTACAGTTTTTAAATCATCCTTCAACCGCCCTAATTTGTATTATGAGGTTCGTCCGAAAGGAACGAATATAGACCGCGAGATCATTAAATATATTAAAGCCAACGAGGGTAAATCGGGTATTGTATATTGTCTGAGCCGTAAAAAGGTGGAGGAGTTTGCTAGTATATTGAAAACTAATGGAATAAAGGCGTTGCCTTACCATGCGGGAATGGATTCGCAAGTACGTTCCAATAATCAGGATGCTTTCCTGATGGAACAAGCGGATGTGATCGTGGCTACGATCGCTTTCGGTATGGGTATCGATAAGCCGGATGTCCGTTATGTGATTCATTACGATATCCCGAAGAGCCTAGAAGGTTATTACCAGGAAACCGGTCGTGCCGGTCGGGATGGCGGAGAAGGCCAATGCATCGCTTTCTATGCTTATAAGGACTTGCAAAAATTGGAGAAATTCATGCAAGGAAAGCCCGTGGCCGAACAGGAAATCGGCAAACAGTTGCTTCTAGAGACTGCGGCCTATGCCGAGACTTCCGTCTGCCGGAGAAAAGTGCTATTGCATTATTTCGGTGAGGAATACCTGGAAGAGAATTGTGGTAATTGTGATAATTGTTTGAACCCAAAGAAGCAGGTGGAAGCGAAGGAATTGTTAAGTGCGGTACTGGAGGTTATCAGTACGTTGAAAGAAAAGTTCAAGGTGGATTATATCGTAAATATTTTGGTAGGTAACGAAACCTCCGAAATTCAAAATTACAAGCACAATGAATTAGAGGTCTTTGGTTCTGGACAGGACGAGGAAGATAAAACTTGGAACGCCGTTATTCGTCAAGCTTTGATCGCTGGTTATTTAGCGAAGGATATTGAGAATTATGGTTTGCTGAAAATCACGGAAAAAGGTAGGGCGTTCATGAAGAAGCCGGTGTCGTTCAAGATTACCGAGGATAATGAATTCGAGGAAGAGGAAGAGGAAGTGCTGGTTCGTGGTGGCGCCTCTTGCGCGGTAGACCCGGTTCTTTACTCCATGATGAAGGATTTGCGTAAGAAATTATCCAAGCGGTTGGAAGTTCCGCCTTTCGTGATTTTCCAAGATCCCTCTTTGGAGGCTATGGCTACTACGTATCCGATCACGTTGGACGAGTTGCAGAATATCCCGGGAGTGGGTGCTGGTAAGGCGAAACGTTATGGCAAGGAGTTCATTGAGCTGATCAAGAAACATGTAGAGGAGAACGAGATCGAGCGTCCGGAGGATTTACGCGTGCGTACGGTCGCTAATAAGTCTAAGTTGAAGGTCTCTATCATTCAGCGGATCGACCGTAAGGTGGCGCTGGACGAGATCGCGTTGACAAACGGGCTTGAGTTCACCGAGCTTTTGGATGAGATCGAGGCGATCGTATATTCGGGTACACGTATCAATATCGATTATTTCTTGAACGATGTAATGGATGAGGACCATATCGAGGATATTTACGAGTATTTCAAGGATTCGGAGACCGACGGCTTGGACGATGCCATCGAGGAATTGGGTGGTGACTATACGGAAGAGGAGATTCGCTTGGTCCGTATCAAGTTCTTGTCTGAAATGGCAAACTAATGGAAAGAGTGGCCTGGTTTCACTCTGAAAAAACAAATAAAGAAGATGATTGTTCCTTCCGAAAGAAATTTATTTTTCATTCGGAAGGAATTTTACTTTCTACTGTATCGATTTATTGCGTGAGAAGTCGTATATTTGCGCGCAATAATTTTTAAAGCATAAGTTCTATGTCATTTATTGCAGACAGGGTAGTTATGGATGGGTTAACGTTTGACGATGTGTTGTTAATCCCAGCTTATTCGGAAGTTCTTCCTCGTAATGTCGATCTAACGACAAAGTTTTCACGTAATATCACATTGAATATACCGATGGTGTCGGCCGCTATGGATACGGTTACCGAGGCCAAGTTGGCTATCGCTATCGCTCGAGAGGGAGGTATTGGTGTGATTCACAAAAATATGACGATCGCCGAGCAGGCAAAGCAGGTCCAGACAGTCAAGCGTGCGGAGAATGGAATGATCTATGACCCGGTGACTATCACGAAGGGCAAACGTGTGGCGGATGCCTTGGCGATGATGGCTGAATATAAGATCGGTGGTATTCCCGTAGTGGATGAAGGCGGATATTTGGTGGGTATCGTGACGAACCGAGACTTGCGTTTCGAGAAGGAAATGAACCGCTCTATCGATGATGTGATGACGAAAGAGAATCTGATTGTGACCGGACCGTCTACGGATATGGAGGCCGCCGCTCAGATCCTTCAGGAATATAAGATCGAGAAGTTGCCTGTGGTAGATAGCCATAATAAGCTGATCGGTTTGATTACCTATAAAGATATAACGAAAGCAAAAGATAAGCCAAAGGCTTGCAAGGATATGAAAGGTCGTTTGCGTGTAGCCGCCGGTGTAGGTGTTACGTTCAATACATTCGAGCGTGTAGCCGCTTTGGTGGATGCTGGCGTGGATGCCTTGGTGATCGATACGGCGCATGGTCACTCAAAAGGTGTGGTGGATGTTTTGAGACAGATCAAGGCTCAATATCCGCATATTGATTGCGTGGTCGGTAATATCGCTACGGGCGATGCCGCTAAATACTTGGTGGATGCTGGGGCGGATGCCGTGAAGGTAGGTATCGGTCCGGGTTCGATTTGTACGACTCGTGTGATCGCTGGTGTAGGTGTTCCTCAGTTGTCGGCTATTTACGATGTGGCGAAGGCGTTGGAAGGAACCGGTGTGCCTTTGATCGCTGACGGTGGCTTGGGCTACTCCGGTGATATCGTGAAGGCGATAGCCG
>JAQVCX010000021.1 GCA_028689545.1 Parabacteroides sp.
CATCCCGTAGCCTACGGTATAGCGGAAACGGATGGAATGAAGGAACGTCTCCACCTCTTTATTGATGGCGGCTCCTCCGATAACGATCTCCCCGAAGTTGCCACCGAAGGAGGTTGTCAGCTTGGCGGAAATGGTATCCAGCACTTTCTGGTCTAGATAGGGGACTTTCAAGAGCAATTTGATCAACGGTTTCTCCAGTTCGGGGAATACCTTGTTCTTGATGATTTTCTCGATAATCAGGGGAACGGCCAGGATCAGCGCCGGCTTGATCGTCGTGAAGGCTTCCGCTATGATTTTCGGGCTGGGGGTACGTGTGAGGAAGTGTACATGGCAGCCTTTGTTCACGGAATTCAATACCTCGAATGCCAGCCCGTACATATGGGCCATCGGGAGCATACATACGATATTATCACCCGGATGGATGAACGGTAAATTGTCGTAAGCGAATTGCGTATTACTCCATAAGCTCCGGTAGGGGATCATAACCCCTTTCGAGAAACTGGTGGTTCCGGAGGTGTAATTAAGTACCGCTAATTCCTCCGGCTTTTCCACGTGATACCGAACGTCGTTCGAGGTGAATGAGCGAGGGTATTTCTTGCCGAAATATTCATTGATCCGGTCTCTTACTACCGGGACTTCCTTGTTCTTGCTATGAATGATCGAGAAATTATCCAGCATCATGAACAGTCTCACGTCGGGCATCATGCGTTCATTCATATTCTCCCAGTTGCTGGAGGCGGCAAGGACCGCCTTTGCCTCGGAATGATTGACGATATGATGTATATTGTCCGGTTTGAATTCGTGTAGGATAGGCACGGCTACGGCTCCATAAGCCAAGATCCCGAAGAAACAGATCGCCCAGTTGGAGGAGTTTCGCCCTACTAAGGCCACCTTATCCCCCTTTTTGATACCAGCGTGCTCTAGGATAATATGAAATTTCTCGATTCGACGAGCTACATCTTTATAATGGAAAGTATGTCCATTATAATCGGAGAACGCGGGGAGATCCCAATGTTCCTTGATGCTATTCTCTATGAGTCCTAAAAAACGATTCTCCATGCTTTTATTTTTATCAAAATAACCATATGACAGGCCGAAAGGTTGTCGGGAGCCAAAGATAACATCTTTTTCCAAGTCCATATTACATTTACCGAATCGAATGTTTAAAAAAATGATAGGTAGACGCACGTGGTTCATCGGCTGAGGGTTACCCAGGGGCTTCCGGACGCTTTGCCCTCAGCGGTCTACCGGTGGTGAGGGATGGAGGAGCTGGGTCCTTTCGCCCCCAGACTTAGCTCTTCGCGCCTCTTGACTTAGCTCTTCGCACCCCTTGATTTAGGTCTTCAGCCTGGAGGACTTAAATCAATCATGCGGTTCTTCTTTATCAATCGTCAGGCGGCGAAGGGGGGCCGGGTACGTAAGAGAGGTGAATGGGCTATAGGCGGGTTTCAAGTTTCAAGGTTTCATGAGCCCTCTTTTCTTCGCGCGCGCGTATGTGTGTTGTTATATATATAGGCGTACATAATTATATATATGTGTACATAATTATATATGCGCGTATATATATGTACGCATATGTATGCGCGAGCGCGTGTGAGAAAAAAGGGTTCGTGAAACCTTGAAACTTGAAACTTCCTTCCCCTCTGGAGCGATATGGATATGCGTGGGAGAAGGCGCGTAATAATTGATCATGAGAATTGATAATTGGGTAAATTGTGCTACATTTGTGTTGGCGAATCAATAAACAGAGACGAAAATGGAAGAACGGCGATTATATCCGATAGGTATTTCGATACGGAGAAGCGGACGATCAAGAATTGGGAGATATGCGAGGAGTGTTGATTAAACGGATCTGGATCTGGTGCAGGAATTTGTTCATTTTCCTGTTTGTGTCCAGCATAGTAGCGGTAGGGGTGTATAAGTATGTGCCAGTGTATTATACGCCGTTGATGTTTATTCGTATGTATGAGCAGTATCAGGATGGGAAGAAAATAAAACTCGATCATACGTGGGTCCCAATGTCCAAGATCGCCCAGCCTTTGGTTCAAGCGGTCATCGCGTCGGAAGACAACCTGTTCATGGAACATAATGGCTTTGATGTGGAACAAATCCAAAAGGCACGGGCCGAGGCAGAGAAAGGGAAAAGGGTGAGAGGTGCCAGCACGATTTCTCAGCAGACCGCCAAGAATGTATTTCTTTGGCCGGGGAAAAGTTATGTGCGGAAAGGTATCGAGGTCTATTTCACCTTCTTGATCGAATCGATATGGGGAAAAGAGCGTATTATGGAAGTCTATCTGAACTCTATAGAGATGGGGGAGGGTATCTATGGCGCCGAGGCGGTAGCGGAGGCTCATTTCGGTAAGCATGCGTACCGATTGGCACAACGCGAGGCGGCCTTGATAGCGGCTACGCTCCCCAACCCCCGGAAGTTCAATTCCGCTAAACCGTCTCCTTATATGCTGAAACGGCAAGCGAAAATAATTTCCTTGATGGGAAAACTGATAAAAGTAGAAATGGGATATGGTGCCGGGCAAGTTGACCCGAATACCGGAAAGGTTAAAAAAAGAAAGAAATGGAGAGCTTCCGTTATCACGACTTGGGACGAATCGCTTATGTCGATGCGTTAGAATACCAGACAGCCGCTTTCGAGGGCTTATTGGAGGCGAAAGCCGCGGGAAAGAAAGAGGATAATCAATTGTTCTTTTGCGAGCATTTACCGGTCTTGACGATCGGTAAAAGTGGCAAGGATTCTAATTTGCTTATCCCCGAGGCTATTTTACGGGAACGAGGGGTCTCGTTTTACCATATAAACAGAGGGGGTGACATAACGTATCACGGACCGGGACAGATTACCGGTTACCCGGTATTCGATCTGGAATATTGGAACCTGGGATTGAAACAATACATCCATAGGCTGGAAGAGGCGATTATCCGTTTCCTGTCGCTTTACGGCTTGAAAGGGGAACGTTTGGAAGGGGCGACGGGTGTATGGCTAGACCCCGAGGTGCCGGGACGTGCCCGTAAGATCTGTGCGATTGGGGTGAAAAGCAGCCGGTTCGTTACGATGCATGGCTTCGCCTTGAATATAAATACGGATCTGAGTTACTTCTCCTTGATCAATCCTTGTGGCTTTACGGATAAAGGCGTTACTTCCTTGGCGATGGAGTTGGGGGCACCCCAAGACTTCGAGTGGGCGAAAAGTCAATTGAGATCGGTTTTCATGGAAATCTTCGCTTGATATGGCAGTCATTCATTTCGCTCCTTTGCAAGGATATACGGATTCGGTTTATAGGGAGGCGCATGCCCGTATATTCGGGGGTGTGGATGCTTATTATACGCCTTTCGTAAGGATAGAGAAGGGTGGTTTCCGGAATAAGGACTTGAGGGATATCGCTCGCGATGGCAGTGAGCGGGCGCATGTCGTACCGCAGTTGATCGCTTCCACGCCGGACGAGTTTCGGCTGATCGCGCGTTTATTCCAAGAGCATGGATACCGGGAAGCGGATATTAATTTAGGATGTCCTTTCCCTATGCAGGTCCGTGCCCATAGAGGTTCGGGGCTTTTGCCGTATCCAGAAGAGGCGGGGTCTTTATTACGTACGATCGAGGAGTTTCCGGACATTTCTTTTTCGGTGAAAACGCGTTTGGGATGGGAGCGCGCGGACGAGTCCTTCGCGCTTCTTTCCTTATTAAATAAGTTGCCTTTGAAGCATATCACGTTGCATCCCCGGTTAGGGATACAGCAATATAAAGGGGCTATCGATTGGGAGGGATTCGCTCGCTTTTACGAGGGATGTGAGCTCCCCTTATATTATAACGGGGACGTAGCCGGTCTGGAGGCTATCCGGGGGGTAAAGGAGCGTTTCCCGGGGCTTGCCGGGATCATGCTCGGGCGGGGGTTATTGGCCTCTCCTTGGCTGGCCGCCGAGTGCGTGTCCGGACAGCTTTTGACCGCGGATGAGAGGCGGGATAAACTCGTCCTGTTCCATGCGTCATTGATGGATGAATACGCTGCCCGGCTGGAAGGTGGCGAGCATCAGCTACTCGCTAAAATGAAAACGATCTGGGATTATCTGTTACCGGAGGCCGATAAAAGGCTTCGCAAGAAAGTATTGAAAAGCGCTTCCCTTACTTCTTATCAGTCGGCAGTGAAAGAATTGTTGAGTCTTTGACCGCGGAAGGGATATTCGTAGAGTCTTTGCGGATCAAGGGTAAAAGAGATTTCCATCTTCTTTTGAAAATCTCAGAGAAATTCGTGAAGTCTTTCCGGTACATGATACCTACACCTTGTATGGTCAATGCTTGTTTGAGGCCGAAATACATATCTCGGGCATGGTTATAGGCCTTTAGGCGGATCTCGCCGGAGGGAGTCAACTTATATTCTAGGTCGAACTCTCCGATAAAGACGTTACTTTTCCCTGAGGTAATCGTGTTTCTCATGCCGAAATTGCCATTGATCAATAAGCGGTTGTTTAGCAATTGGCTGGACAATAGCATCTCGTATTCGGTGTCTTCCTGGTTGAACCCTTTTTGTCCCGCCCGTATGTTTGTTCCTATTTGCACTTTATCCGTGAAGCTACCCAGCAGATTGGATAATTGCGCCGAGATGGCGGATGAAGCCACGGCGTTTAATTCGTTAGACTGCTTATAACTCGTTTGGGCAAATTCGGGCGTGTAGAATTTATTCAGCACCAGCAAATAAATGATTTGCCGGGTCATCATATCGTCTGTGGCTATAAGCGTTTTGACTTGACGCTCTAGCTCCTCGTTAGAGCTCGGAAATTCGAGGTCGAAGGAGAGGGACGGGCCGCGCAACGCGCCTTCCAGGTTCAGCACGCAATTGACGGGTATGTTTGTCCGGGAACTTTCTTGTAAGAGACTCTCCTCCAAGTCTCCGATATTGGCGGTCAGACTGTAGATCGCGTTGACATCCATATGGGCACTAAACGGATCGCCACGGAAATTGATCGTGCTACCGTCTCTGATCTTAAATTCTTTATGGATGATTTGCTGTAAGCTGAAATTATAGTTTCCTTGTACGATATTCACGTCGCCATACATACGAAGATCACTTCTTGTTCCATATTGTATCTGTAAGCTTCCACTGGCGTTTCCTTTGATACGGTCTCCCGCTATCGGGTCCATGATGAGCTCTATATCGGCATCGGGTGTGATATCGAGGAGGAAGTTCATTCGTAGCTCGGCCCCCTCGGCGGTCTGGTGTACGATATTCAATGGATGCGTGGCCGTGGAATCCGCGTTGGCGGCCAGCTTGCTTTTATCTACGAACGTGATAAAGTCGTAGTTCGTAGCCGAGTTCTTATTCATGAAGTCCAGGTAGATGGCGGTCTTGGGCTCGCTTTTCATGTTAATGTCAAAGTCTATAAACTTCCCGTTTCCTTGGATTGTCGCCGTTCCGCTGGCGAATACCGTTCCGTAGATCAGCGGATTCTTTCTCTGATTGGCGTTATACATCAACATCTTATCGCCCTGTACGTTTACGAGGAAGCTATAATCCCGGAAATGCGAATGGTTGAATTTGAGGCCGACTTTCCCGGAGTTGCCGAATGCGTCCTTTACCGTGATATTCCGTAAATTGACAGACGTAGAGTCTAGGTGGACGGAATCGGAGAAGGTGTAATAAGTATCCAAGAAGTCAACGCCGACTCCTCCATCCATGACATAGGCGTCTCCCTCTACATTCAGTTCATTGAAGGGGCCGTGCAGGTGTACGTTTCCGAATCCCCGGCCTTGCAAGTTCTTTACGACCGTGTCTACAAAGGGTTGCAGAAAAGCCAGATTGATATCATTGGCACCGAAATACAAGGAGAGTCCCGCGTTGGGCCCGACCGGGAATACATAACCGTTCACGTCCGTCCAAGTGCTGTCGTTCTTGTAGATGCTGCCTAGCATAAGGATACCTTTCTGCGTGTCGTCCCATTCGCTGAAGAGATTGAGGCGGCCCAAGGGGGTCTGGTTGAATGAGAAATTCGTTACTTCCAGATCCGTATTTAGCATGCGGCTATTGAATAAGTCGTTCACGTAGAACTTGCCGGTCGCCTCCCCCCCGAATTGCAAGGCTGGGATATTCAGAACATCGAAGACGTAACTCAGCTCTATTTGCTTCAGGTTCACCAATAAGGTATCCGCCGGGTCTTTCGAGATCGTCCCTTCCATGGATAAATATTGGGTCTCGTGATCTACCCGGAAATGCTCGATGCCGACCTTGCCCTCACGGATCGTTATATTCGCCGGATTGATGGTCCAGAGCGTGTCTTGAATAATGAGGGGGCTTTTATTCAACGTGACCTCCGTGCGTAGCTTGGCCGGCCCTTTCTTGCTTTCCTCCTTGACGAAGAGGGTAGAGGCGGAGATATCGGCCTTAAATAACCGCTCTTTATTATTCGCCCAGCCAATCATGGTATTCACCAGGTTGTCTTTAGCGTCGGCCTTGAGGTCAAGGTAATTGCGCAGCCCCTTGTTGTTGTAGTTAATCGTTTTTAATTGGAGGTTTACCTTATCGTTCGGATTGTCGCAAACCAAGTAGCCGGATTCGAACATGGATTTCCCGATATTGAACTTCGGGAGCCACGCCTCGACGCGGAACTTATTATAGATATTATTATAATGTCCCGTGATCCGTCCGGGTTGCACCATCGTGAACGGTAGTTTCAGTGTGGTGGAAAGCGCTTCCGTATTCTCGATCGTCAATAGGAGGGCGAAGTTGTTCTCCTTCACGATTTGTTTTTTGGGGGTCGTGTTGATCAAGGCAGGCACATATCCGTTGAACGTATTCAGGAGGCTTGGGACTAGCGTATTGAACGAGTAAGCCCCCGTAACCTCCCCGTTCAGGATATCGGAGGTGATGGTTAATTTCCGGTCGAGGCTATGCCCCGAGGCGACCACCTCTAGTTTGTTAAGGAAGAAACTGCTGGGGGCGGTCTCGAAGGAGAGGCTGTCCAGCGTGATGCTCCCTTCCAGATTATCGATATTATCCCCGGTGAAATCCGCGTTTAACGCCAAGGAGATATCCGGAGCCTCGTATTTACGCGTCAGGTTCAATCGGTCCGGCCGGAAATGATCGAGGCGGGCGGTGAAGTTGAACAACGAGTTTTGCCCTTGGTGCTGGAAGATGCCTTGGGCGTATAGCGCGCCGTTGGGGTCGTTTACCTGGAGGGTCCCATCGAAGCTATTCTTCTTGAAATTACCGGAAAGATTTATATCCTTGTATTTATAGGCTTTATAATCGAACTCCTTGACTTGCGCATGGATCTTTCCGGAGAAATTTCCGCCCACGGGTCTGCGGGTATCGATATCGATGTCGAAGCGAGCCTCTCCGAGAGGGGTATTCTCGCCGAATAACTCATGAAGTCGCAAGTTGCTGGAGGCAACGCGCCCCCGTAGGAAAGCGGCTATATTCTTTTCCTTGTCGCTACCGAATATCAAGTCGGTCTGTATGGAGCCGATGGAAGACGATAGCTTCCCGAAAGCTACCAGGTTATCAAAAAAGCCCGATATCTCGCCCGTGAAATTGATGGTGCCCAATTGGACGACCGGGGCGGGTAGACGCTTCGGGCGCTCATTGAAGTTGTCCACCAGGCTGGAGAGACCGTCTGTCGTGATATACATCTTGTTCACCTTTCCTAACAGATAGGCCTCCTCGGGATGGGTGATGTTCTTCAGTTCCATCTGGCCGATAAACAGCATCTTGTCGCTATACTTCAAGGTGAGTCGCTTCAGGTTGAAATTATTGATGCAGCCATTGGCCTCGGCCGATAGCTCTATCGTGTCGGCGAAGTTCTTGAACGCCGGGACGAAAGGGGATAGATCCTTCAGGCAGATTTGCGAAGGCGTTATATTCAAGTCGATCGGAGCGTCGTTCAAGAGGGCGGGCAGGCTATCTATCTGGCTTACGTCGATCCGGGCCAGGCCGATCTTCAAGTCTGTCCGCGGCAAGCGTACCTCGAAGTCTCGCACGAAGGCGCTATCGCGGTTTCCCACCACGTTCAGCGATAGCTTATTCAAGGAGAAGCCCGATGCCTCGTCGAAACTCATCTTCTTGATATGGGCGTTCAGGCTGTCTTTGTTAAAAGCCTTGAGGGAGATCTTGGCGCTGAGGTTCGTGATGTCTACGTGCTTGGCGTTGAACTTTCCCGGGGTCTCTTGCTCGCTATCCACGTTATAGCTGAAATGGCCTCTCCGGATCATGATGGAGTTGAAGCGGAGATCGATATTCTTCTCTTTCTTTATCGAATCCTTGCTGGCGAAAGCGTCGATCACGAATTGCAGGTTCAGGGGGGCTTCGGGCGTATGCTTTCGCAGGTTGATGGAGAAGCCGAACAAGCGTACCGTCGTGAAGACGAACTTCCCTTCCAGTAATGGCACGATCTCGAATCCCGCCGCCACATGGTTCGCCTCGAACAGCACCTTGCCGTCTTGGTCTTCCAGATAAAGCCCTTCGAGTACCAAGCGATTGAACCATTCGATATCCACGTCGCCTACCTTTACGGGCACGCCGAGGTAGTTGGATAATTGGGTGGTGGCTACTTCCGAGACTTGTTTTTGAATGTAAGGGATTCTCAGCAAGATACTCGGCAGCGCGTAGAATATCCAGAATAACGTAAGAAGGGTAATGATTATGTATTTAAGTCCTCTGATATCTTTTCTATTTATTTAGCGCAAATCTACAACAATATCGCGATAGATTTCGTTAATTCGCGTAAAAAAGACGAAGATATGAGTATAACAATAGTGGGGATAGAGTCTTCTTGCGATGACACTTCCTCTTCCGTGATCCGGGATGGCGTGATGCTGTCCAACGTAATAGCCAGCCAAGCCGTTCATGAGGCCTATGGCGGGGTTGTCCCCGAGTTGGCTTCCCGTGCCCATCAGCAGAATATCATCCCGGTGGTGGCCGAGGCGATCAAGCGCGCGGGGATCGATAAGTCCGAGTTGAGCGCCGTGGCGTTTACCCGTGGGCCGGGTTTGATGGGGTCGTTATTGGTAGGGACCTCGTTCGCCAAGGGCTTTGCCGCTTCCTTGGATATCCCGATGATCGAGGTCAATCACTTGCAGGCCCATGTGCTGGCCCATTTTATCAAGGAGACGCCCGACGATGACCACGCTCCCTCGTTCCCTTTCCTTTGCTTGTTGGTTTCGGGCGGTAACTCGCAAATCATTAAGGTGAACGCTTATAACGACATGGAGGTGATCGGCCAGACGATCGACGACGCCGCCGGTGAGGCTTTCGATAAATGCGCCAAGGTGATGGGGCTGGGTTATCCCGGGGGCCCCGTCGTGAACCGTTTGGCGAACGAGGGCGATCCCAAGGCGTTTACGTTCAGCAAACCGCATATCCCCGGATATGATTATAGCTTTAGCGGCTTGAAGACCTCTTTCTTGTACACCTTGCGGGATCACTTGAAGGAAGATCCGGATTTCATCGAGAAGAACAAGCGAGACCTGTGCGCTTCCTTGCAAGCTACGGTGATCGATATCTTGATGAGTAAATTGCGTAAGGCGGCGAAGGATTTGGATATAAAGGAGGTAGCCGTTGCCGGAGGCGTATCGGCCAACACCGGTTTGCGTGACGCTTTCTTGGATCACGCCAAGCGTTTCGGCTGGAAAGTGCATATCCCGAAGTTCTCCTTTACGACGGACAACGCCGCCATGGTCGCTATCACCGGATATTATAAGTATATGGATAAGGAGTTCTGTCCGATGGACGCGGCTCCTTTCTCCAGGGTGGTCTTATAGAGAAAGGGTTTCCCCGTGAGTTCGACCGGATAGTCGCCGGCGAGCCGGAAAGCGTATCCAAACGCTCGGCGAGGGTCGCCGGGGGATTCGGAAGCGGCGCGAAAGGGTCGGCGGGGGTCGCCGGGCGTTTCGGAAGCGACGCGAGGTGGTCGGCGAGGGTCGCCGGGCGTTTCGGAAGCGACGCGAGGTGGTCGGCGAGGGTCGCCGGGGATTTCGCGTCGCTTTTATCTCCTCCCGCGGCACGGGCTTTGCCTATCGGTGTTATCGGGGGGATTCATTCTGTTCGCGGCGGACCGGCTCTCCGGCTGTCGCTTCCTTAAAAAAATGTGTTGTTTTTATTAATATCATTATAGCAATGGGAATATGTGATTTACCAATACAGTTAAGAGTAGCGAAAGTCCTCAAAGAGGAGCACTTAGTGATGGGTACGGCGGAGAGTTGTACGGGCGGGAAGATCGCCAGCCTGATCACCTCCGTGTCGGGTAGCTCGGAGTATTTTGCCGGGGGCGTGGTCTCCTATAGCAACGAGGTGAAACGGAATGTGCTCGGTGTAGCCGAGGCGGATCTCGAGGCTTTCGGGGCCGTAAGCCAGCCGGTGGTGGAGCAGATGGCCCGTGGGGCGATGCGGGTATTGGGGTGTGATTGCGTCGTAGCTACCTCCGGGGTCGCCGGGCCGAAAGGCGGTACGCGCTCGAAACCGGTGGGGATGGTATGGATCGCCGTCGCTTATAAGGAGAGGATTCTCTCCGAGTGCTATCGTTTCGGAAAGAATCCTCGCTGGATGAATATTAGCTTGTCGACGGAGGCGGCGCTCGAGATGTTGCTCAAGGTGATCCGTGAGGAAGGAACTATCGCTTAATGAGCGATCTCGTCCACGATTCGCTTGTAGCCTTCCTCGTTCGGGTGCAATATCTCCCGTACTTTCCGCTCTACGGCGTTCGCCTGTGTCGCCATGCCCCAGTCGGAAGGATGGACGTAATCCACCCAAGCGTCGGGGTGCAGCCCGAGTTCCTCTTTCGTAAGATAGTAGAGATCCTTTACCCCTTGCGCCCGCAATTCCTCGAACGCCTCTTTAGCTCCTTGGTTCACGTGCGTATAGTCTTCCTGCTTCGTGTAGTCGGCGAGCGCGTTGCTATATCCGAGATGTTCCACCAAAAGGATCGGCGAGGAGTGGGAGGCACGTATCTGCCCCACCGCGTCCGATACGAGCTTCACGATCTCCTCCTTGCTCTTTGGCGTGAGGTTGGGCAGGCAGTCAAGGATGTAAAGGCGTGCGTCTATCTCGCAAATGAAATCCAGCACCTCTTTCTCCAAGCGTCCGTTGCCGGAGAAGCCCAGGTTGATAAGCGGATATCCCAGGGAACGCTGCAAGATCGTGCCCCAAGCCATGCCCGGGCGGGATGCGCACGCGCCTTGGGCGATCGAGGTCCCGTATAAAAGAATCGGCTTCTCGGGCGATACGGGGATAAACGTAAGCTCCTTGTTTTCGGGCACGCCTATTTCCAGCCACTTTACCGTATTATACGGGGGCAGGTAGAGACGGAACTCATAGCCCCTGTCGTGATACTTGTCTTTCCCGATGTTCGTATAATGATATTGAAGCGTATCGCCGGAAGGATACCCTCCGAAATAGAAACGCCATTGGCCATCGCTATCGATGCTGTATAGATCCACGCCGGATACGCCTGTGGTAGGCATATGTGGCATATTCAGCGATCCGTCTACGGTGTAGCGGACTTTCAGCTCGGGGGCGTCGCTGTAAAAATGGATCGCCAGTCCGGCGGCGTTGCGGGATAAATCCCATACAGGTTTACGCACCTTGCCCTCGGCTCTTTGGGGAAGCCGTGCGTAGCTATCTCCGATCTCCTCGGTCCATCCTTGGTTTTGTACGACAGGAAATCCGCATTCAAGCGGATTGAGCCATTTCCATTGCGCGTGGGCGGAAAGAACCGTAAACCACACGAGCGTTAAGCAGATTTTGTGAAGTCTCATCATGCTGGTATTATTTGTTTTTTGTTATGAATGCAGGCAAAGATACTCTATATTTGTATTCATAAACAAACTTAAATCAACGAACCATGAGTAAAAACATTTTATTCGCTTTTCTTTTTGTGTGGGGCGCTATCCCGGCGATCGCCCAAAAGAGTTATCAAGTCCAGTCTCCGGACCGGAATATAAAGGTAGAGGTTACGGTAGCCGATAAAGTCACTTTCGCTATCGTGCAGGATGATTCGGAGGTGATGAACTCGGCCGTATCTATGACCCTGCAGGGGGGCGAGGTGCTTGGAGCGAACCCGAAAGTCTTGAAAGTGACGAAGACCTCGGTGGACAAGGAAATACCCTCTCCGTTCTATAAGAAAGACGTGGTGAAGGATATTTATAATGAGATGCGAATCTCGTTTCGGGGAGACTACGGATTGGCGTTCAGGGTTTACAACGATGGAGCCGCTTATCGTTTCACGACGAAAAGAAAGGAATCGATCGTGATCGCCGATGAGGAAGCCGTCTATAATTTCCCCTCGGATTATAAGACATTCACTGCTTACGTGAATAGTACGAAGCCGACGTTCGAGGAGCAATTCTTCAACTCCTTCGAGCAGCCTTACGTAAACGAGCCGATCACTCAGCTGAATGATAAACGCCTGAAGATCCTGCCTCTATTGGTGGATCTGGGAGACGGCCGTAAGATCTGCGTCACGGAAGCCGATCTGGAGGATTACCCCGGGATGTTCTTGAATAACGAGACGGGAAAACCTTCCTTGAAAGCGGTTCACGCGCCTTATCCGAAAGTGAAGGAGCAAGGCGGCCATAATCAATTGCAGATGTTGGTGAAAGAGCGTGAGGACTATATCGCCAAGACATCCGGAACCCGTTCTTTCCCTTGGCGTGCGTTTATCATCTCCCGGAATGATAAGGAGCTGGCCGATTGCGATATGGTCTACCGCCTGGCTTCTCCCTCCCGGGTAAAGGATCTCTCTTGGATCCGGCCGGGCAAGGTGGCTTGGGATTGGTGGAACGACTGGAATCTATACGGTGTGGATTTCCGTGCCGGAATCAATAATCCTACCTATAAATATTATATCGACTTCGCCGCCGAGCATGGTATCGAGTACGTGATCTTGGATGAGGGCTGGGCCGTGAACCTGCAGGCGGATATGATGCAAGTGATACCGGAGATCAATCTACAGGAATTGGTGGATTATGGCAAATCCAAGAATGTAGGCATCATCCTTTGGGCGGGTTACTGGGCTTTCGCCCGTGATATGGAGAATATCGTGAAGCATTATTCGGATATGGGCGTGAAAGGCTTCAAGGTGGATTTCTTGGATCGCGACGATCAGGAAATGGTGAACTTTGTTTATAAGGCTTCCGAGGTCTGCGCGAAGTATAAGATGCTCGCGGATTTCCATGGCGTATTCAAGCCGACAGGCCTTCAACGGACCTATCCGAACGTGCTGAACTATGAGGGCGTGAATGGCTTGGAGCAAATGAAATGGTCTCCCGAGTCTTACGATATGGTGACGTACGATGTCACGATCCCATTCATCCGCATGATCGCCGGCCCGATGGATTATACGCAGGGCGCTATGCGCAACGCCGCCAAAGGTAATTATCGCCCGGTCAACTCGGAGCCGATGAGCCAAGGAACCCGTTGCCGCCAGTTGGCTACTTACGTGATCTTCGAGTCTCCTTTTAATATGTTGTGCGATGCCCCGTCTAATTACAGGAGGGAAAAGGAGTGTACGGAATTTATCTCCCGCATCCCCACCGTCTGGGACGAGATGATCTCGCTGGATGGAAAAGTCTCCGAATACGTAGCGATCGCCCGCCGCCAGGGTTCTGATTGGTATATCGGGGCGTTGACCAACTGGACACCGAGGGAGCTGGACTTAGACCTATCTTTCGTGGGCGAAGGAGATTATACCTTGGAAGTATTCAAGGATGGCATAAACGCCGATCGTGCCGCCCGCGATTATAAGAAAGAGATAATCCCCGTGCCGGCGGATCGTAAACTGAAGATCCATATGGCTCCCGGTGGAGGATGGGCGGCTCGCGTACTGAAACGATAATTTCTTTGTTCGTCTAAAGCAACCCCGGCATTCGTCGAATATACCTTTACTTTTATAGGCGCGGGCGCTAGATTTGCGTATCATTTAAAAGTAAAGGATATGAAGACTAGGTTGGTATGTATGGGGATGCTGTTATTGGTTATTCTGTCTGTCCCGGCTTTGGGACAGGCCCAGAAGACATTGGTGAAAGGTTTGCTCTTGGATTCTTTGACGAATGAGGGCGAACCTTTCGCTACTATTCGTGTCTTTCGCCCGAACAAAGCGGATAAACCCGTGGCGATGACCGTGACGGATATGGAGGGACGGTTCGAGCAAGAAGTGAGTGGCAAAGGCGATTTCGAGATCTTATTTAGCTCGGTAGGGAAAACGAGCAAGACGGTTCCTTTATCCCTGAAGGGAGAGCGGATCGTGAACTTGGATACCATCTATATCTCCGAGGATATGCAGCAGCTGAAAGGCGTAGAGGTGGTGGCCCAACGCCCCTTGGTGAAGATGGAGGTGGATAAGATGAGCTATAATACGGAGGACGACGTAGATTCGAAATCGAGTACCGTGCTGGAAATGCTACGCAAGGTACCGATGGTTACCGTGGACGGGAATGACAATATCACGGTGAACGGCAGTAGCAATTTCAAGGTATATGTAGACGGGAAGCCAAACGTGATGATGAGCAGCAACCCCTCCGCGGTGTTGAAGAATATGCCGGCCAGTAGCGTGAAGAATATCGAGGTGATCACCAACCCGGGCGTGAAGTACGATGCCGAGGGTGTAGGGGGCGTGTTGAATTTGGTCATGGACAAGGTGACAGGTGCCGGAGCGGTCGATCTAAGCGGATACAATGGCACGATACGGGGACTGGCCAGCACGAAAGGCTTTGGCGGCGGCGCGTATTTCAGCATGCAGAAGAAGAAGTTCTCCATGACGGTAAACGCGAATGTGGCGAAAAGTATGATGGATGACTCGTCCGCGGAGATAAGCCGTGAGCAATTCTCCGACACCGGGACGGGCGTGCAGACCGTGTCAAGCGTGGGCGATAACGACTTCCTGATCAAGATGGGCAACCTTAACGTAGGCTATGAAGTGGATTCGCTGAACCTGCTGACCGCCTCTTTCGGCTTGATGGGATTCGATAACAATAGCGATATGGGACTGAGCTCCTCACTACGTGGCGGAGTCTTCGGCGAGGGTTTTAGCTATAAGGGACGCTCGGATCAGGAAAACGATAATTATTCCATCAACGGAAGTGTCGATTACCAACATACGTTCGCCTCCAACGCCGATCGTACCTTGACGTTCTCTTATCTCATCTCCGCTTCTCCCACCTACTCCGATGCCTATAGCTTGTTCGAGGGAGATACCGGAAATCCTTACTTGAACCTGACAAACCGCTATACGGACGCTCATCGGAATACCTTGGAGAATACCTTCCAGGCCGATTTCTCCACGCCGTTGAAAGCGGGGCAGAAGTTGAATGTAGGCTTGAAGTATATCGCTCGTGATAACTCGTCGGACTCTAAGTATTATCTGGAGCAAGAAGGGACGTATGTATATAATGAGGCCGGCAGCCTCGATTATGAGCATACGAACGATATCTTGGCCGGTTACGCCGAGTATGAGGGTAAATGGAAGAACTGGGGCTTTAAGGGGGGATTGCGTTATGAGTACACGTGGCAGCACGTAAGATTCTCGCGGGGGCAAGGCGAGGATTTCTCCATGGATTATGGCAATCTGGTGCCCTCGGCCAACCTGTCTTATACGATAGCGGCCAACCAAAATATAGGCATGACTTATAACATGCGTATCAGCCGCCCCGGTATCTCTTACCTCAATCCTTACGTGGATCGGACGGACCCTACTAGCATTACTTATGGCAATACGGATCTGGAGTGCGAGAAGGCGCATAATATCAGCTTGGTCTATAACCTGTTCACCCCGAAGTGGATCGTGAACCTGACGTTGCGCCAAGGTATTTGCGATAATGCCATCGATAGCTATAGCTTTTATAAGGAGAACGTGCTGAACACTACATATGGCAATATCGTGAAGAATCACCAAACGGGATTGAACGCCTACGTGAATTGGAACGCCGGGCCCAAGACCCGTATTTATATGAATAGTGGCGTATCGTATGTGGATTTGAGGAGTGAGCGGATCGACCTGTCGAATACCGGCTGGCAGGCCAACGCGATGATCGGGGCACAGCAAACGCTTCCTTGGGATATCCGTTTAAGCTTGAACGTGATCTCCTCTACCAAGCAATACAATCTGCAGGGGTGGAATAGTGGCTTTAACGCTGTCATGGGAAGCGTCACCCGTTCCTTCTTCAAGGATAAGCTGAGTGTGGGTATCACGGGTATGACTCCGCTCACGGGCTCGAAGATGGAGATAAAGTCGTTCTCTCGTGGAAAGGATTTCGAGAACAGATCCACGATGAGAATACCGATCCAGATGGTGGGCATCAATATCAGCTATACGTTTGGTAAGCAACAATCCTCGGTAAAGAAGGTGAAACGCGCGATCCAGAATACCGACGTGAAAGAGATGCGCTCGCAAACAACCGAAATGGGTACGATGATGGTCAAATAGGATTATTTATTATATATTTGTGCATAATAAGAATCGTACCATGAAAATAACGAGAAAGGATCTTATCATAGGCCTCATACAGGCGATGGGCTGGTTCGCTTTCTGCCTGATACCTCCCTTCATCGACTTCTTCGTCCGGAATGATTGGATGAAGGCCTGGGAGCTATTCAAGGTGAACGGCGGCTTCACGTTGCCTTTGGCTATTCTGTATTTCCTGAATTTCTATGGGCTTATCCCTTATTTGTTCTATAAGAGTCATCGGACAGTCTTCCTGCTCGTGAATGTGGTGCTTATTGCCTATTTCGTTTGCCGGGTATTCGTGCCGTTTCCCACGGTGCCTTCCGAATGGGAATCGGGGGTGTATATCGCGATCTTTTCCCTGTTTTTCGCGAATGTGCTGGTCGTTTCTTGCGCGGTGGGAGTTCGTTATATGCTTCGCTGGAACGATATGCAGATGCGCTTGAAGGAGGAGAAGCAGAAAAACGCCGAGGCGGAGCTAGCTTGGCTGAAGAACCAGTTGAATCCGCATTTTCTCTTTAATACCTTGAATAATATATCCAGCTTGGTGCAGATAGACCAGGATACGGCGCAGGAAAGTATCGGGCAGCTGAGCGATTTGTTGCGGTACACGCTCTATGAGTCGAACCACGAGCTGGTGCCGGTGGAAGGCGAGATCGAGTTCATGAGTAATTACATCGAGTTGATGCGATTGCGCTGCAACGAGCTGGCTACCGTGGAAGTGGATTTGCAGGTCCCGCCTAAACCGATGCGGATCGTTCCGCTCTTGTTCATCTCTTTGATAGAAAACGCTTTCAAGCATGGCGTGAATAGCCGTAAGCCGTCGTTCGTACGTATTCGTTTCAAGGCGGAGGGAGATGATCTTGTTTTTACCTGCGAGAATACCGACCATCCGAAACCGGATGTGAACCGTAGCGGATCGGGGATCGGGCTAGAGAACCTGAGGCGTAGGCTGGATCTGGCTTATCCCGGTCGTTACCGATACGATCAGGAGCTTCGGGAAACTATTTACTTTGTTCAAATAACACTTCAAGACTGCTTATGAAAACACTTACTTGCATGATCGTAGACGATGAGCCCTTGGCGGTGAAGCTGCTGGAGGACTTCGTGAGCCGTACACACTATCTGAGGCTGATGGCTTCCTTCAATGATCCGGTGCTGGCGCTCTCCACGTTGCGTGAGTCTCCGGTGGACGTGCTTTTCTTGGATATCCAGATGCCGGATCTGGATGGGCTGAACCTCTCCCGGATGGTGCCGCCCGCTACGAGGGTGATCTTCACGACCGCCTTTAAGGAATATGCCTTTGATAGTTACGAGGTGAATGCCCTCGATTTCCTGCTGAAACCCATCCGCTACCATAAGTTCCTGGGTGCCGCCGAGAAGGCTCGGGAGTGGTTCGAGATGAGTGGCGCGAAGGAGGAGAGAGGCAGCCTTTTCGTACGGGTGGATAGCCAGTTGCGGCAGGTGGATATCTCCCGGATATTGTACGTGACGGGTTTGAAGGATTACGTGATGATCTATCTGGAGGAGAAGCCTCGTCCGCTTATCACCCACGTGACGATGAAGGCGATGGAAGAGATGCTGCCCACGGGTCGCTTTATGCGGGTCCATCGTTCTTATATCGTGGCGCTGGATAAGATCCGCTCCGTCGATCGGAATAATTGCGTGTATATCGGGAAGGAGATCATCCACGTGACGGATGCCTACAAGGAGGCGTTCAACGCTTATCTGAAATCCGCCCAGCCTTCTTGAGAATAATAAGCGCTGTCTTGGCTCGTGACAGCGCTTACAGAAAATTATAAGCACTATCTTGGCTCGTGACAGTGCTTACGGAAAATTATAAGCACTATCCCGACCCGTGACAGCGCTTACAGAAAATTATAAGCGCTATCCCGACCCGTGACAGCGCTTACAGAAAATTATAAGCGCTATCCCGACTCGTGACAGTGCTTACAAAATATTATAAGCCCTGTCCGGGATTCGCGATAACGCTGTTTTTAAACTTTATGCCTATATTCGTACCCTAATTAAAAGAAATGACATGAAGAATAGGGCGACTTTCAATTTTCAACTTTCAATTCTCACTTTTTTCATCTTGCTTGTGTGCCTGACCTCGTGCGGTAGCAAGAAACAACAAAAAGTAGCTTTGCCCGCCGATTTCAAGGGACCGAAGGAACTGGCTCGCTTATATGGAGTACGTATCACACCGGAAGATAATATATTCTTGTACAACGAGGGTGCCCGTTGGTTGGGAGTACGTCATAAATTGGGAGGGAGCACGAAACGGGGCGTGGATTGCTCCGGCTTCGTGTCTATCGTTTATCGGGAGGTATACGGAAGGCAACTGGCTCGTTCCTCGGCGGATATGCTGAAGCATGATTGCAAGAAAGTGAGTCGCGGCCAGTTGCAAGAAGGAGATCTGGTATTCTTCAAGACCGGGCGTGGCGGGAAGCGTGGCGCTCCGAATCACGTGGGGATTTACTTGAAAGGTGGGCGCTTCATCCATACCAGCACCTCCGGCGGCGTGATGGTAAGTAGCCTTAGCGAACCTTATTATACAAGAACTTGGCTAACGGGTGGTCGGGTCAAATAAAATTACTAAATTCGCGTCATAAATCATAAATTTGAAATCATAAACCATAAAGAATATGTTGACAATCAAATTAATCACTGAAAACACGGATGCCGTAATCCGTGGATTGGAAAAGAAACATTTTAAGGACGCAAAAGAGAACGTCGCTAAAGTGTTGGAATTGAATGATAAAAGACGTATCGCGCAAAATCAATTAGATAAGAACCTAGCGGAGGTAAACCAAGCTTCGAAGTCGATCGGACAATTAATGAAAGAGGGCAAGAAGGATGAGGCGGAGGCCGCTAAGAAACATGTTTCCGAGATCAAGGAGGTGAGCAAGACTTTACAAGCTGAGATGGATCAGGCTGCCGAGGAGTTGCAAAACCTGCTTTATACGATCCCGAACATACCTTATGATGAGGTTCCCGAGGGTGTTTGCGCCGAGGATAACGTGGTAGAGAAAATGGGAGGCATGGAGACGGAACTCCCGAAGAACGCTCTTCCTCACTGGGAATTGGCGAAGAAATATGATTTGATTGATTTCGATCTGGGCGTGAAGATCACAGGTGCCGGTTTCCCGGTTTATAAGGGACAGGGCGCTCGTTTGCAACGTGCGTTGATCAATTTCTTCTTGGATGAGGCTCGTGACGCCGGTTACTTGGAGATCATGCCGCCTACGGTAGTGAACTCGGCTTCCGGTTATGGTACGGGTCAGCTTCCGGATAAGGAGGGACAGATGTATCATTGCGAGGTAGACGATTTATATTTGATCCCGACGGCGGAGGTGCCCGTGACGAATATCTACCGGGATGTCATTCTGGATGAGAAGCAGTTACCGATCAAGAATTGCGCTTATACGCAATGTTTCCGTCGTGAGGCAGGGTCTTATGGCAAGGACGTACGTGGCTTGAACCGTTTGCACGAATTTTCTAAGGTGGAGTTGGTTCGGATCGATAAGCCGGAGCACTCTAAGCAATCTCACAAAGAGATGTTGGACCATGTGGAAGGATTACTTCAGAAGTTGGAGTTGCCGTACCGTATCCTTCGTCTTTGTGGTGGCGATATGAGTTTCACATCGGCCATTTGCTTCGATTTCGAGGTGTATTCCGAGGCGCAACAACGCTGGTTGGAAGTCAGCTCCGTATCCAACTTCGATACGTATCAAGCCAACCGCTTGAAATGCCGCTATCGTGACGAGAACAAGAAGACGCAACTTTGCCACACCCTGAATGGTAGTGCCTTAGCCTTGCCTCGTATCGTGGCCGCCTTATTGGAAAATAACCAGACCCCCGAAGGCATCCGCATCCCGAAAGCGTTGATCCCTTACACAGGATTTGATATGATTAAATAAGAATCCGTATAATCTCTTTTATATAAAATATCCCAGCATTGTCCTTATTGTGGATATGCTGGGATATTCTTTTTAAGTGAACGGATATCACCGGAATGGGAGAACTGGGATGCCATTAACTTTTATTAGTGTGTGATTTTGTTATCTTCGCGAAACGATATGTGATGTTAAATGGAAGAGAGACAAATTATAAAGTCGTTGAAAGAAGGGGATAGGGAGGCTTTTTCGATGTTGTATAAACAATATTGGGAAAAGGTTTATCATTTCTGCGGGCTTTATTTGAATAATAGGGAAGTGACCGAGGATGTGGTACAAGAGGTGTTTATCAAGGTCTGGGAGTCGAGGGAATTCATCCGGGAGGATGATAACTTCAAGGGGCTTCTATTTATCATCACCCGTAACTTAATCTTTAACCAACACCGGAAGAACGTAAACGAGGACTTCTACAAAATGACGGTCTTGTCCGCTATGGAGACCTCCTACGACCTAGAGGAAGAGATTATCGCCTATAACTTGGGGGAGTATATCGATCATTTGATAGAGGAGTTGCCGGAAAGACGCCGGATTGTCTTCAATCTAAGCCGTAAGGAGCATAAAAGTTATAAAGAGATAGCCTTCCAACTCAATATTTCCGAGAAGACCGTAGAGAACCAGATCAGCGAAGCCTTGAAGTTTCTGAAGAAAAATATTATGTTACTTATCTGGTTTATCTAGTATTTACCCCGGATTACTGAAACTTTTCCAGGACAACCCGCCGTTTCTATAGATAGTAAAGCGAACTGCTATGTGCCCAATTTTCAAGAAATATACAATAAACAGTATGATGCCCTGCGGAAAAAATAATACATTTTTTTTATTATCCAATAGGGGGGAGGGAGTCGTGACGTGTATTTATAAATAGAACAAGAATAATAAACATGAGTGAAGATACGAGAACGATATTGAAGAAGTTGATGCGGGATGCTCTGGATGAGAAAGATCGGCAACGTTTGCTGTGCGACCCAAAGGTGGAAGAACGTATGCGTTCCCAATGGGACGAGGCTGCGGATCGCGTGAATCCCGTCCTGGGAAATCGTATGTGGGAACGAATCATAGCTCGGACAATGGCGACAAATGGTACCCGTAAATTCTGGATCTATAAGATTACGGCGATAGCCGCTTCCTTATTGTTGCTTTTAGGCATAGGAAGCGTAGTTTATTGGTCTTATACGAAAGAAGACCAATATATATATGTAATGGCCTCCGGTGTCCGTTGCATAGAACCGGTTTCTTTATCGGACGGTACGACGGTGAGAATGGGTCCGAATAGCCAATTGATCTATCCAAAGAGTTTTGATGGCAAGACCCGTGATGTGGAATTAAAAGGGCAAGCCTTCTTCGACGTGGCGAAAGACCGGGAAAGACCGTTTACCGTGCATACCAAGAACATGGATGTAACGGCCTTGGGCACGGCCTTCGAGGTTTTCAATCATGATTCCGAGAGTAAGTTGGAGACGATCCTGCTAAACGGTAAGGTGAAGATCGGCTTGGGAGATCCCAACGCGGAGAACAGGCGTGAGGTGATATTGAATCCGAACGAGATGTTGGTTTTCGACAAACAAGCGAATACCGTGAAAGTAAAGACGGTCAACGCCGAGAATTATTCAGGTTGGCGTAACGGTGTCCTCAGTTTTGAGAACGAACGCTTGAGCATGATCCTTACTCGTCTGGAGCCTTGGTACGGACGGAAGATAAATTGCCCGAAAGAGATAGCGGAGAAATACCGGTTTACGTTTAAGGTACGGGATGAGTCCTTGGAGCGAATCCTGTTTATGTTAAGCAATACGTCGCCCATTAAATACAGAGAGAAAGACAGTGAATATGAACTATATATAAAGGGAGATAAATGAGTGTCTAATCTTAAAATCTAATAGTATGATTGTTAACAGTTCTTAGGTCTAATGAAAAGCAGGAGGAAAAACCAAGTTTCTCCTCCTGCGTGAATGTTCTTGACGGCAGGCGTAGGAGTTGAGAGGCCGCACACCTGCTAATTTATTCATCAGAAACATTACAAAGTTATGAAAAAAAACAGAAAAATAAACCGAGTCATGAAAATAAGCACGTTGTTATCCTTGGCTTTCGCATGTACCGTATCCGCTTCTACCTATGGACAGAATTATAAGCTCTCCATAAATAAACGGGATTGCAGTATATCGGAAGTGCTAAAAGAAATAGAGAAAAATAGTGAGTACACGTTCTTCTTGAATGATAATCAAGTAAATGTAAGTAGGAAAACGAGTGTAAAAGCAAATAATGCCTCGTTAGAGGAGGTCTTAGAGCAAGCGCTGAAAAACACGGGGTATCAGTATGAGGTTGTAGACCGGCAGATTATAATTAAATCAAGAAATGTATCAAGTATCTCGCAGCCGGATGCTTTATTTCAATCTTCGCCACGGAAGATTACCGGACAAGTGAAAGATGCTTTGGGAGAACCTATTATCGGGGCGAATGTTGTCGTTAAAGGAACTACGAACGGTACGATTACGGATATTGATGGAAACTTTAGCTTGGAGGTGCCAGACAATGCGACTTTGGTAGTCTCTTTTATCGGTTATACGGATCGTGCGGTTCAAGTCGGTAATTCTTCGGAGGTGATGGTTAGCCTGTCTGAAGATACCCAGAAACTGGATGAAGTTGTGGTAGTAGGTTACGGAACGCAGAAGAAAGTGAATTTAACAGGAGCGATCTCCTCTTTGGATGCCGAGACGCTAGAGAATCGTCCGATTACCAACTCGACCCAAGCGTTGCAAGGTACACAAGGTGTTTACGTAAATCAGGCGGGTGCTCAGCCGGGAGCGGACGGGGCGACGATTCGTATTCGTGGTCAGGGAACCTTGAACGATAATAACCCGTTGATTTTGGTGGATGGTATCGAGTTCCCGTTGGAAGCGGTAAATCCGAATGATATTGAGAGTATTTCCGTATTGAAAGATGCGGCTTCTTCCGCTATCTACGGTTCTCGTGCGGCGAATGGCGTTGTCTTGGTAAAGACAAAGGGGGGAAAGAAAGGTAAGTTTACCGTTGATTATAATAATTATTTTGGCGTGCAGCAGGCTACCTATCTGCCGGATTTCGTATATGACCCGATTGTTTTCATGGAAATGAGAAATCAGGCGCAGCGAAATGAGGGAAAGCTTACTGTGGATTACTCAGATGAATTGATTGAAGAGTACCGTCAAGGAATGAAGACAGATCCGATCATGTATCCTCAGAACAATTGGTTGGATATCATGTATAACAACGCCTTTATCATGGAACATAATATGCGTTTCTCCGGTGGTGATGATAAATATACATATTCAGTATCTTTGGGTTATGGTGATCAGAATGGTGTATTGCGTGGTACGGATTCTAATAAATATACGTTGGCTGTGAACACGACTGCTCAAGTGAATAGCCGCTTGAAGATTGGTGCTAATATCAATGCGCATTACCAGATCTATAATGAGCCGGTTGCAGGAGTTTCTAATTTAGTTCAGATGACTTACAAGGCACAGGCCTTCCACCCTACTTATACGGCGGATGGCCGTTATGCGGATACGTTCATCCGTACCCCTGGGCATAATATCTACCGTCATCCATTGGCGTTGGCCGATGAGGGAGAGAATAAGCACAAGTCCTTGCGTATGTTAGCCAATTTATCCGCTGAGTATAAATTACCATTTGATATTACTTATAATTTAAACGTAGGTTTGAATAAGTATGATTATTTACAATCTCTCTTTGCTCCTGACGTGTATGAGTATCAGTTGAAGACGAACGAGGAGAAGCGTGTTAATTATGATGGGCAGAATATAAGGAGTGCTTATAAGAAAGATAAGAATAATTTGGCGGTTACGATATTCAATACCTTGTCTTGGGGCAAGAAGTTCAATGATGCCCATGACGTAAAAGTCTTGGCTGGCTATAGTTTTGAGAGTGATGATAAGGCTGAATTTTCCGCTAAGGTAGAAGGTTTCTTAGGGAACGAGTTGCACGAATTAAATGCGGGTTCTAGTAATCCGAGTGTAGCGGGTACTTCTTCGAGATCAGTCTTGATGTCTTACTTTGGTAGGGTGAATTATGGTTATAAGGATCGTTATTTATTTGAGGGTAACTTTCGTTATGATGGTTCGTCCCGTTTTGCCAAAGGAAATCGTTGGGGTATTTTCCCATCATTCTCCGCCGGATGGCGTTTGAGCGAGGAGGAGTTTATGAAAGATATTCCTTGGATTTACAATCTGAAATTGAGAGCCTCTTGGGGACAATTGGGTAACGAGCGTATCGATTTGTTCCGTTACGTGGACCTGGTGAACTTGAAGGTGATAAAAGATAATGGCTCGATCACGGATTATAACTATCCGTTGAATGGAGCGATGCAATCCGGTGCGGCTATTACCGCCTATAACGATCCGAGCATTACATGGGAGACAACGACCATGACGAATGTCGGTATTGACGCTAGCTTGTTAAACGGAAACTTGGATTTCTCTTTCGAGTTTTTTGATAAACGTACTTCCGACATCTTGCGAAAGGTTACTTTGCCGGATCAAGTAGGTGGTCTGGATGGTCCGATCCGTAATATTGGCGAGGTGAGCAATAAAGGTTTTGAGTTAAATCTTGGCTATCGGAATAAGATCGGGGATTTCCGTTACGAGGTAAATGGGAATATGACCTTTATCAAGAATAAGATTGTTAGCTTGAAAGGACAAACTATCATTGATGGTATGTTTATTTTGGAAGAAGGAAAACCTATTGATTCTTATTACATGCTTCATGCGATCGGCATTTTCCAGTCGGAGGAGGAGATCAAGAATAGCCCGTATCAGACAGCCGCTACCAAACCGGGATATCTGAAGTTCGAGGATGTGAATGGAGACGATAAGATCACCGAAGATGATCGAAAGATATGTGGTGGTGTGATTCCGAAGATCACGTATGGTTTCAATATCAATTTAGGTTATAAGAACTTTGATTTGGCTGCTTTCTTTCAAGGCGTGACGGATGTTTATACATATGGCGACCGTATCGGTGCTACCCCGTTGTGGTTCGGTTGCGGTTTACCGGAGCAATGGCTGACTGACGCTTGGACACCGGAACGTGGGACAAGTGCTACGTTGCCTATCTTGACCACCTATGAGGGATGCTTGAACGAGAATTTCCGCACGAACGATTTTTGGTTGAGAAATGCTTCCTACTTACGTTTGAAGAACTTGCAGCTGTCTTACAATGTTCCGGCTTCTTTCTTGAAAAACGGAGTCATCAAGAGATTGAAGGTATTTGCTAACGCACAGAATTTGTTTACCTTCTCTCCGATGAAAGACTTTGATCCGGAAAAGGATTTGAAGGGAAGTAATTGGTATGCTTATCCGTCTGTCCAGACATTTACGGCGGGTGTTAATGTTACATTTTAAATAGATGAATAGTTATGAGATACAAAATATATAATAGGATATGTATTGTTGCCGCATGTATGTGCTTGATCTCTTGCGACAGCTGGTTGGATGTGGATCCTTCCGACCAATACTCGACAGAAACATTTTGGAAGACAAAGGAGCATGCCCATGCGGGTTTGATGGGATGCTATAATGCGTTAGGACCTTGGAGATCTGCTTTGTATACGATGGAGTTTGATATGCTGACATCCAATGCGACACCTTATAATGAGGTGAATGGAACGCAAGCGATTGGAAAAGGAGAGCATTTGTCTACAACACCATTGATAGAATCTTTATGGAAAGATTGCTATGTTGGTATTGGGCGAGCAAATACTTTCTTATCGAATATAGAAAGTGTGGATATGGATGATAAGGGTAAATTAGAGATGGTAGGTGAGGCGAAGTTTCTTAGGGCTTTTTATTATCAGAACTTGGTTGATAAATTCGGAGGTGTGCCTTTAATTACTAATGCCCCGAATGCCGATGAGCAAGCAGAATTGCCACGTAATTCCAAAGAAGAGGTGGTGAATCAAATCATAAAAGATTTGGATGAGGCTGCTGCTGTGTTGCCTGAGACTTATACGGATTCAGACTTAGGCCGTGCGACAAAGGGGGCTGCCTTGGCGCTGAAGGCTCGTGTCTTATTGTATAATTTGCGTTGGGCAGAAGCGGCTCAGGCTGCAAAACAGGTGATGATGTCTGGTACTTATCAGTTGTTTAATGACTATCGCCATTTTTTTAGTGAGGCTAATAAACATAATTGTGAGGTGATTTTTAATGTTGAATCAAAATTACCTGAATATCCAACGAATTATTATGATCAAGATCATTGGCGTTTAAATCGTCCGGCTCCTTTGAAAGAGTTGGTTGATACTTATCTTTGCGCAGATGGCAAGACGATCGAGGAGTCTCCCCTTTATGATCCGAGCCAACCGTATGAGAATCGTGATCCCCGTTTATTGAAATCAATCGTTTGTATTGGCTATCCATATTTAGGAAAGACGATCACAAAGGAAGATGTGGCTACTACAGGTTTTGGTGTAAAGAAGTATACTTCTTATGAGGATGATGTAACGATTCCTTTGGTCGAACGTTCGGCTTTCAATTTCATCTTGATTCGTTATGCGGAAGTTCTATTGACATATGCTGAGGCGCAAAATGAGGCGAATGGACCGGATCAGTCTGTTTATGACGCTATCAACCAGCTGCGTAAACGTCCGGATATCAATATGCCGGAAATACCGAAAGGCTTGACAAAAGATCAGATGCGGGAAGTGATACGCCGTGAACGCCGTATCGAATTAACTTTCGAAGGTCTGTATTATTCAGATATCTTGCGTTGGAAAACGGCGGAGAAGGAGAATAATGGCATGATGCATAATTATGAGGGAATAGAAGTCGTGAAACGTTCTTTCAATTCGAAACGAGATTATTTGTGGCCGATCCCTTATAACCAAACTGTCTTGAATCCAAATTTGGAGCAAAATCCAAGTTGGGATTGATTTGTTATCTTTGTATTGTTTTACCGGAAGGAGAGGATAAGCCTTCCGGTAAATTTACTTGTGATTTGGCGCTCTGAAAAGTATGTTATCTTGAATAGCTGTTTTTATTACTTCAATGGATTTTGCTTATGAATAAGATAGTATTGTGTGGATTAGGCTTGATTGCCTCGGATGTTTGTGGCGCGGTTTCTAATGAGCGGCCGAACATTATCGTGATTATGGCCGATGATATGGGTTGGGGGGATGTTGGATTCAATGGGAATACCCTAATTAAAACTCCTCATTTGGATGCTTTGGCTTCAGATGGGGTGATTATGGAACGATTTTATTCCGCCGCCCCTCTCTCATCCCCGACACGGGCGAGTGTGTTGACCGGGAGGCATCCTTTCCGGACCGGCGTGTTCTCGGCGAATGAGGGAATACTCAGAAAAAGGGAGGTCACGCTTCCTGAGTTGCTGAGAGAGAATGGATATACGACCGGGCTTTTTGGAAAATGGCATTTAGGTACGTTGACGTATAAGGAGAAGGATGCGAACCGTGGAAGCGTGGATAATAAACATTTGTATAATCCACCCTCTTGGCATGGATTTGAGGAATCATTTATTACGGAATCAAAAGTGCCGACGTTTGATCCGATGATACAGCCTATTCAGAACGATGGACGTTTTTGGGACTATATCCGTGAGGGAGAACCTCGCCGGGCCTATGGAACCGCTTATTGGGATAAGGATGGTATTAAGGTGACGGAAGATCTCAATGGAGATGATTCTAAAATCATTATGGATAGGGCGTTGCCTTTTATGGAGCGTTCTGTTCAGGAAGATATGCCTTTTTTTAGCGTGATTTGGTTTCATGCTCCTCATTTACCTTGTGTGGCTAGTCCGCGGCATACCGCTTTATATAAGGACTTAGATTTGCAACAACGAAATTATTATGGCTGTATTACGGCTTTAGACGAACAGATAGGACGTTTAGTGGATTATTTGAAGGCAAAAAATATATATGAGAATAGCATCATCCTCTTTTGTAGCGATAATGGCCCGGAATTGAAAACACCAGGCTCTCCCGGAAACTTCCGGGGTAAAAAGCGCTCTCTGTATGAAGGGGGGATACGGGTTCCGTCTCTGATGTGTTGGCCGGCGAAATTGGCGAGAGGTAGTAAATTGGATATACCTTGCTCTACCGCAGATTATATGCCGACATTATTGGACATAGCGAATATATCCAACCGTAAAGGACAGGTACTGGATGGTGAGTCTTTCTGGCCTAAACTAGTGAATAACGAAACCGAAAGGATGAAGCCTTTGGTCTTTTGCTCGGCTAATCAAGGGGCCGTGATCGATATGGATTATAAGCTTTATTATACAAAAGGGACATATGAGTTGTATAATATAGCGAAAGATCCTGGCGAGAAGAATGATATTTCCGCCGCTTATCCCGAGAAAATGGAGCGACTAGAGAAGTCCTTGAAAGAGAACGTAGAGGATTACAGGCAATCTTTTGAGGAAGGAAAGACCCAGGAACAGGTGGATTGGCAAGATTGGTGGAATATCTGGTAACCCATTCCTCCTGGATCGTTGGGCATGCGTGGAAAAGGTTCGGTTCCTAGGATAAGGAATCGTTTCCCCTTTAAAAAATGTAAAAAGGGGGAACCTTTGATGAGCTATGTTTATATTTGTTTGAATAAATAGCCTATATATCAATAAATAATATCATGAACAATAAACTATTATTGCTGACAGCGGCCTCTGCCTTCTCTTTGGCAGGCGTAGCCGCGGATTACACGAATATCGTCCTGATCAATTTGGACGATGTCGGGTATGGAGACTTTTCTTGTAACGGGGCTTACGGGTATACGACCCCGAATATCGATAAGATGGCGGCCGAGGGTGTTCGGTTTACGCACTTCTTGGCGGCACAACCGATTAGTGGGGCTTCCCGGGCAGGCTTGCTGACGGGATGTTACCCGAATCGTATCGGTTTCGCCGGTGCTCCGGGACCGGGGGCTAACTATGGCGTACATCCGGAGGAAATGACCCTTGGGGAGGTGGTGAAACAAAAGGGATATGCTACGGCGGTCTTCGGGAAATGGCATTTGGGCGACGCGCATCAATTCCTGCCTTTGCAGAATGGCTTCGACGAGTATTATGGGTTGCCTTATTCCAACGATATGTGGCCCTTCCATCCACAACAGGGGGAAGTGTTTAATTTCCCGGACTTGCCGACGTATGACGGGAATAAGATCGTAGGATACAATACCGACCAGACGAGGTTTACCACCGATTATACGGAGCGCTCCGTGAACTTTATCAAGAAAAACAAGAATAAGCCGTTCTTCTTATATCTGGCGCATAATATGCCGCACGTCCCATTAGCTGTCTCCGATAAGTTCAAGGGGAAAAGCGAGCAAGGCTTGTTTGGCGACGTGATGATGGAGATCGACTGGAGCGTGGGAGAGGTGCTGAAGACGTTGCGTGAGCTGGGCTTGGAAGAGAATACGTTGGTGATCTTGACATCCGATAACGGCCCTTGGACCAATTACGGGAATCATGCCGGTTCCGCCGGTGGATTGCGCGAGGCAAAGGCTACGACCTTTGACGGTGGTAATCGCATACCTTGTATCATGTACTGGAAAGGTAAGACGTTGCCGGGCACGACTTGCAATAAGCTAGCCTCTAATATCGACCTTCTTCCTACGTTTGCCGAGATCACGCAGGCCCCGCTTCCTCCCCACGAGATCGATGGGGTAAGCATCTTATCGTTGATAGAGGGAAAGAAAGACGCGAATCCTCGCGAGTCTTTTGTTTATTATTATAATAAGAATGATCTGGAGGCTGTTACGGATGGTATGTTCAAACTCGTATTCCCGCATAAATATGTTACGTATGGGGCTTATGAGCCGGGTAACGATGGCCAGCCGGGTAAGTTGACGAACCTGGAGATCATGAAACCGGAGATGTACGACTTGCGCCGTGATCCGGGTGAGCGTTATAACGTGATCTCCCAATATCCGGAGGAGGCGTTGAGACTGATGACGATCGCCGACCGGAAACGCCAGGAGCTAGGGGATAACTTGACTCGCGTAAAAGGGACTGAGCGCAGAGAACCAGGTTTGTTACAAGGAAAACAACGTCGTGACTTATGAGACAATCTATTCTATGTATCGGAATGACTGCCTGTTGTCTTTCGGGGAACGGGCAGTTCCTCTTTGCCGCTGATAAGCCGGCGCCCGGGAATCGCCCTAACATTTTGTTTATCCTCTCGGACGATCATACTTCCCAGTCGTGGGGTATTTATGGGGGTGTGTTGGGTGAATATGCCCGAAACGAGAATATCCGTCGCTTGGCCGCCGAGGGTTGCGTATTGGATAATTGTTTTTGTACGAACTCGATCTCTTCCCCGAGTCGTGCGGCTATCTTGACCGGGGCCTATAGCCACGTGAATGGCCTGTACACCTTAAGCGATTCCCTTGATCCGGCGCGGGATAATATAGCCAAGCAAATGCGGGCGGGGGGATATCAAACGGCCTTGGTCGGTAAATGGCATCTGAAAACGCAACCGCAAGGTTTTGATTTCTATTCCGTATTCCATGACCAAGGCGAATATCGTGACCCTACTTTCATCAACAGCGTCGAGCCTTGGCCGGGTGAGCGTAACTTCGGGGAGCGTGTCCGTGGTTTCTCTACGGATATCGTGGCGGAGAAGGCGATCCGCTGGATGAAAGAGGTCGATAAAGACCGTCCTTTCGTGATGTGCTGCCATTTCAAGGCTACGCATGAGCCCTGGGATTTCCCGGAACGGATGAAACATTTGTATGATGGCGTTGTTTTCCCGGAGCCGGAGAATTTATTCGATTGGGGGCCGGAGACGAATGGACGTACCTTCGCCGGACAGCCTTTGGAGGAATTGGCCCGCCGTTGGGACGTGGCATCGCAAGACCCCGATAAATGGTGGTGCCGGTATCCGGAGTTGCCTTTTACGACGAAGGGTATGCATCGATCTGCCGCCCGTAGTGCCGCTTACCAGAAATTGGTGCGCGACTATCTGCGTTGCGGGGCTACGATCGACGATAATATCGGGAAGCTGCTGAAGGCGCTGGACGATATGGGAATCGCCGATAATACGATCGTGGTGTACGTATCCGACCAAGGTTATTTCTTAGGAGAGCATGGTTTCTTCGATAAGCGTATGATGTATGAGGAGTCTCTACGTATGCCTTTTGTGATCCGTTACCCGAAAGAGATCCCGGCGGGGACCCGCAATAAGGATATGATCTTGAACGTGGATTTCGCCTCTTTGCTGGCGGATTACGCAGGCGTGAAGGCCCCGGAGGAATCGCAAGGCCATAGTTTTCGTGCGAATCTGAAAGGAAGTACGCCCAAGGATTGGCGTAAGGAGATGTATTATCGTTATTGGACCCAACATTCGAACCGTCCGGCCCATATGGGTATCCGTAATGAGCGGTATAAACTGATGTTCTTGTATGGCGATCGTTTGAACAGGACCGGTTCGGAGGATAAGACCACTACACCCGCATGGGAGTTTTACGATCTTCAATCCGATCCTCGCGAGAATCACAACGCCTACAACGATCCCCAATACGCCCAGATCATCCGGCAAATGAAGGAGGAGATGCTGAAGCTGCGGAAAGAGGTCAAGGATGAGGACACGAATACCCCTAAGATGAAGGAGATTATGGATACCTATTATTGGTAAGAAGCAAACAGGAGGAAAGCGATAACTAATACGTTCTTATCGCATATTTTAGGACAAAACCGTGCTGTTGGGAAGCTATTTATAGTATCTTTGAAAACAATTAAAGCGAATCATCCGATGAACGATATCATGCGTAAACTCCCGATAGGGATACAAACCTTTGAAGATATACGAAGAAACAATTATCTGTATGTGGATAAGACTGCTTTTGTGTGGCAACTGGCGAATCAGGGTAAACCCTATTTCCTTTCCCGTCCCCGTCGGTTCGGCAAAAGCTTGTTGCTCTCTACCCTTGAGTCCTATTTCAAGGGTCAGAAGGAGCTATTTGAGGGACTCGCCATCGAACGGATGGAGTCGGACTGGAAGGTGTATCCCGTGTTGCATCTGGATTTGAACGCGGAGAAATATGATAGTCCGGACCGGCTGCTTCAGATCTTAGATAGCCATCTGAATATGAGGGAAGACAAATACGGGAAGGATATACGTGATGAAACTGTCTCCACCCGTTTCAGCGGCATCATTCGTCGTGCCTCGGAGGAGACTGGCATGAGAGTGGTTGTTCTGGTCGACGAGTACGACAAGCCCCTTCTCCAAGCTTTAGGCGATGAGGAGCTGATGGAAGAATACCGCAAGACTTTGAAAGCCTTCTACGGCGTACTGAAAAGTGCGGATCGCTACCTACGCTTCGTTTTCCTGACCGGTGTGACGAAGTTCTCGCAGGTAAGCGTGTTCAGCGATCTGAACCAGTTGAACGATATCAGCATGAAACCGCAATATGCCCAGATATGTGGCATTACCCGGCAGGAATTGCTTGATACGTTTACCCCGGAGCTTATCCGTCTGGGGGAAGCGAATTGCCTTTCGTTCGACGAGACGGTCGACAAGATGGCCGCATTATATGACGGGTATCATTTCTGTGAGTTTACGGAGGGGATGTTCAACCCGTTCAGCGTATTGAACGTATTCGACGGATATAAGTTCAGCAATTACTGGTTCCAGACGGGCACGCCGACTTTCTTGGCCGATATGCTTCAAAAGACGAACTACGACCTCCGTCTGCTGCTGGACGGCATCGAGGCTCCGGCCTCCTCATTCACCGAGTACCGTGTCGATTCCGATAACCCGATCCCCTTGATTTACCAGAGCGGATACTTGACGATCAAGGATTACGACCGGGAATTCCAGAACTATTTACTGGCTTTCCCCAATGAAGAGGTGAAGTACGGCTTCATCAACTTCCTGGTTCCCTATCAAAGCGATGGGCGTGAAATCGTGAAAGTCGGCGTGGAATTTAGCGCCGAGGAGCGGAACGTGGCCCGGTGGCTGTGTGAATAATGACAAGCTGCGTCTCCCCGGATACCTATTTCGTCAACTCATACGCCTCTATCACGCACTCCAAGGCGCAAGCGTTTGCCGCCGCACTTTCCTTGTGGAAGGGACCGTGCCAATAACAGCCGAAGCTCTTCGAGGCCGGGTCGTAATCCCTCGTGATGATGGACTCGGCGTTCTTCAAGATGAAATCCTTGTAGGCCGGATTCTTCGTTATCTCGTATAGGAAGGCTAGATGACGGATGAAGATACCCTTGAATTGGACACCGTCGTTGCTATCATCGATCTCGGGCTTCATCTCACGGAGAATACCCTCGTCGGTTACCAATCGGGTGGTGATGGTAGCGTCGGCGATTTTTCCCGCCAGCTCCAGATAAGATGTATCGTTGGTTTGGAGATACATTTCGGCTAAGACGGCGATGGCTACGCCTTGGTTATAGGTGTAGTGGCCGTCGCGGTTGGGGGTACAGTCGTCTTTCGTCCCGTCCTCTATTTGATAGATGTCCGTATTGATCATGCCGGTGCGCATATACCAATCCACGTTCTTCTTGAACCAGTCGAGATATTCCGGCTTTTTGGTCGCCTTATACAAACGGATGGCCGTGAGCGAGAACAGGTTGTTCGCTATGGAGTTCTTGTAATGCAGCGGGTTCTTCTTCCAGAAGATGCCGCCTCCGCAAGTGTCGCTCCAGCCGGTTGTCATATCATCGAATATGATCTCCGCCATATCCAGATATTTCTTCTCGCCGGTCAGCTTGGAGGCCTCGATCCACGCCAAGGCCCACCAGCCCTCGTCGTCGTAATAATCATTGATGAAGTTGTCGCAATAACGGGGAGTGCCGGTAGAATCCGCGCCCACTTGGTAATGGCGGGCTTTCTCGTATACGTCTTGGATGACGGGGAGAACGCCGGGATCTCCGGTGACGGCTCCGTAGCGGATCGTTGCGGTCAATACGTTTGCCGAGTTCCACCATCCGGCGGTTTCCCAGATACCGGTCGTGTCGTTTCTCCGGCTCAGGGAGGTCTGCAGGCTCTCACGCATTTTGCCCTCGAAAGGGGAGGGCTTGCCGCAAGATACCATGAAAAGTACAAGCAATAAGCTTGTCAAGAAGTGTTTGTACATATTTATGAGTATAAGATTAGATTAAGCCACAAAGATAGGTGATCTTTTTGAACTTCGCTTAAACTTAGTACCTTTGATGTTCCTTTTGGCTTGATCCAAAAGGAACCGAAAAGATCAAGGCTTCACCTGCCTCGCTACTTCGCGTCCTACGTTCGCTGTCGTCTGCGAACTCGCTTCGCTCAGACAGCGCAGCCTCCGGGCGCTCACTGCGGTCGCTCCGCTTAACGCTCGGCAGCTGAGGCCGGATCAAGGAAGCGGAGCTTCCTCCTAGGATGGCCGATACCGCCTGTCATAAGGAGATGGAGGAGGGGGGGATGAGACCGGACAAAGGGAGCAAGGCTTCCTCCTGGGATAGCCGATACCGCCTGTCGTATAGGTGACGGTATCGGCCATCCTAGGAGAACGCTTTGCGTTCTATGAAAGGCCTCATCGGGTGAACGTCAGCGTAGGGGGAAGACGGAGCGGCCCGGAAAAATCCGCTGTCTGAGCGTAGCGAGTTTCGGATTTTTCAAGGGAAGTCTTCCCCCGGAGCAGTGAGCCCGGTGCAGCCTTGATCTTTTGCTACTTTTGGATCAAGCCAAAAGTAGGGAGTAACCTCCGCGGAAGTTAAAGACTGATCTCCGCGGAACTAAATCTGTTTAGATCGTGTTATATAAACGGATATAGATTAATACGATTTAAATCAATTGGGTATGGTACGTAAATTATTGATTCGTGATCTGACCCTTCGCGATGGTCAGCAATCGGCGTTCGCTACAAGAATGTCTCAAGCGCAAATAGACCGTGTGCTTCCTTATTATAAAGACGTAGGCTTTTATGCCATGGAAGTATGGGGTGGGGCGGTTCCCGACTCCGTGATGCGCTATCTGGACGAGAGCCCTTGGGATCGGCTGGAGATTATCAAGGAGAAAACAGGGAACGTCTCCAAGCTATCCGCCCTGTCTCGTGGCCGTAATTTATTTGGCTACAATCCTTATCCCGACGAGATTATAGAAGGCTTTTGCCGTAACTCGATTCGTTCCGGTATCGATATCATGCGTATTTTCGACGCTTTGAACGACGTGGATAACGTGAAGTCTACCATCCGCTACGTGAAGAAATACGGGGGGAAGGCCGACTGTGCCATCTGTTATACGATAGATCCGTATCATTCTCCGGTGGAGCGTATAATGGCCGCCCTGCATGGCCACCCCTTGCACAAGCCTGTTTTTACGAACGAGTACTTCTTGAACAAGGCCCTCCAGCTGGAGTCGCTGGGCGCTGATATGATCACCATAAAGGATATGAGTGGGCTGATTCCTCCGGCTCGTACGGCGGGATTAGTGCGGTTATTCAAGAAGAGCCTGAAAGTGCCGGTGGATTTCCATACGCATTGTACGCCCGGTTACGGATTGGCCTCGGTCGTATCCGCCATTATCAATGGGGCGGATATCGTGGATACGAATATCTGGAACTTCGCCGGGGGGCCAGCCGCTCCCGCCATAGAGCTAGTCTATATCTTCTGCCAGAAATTGGGTATAGAGCTGGATCTTGATATGGACGCGATCGCTAAGATCAACAAGGAGCTATTGACGATCCGCAAAGAGCTTTCCGCGTTCGATACCTCGAAGAGATTCCCGAGGCCCTTTAATCCCGTAGAGGATAGTTTCCCCGCCGAGATCGATCGCTTTTTCAACGCCGCTATCGAGGCCGCCCGGAAAGACAAGGAAGACGATTTGCTGTCTTATTGCCACGCCATCGAGGAGTATTTCGAGTTTCCCGAGCCGAACGAGCTGGTGAAGAAGGCGCAGATCCCGGGAGGTATGTACACGAATATGGTCGCCCAGTTGAAGCAATTGGGGCAGATCGACTTACTGGAGAAGGCGATGTCCTTGATCCCGCGTGTACGGATGGATGCCGGCTTGCCTCCGTTGGTGACACCTACGAGCCAGATTATCGGGGCGCAAGCGGTTTCCTGCGCGTTGGATGAGCTGAAAGGCCGCCCGATGTATAGCAATCCTTCCAATCAGTTCGTCGCCTTGGTAAAAGGAGAGTATGGCAAGACCGCTGTCCCGATCGATCCGGCATTCCGGTTGAAAATAGCCGGCGTACAAAACGAGGTGCCTTACGACGGTTCTCATTATGTGACGCAAGAGAATCCCGTATTGGAGGATTTGGGTGTGCCATTGGCCGAGAATGAGAAAGAGCTCCTATTGCTGGAGCTATTCCCCACGGTGGCCCGTACGTTTTTAACGAAGAGCAAGGAGCGAAAGGCGAGATCTTAAGAGGGGTGATACGAGAAGGCTCTCCGGATGGTAAGCGAAACCATGGGGAGAGCCTTCTTTTTGTTTTATGAAGTATGACCTTGTCCGGGTGTACCTTACAAGGGAATCTTGTCTATACGGCGTTGGTGGCGACCGCCCTCGAAAGGCGTATCTAGGAATATCTCAACGATCTTCTTGGCTTCCTCCTTACTGATAAAACGACCGGGCATCGATAACACGTTCGCGTCGTTATGCTCGCGTGCCAGTTTGGCGATGTCCTCTTGCCAGCATAAAGCGGCGCGTACGCCCCGATGCTTGTTCAAGGTCATGCTAATGCCGTTTCCCGTACCGCAGACAGCTATTCCCGGATAAACCTCGCCCGCGTCTACGGCCTTGCCCATCTGATGGGCGAAATCGGGGTAATCGCAACTGTCAGTAGAATAAGTCCCGAAATCCTTGTAAGACAATCCCCTTTCATCGAGGATTGTCTTTATATATTCTTTCAACTCAAAACCAGCGTGATCGCTGCACAAACCTACTATACCCATCTTTATGCTAATAATTCTTTTACTTGGTTATAAACGTTCTTAGCCGTGAAGCCTAATTTCTCGTCGAGCACCTTGTAAGGGGCGGAGAATCCGAAGGACTCAAGCCCCCATACCTTACCGTTGGATCCTACCAACCCTTCCAGGTTAACCGGAAGACCGGCGGTCAAGCCGAAAATCTTGCTTCCCGCGGGAAGGATGGATGCTTGGTATTCCTTGCTTTGTGAGCGGAATAAACCCTCGGAAGGCACGGAAACGATACGAACCTTTATGCCGTCGGCACGAAGCAGGGCGGCACCTTCTACCAAAGTCGATACCTCGGAACCGGAAGCCAAAAGAATCACGTCCGCGTTAGCGTCCTCATTCACGATATAGGCACCCTTCTCCGCTTGCGAAGCCTCTTGATAACGGTTTTCCTTAGCGGGAAGGTCCGTGATATTCTGACGGGAAAGGATCAACGCGGTAGGAGTGCCGACGTTCTCCATCGCTAGTTTCCAAGCTACCGTTGTCTCCACAACGTCTGCCGGACGAAGTACCAGCATGGAGTTGTGTCCCTTATGATTCTTCAATTTCTCTAATAAACGAACTTGCGCCTCTTGCTCTACCGGCTCGTGCGTAGGTCCGTCTTCCCCTACACGGAAAGCGTCGTGTGTCCAGATGAACTTCACGGGCTGCTCCATCAACGCGGCCATACGTAACGCCGGTTTCATATAATCGGAGAATACGAAGAACGTACCGCAAGCGGCGATCACGCCACCATGCAAGGACATACCGATACAGATGCAAGCCATGGAAAGCTCGGCTACACCGGCTTGGAAGAAAGCTCCGCTAAAGTCGCCTTTCACGAAAGCGTGGGTCTTTTTCAAGAAGCCGTCTGTCTTATCGGAGTTGGAAAGGTCGGCGGAAGCGACAACCATGTTTTCCACATGGGTAGCGAGTACGCCCAATACGGTAGCGGAAGCGGCACGTGTCGCTTGGTTCGCTTTCTGCTCGATAGCGGCCCAGTCTATCTCGGGAGCCTTGCCGGAGAACCATTGCTCCATCTTGGCCGCCAAGTCCGGGTGAGCTTTCGCCCATACGTCTTTCACGGCGTAACGCTCGGCTACGATCACTTCCAGCTCTTTCGCGCGTTTGGCATATAACGCGGCTACCTCGGGAAGGATCGCGAACGGATGTTCCGGATCGCCACCCAGGTTCTTTATCGTTTCCGCGATGGAAGCTCCCGCCGCGGATAAAGGTTGTCCGTGCGTAGATACCTTATTCTCGTAGCAGCTGCTATCAGCGCCGACAGCGCCCTTGCCCATTACGGTATTACCTATAATCAAGGTAGGTCTGGCGATCTCGGCCTTCGCCTCTTTCAGCGCCTCGCGGATCTCGTTTACGTCGTTACCGTTGATCTTGATAACTTTCCAGCCCCAAGCCTCGTATTTCATGGCTACGTCTTCCGCGTCTACATCCTCTACCTTCGTGGATAGCTGGATATTGTTGGCATCGTAGAACATGATTAAGTTGTCTAGTCCCAAAGTCCCGGCGATACGTCCGGCGCCTTGTGAGATTTCCTCTTGGATACCTCCATCGGAAATATATGCGTAAATCGTCTGGCTCATGACTTCCTCACCCAGACGTGCTTTCAAGAATTTAGCCGCGATAGCCGCGCCTACCGCGTAAGTGTGTCCTTGTCCCAGCGGACCGGACGTGTTTTCGATACCACGCATCACGTCTACCTCGGGGTGTCCCGGAGTAACGCTTCCCCATTGGCGGAACTGTTGAAGTTCATCCAACGTAAATTTGCCGCTTAAAGCCAGTACGGAATAAAGCATCGGAGACATATGCCCCGGGTCCAAGAAGAAACGATCGCGTCCTTCCCATTTAGGATTCTTGGGGTCGTATATTAAGAACTCTGAGAACAGTACGTTAACAAAGTCTGCACCACCCATAGCGCCACCCGGATGTCCGGAGTTCGCCTTCTCCACCATTGACGCAGCCAGTATACGGATGTTATCAGCTGCTTTGTTCATTACTTGAATGTCGTTCATTTTATCAGATGAATTATGTATTTAGTCGGACAAAGATAAGACAAAAAAATGAGACTGAGTGCAGAACGGTGCTTATACACCTATGTGTTTCTTCCTCCATTGAGCCGGTGGAAGTCCCTCTTCCTGGGTGAATAGGGTGGAGAAATGGGCATTGGAGGAGAATCCCGCATTTTCAACTATCTGTGGAATCGGCAATTCCGGCCGGTCAATCATCAGTTTTTTGGCCTCTTGAAGGCGTAGTGACGCGATCCACTGGTAGTAGGTGCAGCCATATTGTGTGTTGATGAAACCGGATAGGTAGGAACGGTTGGAACCTATTTGCAGGGCAATATCTCCCATGTTTATCTTGGGTTGCAGAT
>JAQVCX010000128.1 GCA_028689545.1 Parabacteroides sp.
TGCCTTCAAGCAGGCGAAGACGATTTATTTCCTGAGTAAGCGAATGGCGCGCTTGTTCTTGAGTGTAATTCTTTTCGTTCATTTGAATGATTCTTTTAGAGTCAACCATATTTACAAAAAGACACACCTAACGGATCAATGTCTTTCAAAAAGAACACGTGCTTTCATCCAATGCAAAGACAGGAGTAAACGTCTATTACGTTCATTTTTTTGTATCTTTGCCTTTATGAGGCTCGATTATTATCTTCCATCAAATCCAAGCCTGTCACTTGTCATTCAGTATGAACATGTACAAGCGGAAGGTGAGAATATTTCGGTCATTGATCGTCATATTCCGAGTGGGTACGCCTCATTGGTATTCAACTCATCCGGGCGTGCCGCCATTCACGAAGAGCCACTGATACATCTACCCCGGCATTTTATGGTAGTGCCGCTTTTCCGTGCCGTGAATATAGGTATATACGAGAATTTAGATTCTTTTATCATCACTTGCAAGGCATCGGTCTTATCGAAACTCTTATCTCTCAATCTTTCTTCTTTTAAGAATGACTTCTATCGCCGATCTGAAAATGACGGACTGAGAGCAATAGAGCAAAAGTTTATTGATAAGAAATCAGCGACAGACCGTATCGCTATCATTGAACAATTCTTTCACGAGAGAGGATTGTCAGACTATGTACCAGATGAGATAGATCAGCTTTACAATCTGATTATGGAGGGGCGAGGATGCGTGCCAATAGCCGAGCAGGTTGAGCAATTCGAACAATCACCACGCTATTTTCGCCAGCATTTTATAGAACGTGTCGGGATAAATGCCAAAACGCTGACACGTATCGTAAGGGTGAATTGCCTTTGGTCTATGATTAGGAAGAACAGCGCTATCGACTTTCAGGATATGGTCTTTGAAGGAGGCTACTTCGACCAAGCGCACCTCATACATGACTTCAAAAAAATCGTAGGCGAGACACCGTCTTATTTCTTCAAGAGAAACCTTGATAATGTGATAATCATCTCAGGGAAAGTATAGCTCACGCCGTTTTTTACAATTATACGTCATATCCAATCGGTAGCTTTGCATAACGTAGTAAGGCTACCGATTGCTTTTTTAATTAACTCTAAAATGAATACGATATGAAAAAAGTAACGATTATGATTATCTTATTCGTAGTTGGAATAGGGAATCTTTATGCCCAGAGCGCGTTGGAGCAATTGCGATCTTTTTCGCAATATGATTTTGTGCCGGGTGACAAGGTGTTGTTGTTCGAGGATTTCTCACAGGATGGCGTAGGCGATTTTCCCGCGCTTTGGACTACCAATGGAAGCGGTGAGGTGAAAACGCTCAATATCACTCAGGGTAATTGGTTACACATGACTACCCACGGAAATCAGTATCAACTAATGAAAGGACTTGATCTACCGGATAATTACATCATAGAGTTTGATGTGGTTTTACCTCCAACCGACCAAAATCCTCCCGCTTTGTGGATGACATTATTCAAGGCTGAGAATGAAGATTTGGGTTATGTTGAGGGTAATCCTCTACCTATGGGATTCGGACTCTACATGGAAACCACCGACAATGGTAATAATAAATGGATGGGCAAAGCCTATAATGGCGACTGGGTAGAGGGTAATTCCGTTATATCGCCTTTGATGGTTAATCAGGTAGAACATGTCATTGTTTGGGTTCAGAAAAGAAGATTGCGTGTTTATCACGCCGGACAAAAAGTGTTAGACCTGCCCACCCTTATTCCTGCCGGTTTCAAACCGGATCGATTGACATTCGATAATTCGGATTGCAACGACTCAAATCCTTATGTAAGCAATATTCGCATCACTACCGCCGCGCCAGACACACGTAATAAGCTATTGGAAGAGGGTAAGTTAATTTCTTACGGTATCTACTTTGATGTTAATTCCGACAAAGTAAAACCTGAATCCTACGGTGCGTTGAATGATATTGCTAAAGTAATCAAAGAGGCAAATGTAAAGGTACAGGTTGTGGGACACACAGACAATACGGGTAGTGATGCTACAAACCTCGACCTTTCGAAACGCCGTGCCGCGTCGGTCAAGGCGGAACTGGTGAAAATGGGAGTATCGGCAGATATGCTGACAACTGACGGAGCGGGCGCATCCAAACCGATTGCACCTAATGACACCCCGTTTAACAAGGCACTGAATCGTAGGGTTGAATTTATTAAGCAGTGATGATATGAAGAAGATAATTTTGCTTTTAATTATGACTGTTTGTGTTTTCAAGGCAAATGCTCAATCGAGTTTTGGCAAAATAGAGGGTCTTGTGAAAATCATACTGGATTATCCATTAATGAAGATGGATTTTACAAGAGAGCAGCTTGATGCTTGGGAATACAAAGTTCATGAATATGAGAAAGATGTCATAAAAGAGCGAGAGATGGCTCTCTCCAATATGCAAGGAAATGAAGAATTGTCTGAGGAGGTAAATAAGCGATATACACGGCTTATTGATCAAAATCAGCAGTTGCTCGATGAGTGGGCTGAATTACTTCGAAAAGCGTATGAGGAATCAGGAATGTTGAGTTTCACCGTACCTTCCACTCCGCAAGAAGGTCGAGATCAAGTGACGAAAGCTTATTACACATTAAGCCGATATGTAAACCCAACGGGCGAGATAGCGAAGTTTCATGTAAAGTTAAGAGCTTTCTACTATGAAAAGTGGATTCCTTTTGTCAAATCAATAGAAAAAACGTATAAGTATACAGCTATATATTATCTATCTATGGCAAGTACAGCGGGATTCTACACAGGGTATGCGGGAATTATGCTACAATACATCTCTGCAAGAGACGGTTACAAATCATTAAACGAGTAAGCTATGAAGAAAATAATACTTTCCCTGATTTTAGCGGTATTGCAGATTGTCAATCTATCCGCACAAGAACGCCCTCCGTTTTCGGATAAGGTTGTCAATATTAATGGAGCCAAATATATACCCTATCACAAAGGTAATTATACTTTTGCGGCACGGAAAAGAGGTGATGACCAATTTATAAAGCCTAAAGATTTCGTTTCGGCACGGACTTCCATAGTAAAGATAAACGACATTTTGAACCAGTCTGTTTGGATTAACGCTCCACAAGGTGTAGAGGTTCAAAGTTGGATGAGTACAGATAGAGATAATTCTGATGTTACAGGCAGACCCAACGGAATCGATTGGCGGATCTCTCCCTATTATATGGGAAATGAGAAGCCGTTTTTTGATGATCACGCAGGAATATCGTTTTTCTTAAGATTGAATACTATTATAGATATTGTCGGCTACTCTTTTGAATACAGTGAAGTTATGTGGGCTATGCCCGAGAAAATCGGCGAATTTTACGGATATCCGGTCTATCACCATGATAAAGGCTGTGTAGCTATAATTTCAAAAAAAGGTGTACCATTCTATCTTCCCGTATCTCGTGAAATGTATCTCAAAAATATGATTAAGTTATTGAGTATAGACGATGAGAAATTGAAAGCAGAGATAGATTCATCAATGGCGATTGCATACAGCGAGTTGGAAAAATCGAAACCATATTTGGATAATACCACTTTTGCACAGATGAAAACCACTTTAGATGAACAATATAGAGAGATGCTGAAAAATATGCCGAGTAAATCGCCTGAAGTCAAGGCAAAAATTAAGGTTTTTGAAGATGCGTTGCATCAAACACCTATTGGTGTGTTGAGACTACCAGCACGCATCGCATTTGATGGAGATAAAGATTCAGCAGATGCAACAGGTTTGGTTAAACCGACTCAATCGGGTATTGATATTGTAATTCCGAATCCAGCTCTGATAGATAGCGGTAGAATCCATACCTCACCACAACTGCTGGTCATTACTTTAAGTCTGAATAATGCTATGGAGGATAAACGGTTATATGAGAATTCAAATGGCGCTGTCAATCTGAAGCATTACACTAAATGGAAGTTTTTTGCGGAAATAGAGCTGTGGAAAAAGGTTTTTAACATAATTGAAAAATAACCGGATATGAATAAAATAATATTTTCCCTGATTTTAGCGGTATTGCAGATTGTCAATCTATCCGCACAAGAACGCCCTCCGTTTTCGGATAAGGTTGTCAATTACGGAAACCCCGAAAAGGTTATTTGGACGCAATTTATGCCTTATGCCAAAGGTCGGATTGTTGAAGAGTCAGAGCCTTATATCAGTAGTTATGGACGTTCACCATTCTTACCGGCTTCGGATTATGATAAGATGCTTGTAAACATCAATCGGATAACCTCGCGGCTACGCTCTGTGCCCTGCATAGGCACTCCTCAGGGTGCGGACATACGTATATCCAAAGTAATTGGGCACTATTACGATACCGACCAATTTTCCGACGATAAGAAAGATCCGAATGCGACCTTATATGGAGAGATTATAGTCTCTGTTGATCCTTGTATTTTTTATAAGGGCAAACGTGGTAACGCGATTGAGATGTCTGCCGTATTGATTATTCGTATTAATAATTCCCAAATCGGTTATCCCGAAGATAAAAATGCCAAACCCGCACAAGTGAAAATTAATCCCGAGAGAGTGGCTGCATTTCACGGCCATGATGTCTATTGGCTGGATGATAATGTTGAGTATGCGGTAATAACCAAGAAAAACATTTCTCCATTTATCCCGATTTCACAGGGAGATTACTATGAGGCTTGCGTTAAGAAATACTCCCATTCAACAGAGGTTGGAATCGGATTTATGGTTGATCGGTACAAGGAGAAGCTTTCCGAACTATCTACTGAGAGACGCAAACAACAGGCGGTAGTCAATATGGAGTTTGAGGATTTTTCGGAAGAATCTGCCATCCAGCAACCTAAATATTTCATCACCAATCCTCAATTAGTAGAGCGCTCTCGCTCTAATGTGATTCAATTGATAACTGTTTCGTGGTCAAAAACATCGACCGACAAGCCGCTACGTCTATATAAAGGCGGTAAGGATGGGTTCGATATAAGATGTTATTTACTGAAACAGCTCCATGATGACAGCAAGGTATGGAATGAAATAATAAAGTTGGTGGATGGGCTAGGATCAGATTAGCCTGTCTTGTAGGAAAAGGGCCGTGAACTCCTTCTCGAAATTAGGCGTGAACACATTTTTCCCTAGGTGCTCCTTGATCGTCTCGATGGGCCAGAAACGTCCTCCGTCCAGTTCCTCGGGATCGGGGGTGATAGGCCCATCGTAGGTAGTCCGGAAGGTATTTACCAATTCCTTCTCTATGGACGACTCGAATACGTACCGCTTGATGAAGACAGGCGTGAAATCGGTGATACCCAATTCCTCCCGTACCTCCCGGCGTAAAGCGTCTTCCACGTTTTCCCCGTAATCGATATGCCCGCCTACGGCCGTGTCCCATTTTCCCGGTTGTATATCCTTGCTCATGGAACGTTTTTGGAGATATAGATCTCCGGCCTTATTAAAGATATGTAAGTGGATTACGGGATGTAGCATCTTACTTCCGCTATGACATTCCTTGCGGGTAGCCTTCCCGATCGTCTCACCCTCCTCATTTACCAGAGGAAACCATTCTGCACTCATATTTCAACTAGTTTATATGTCGCGAAGATAAAGAATAAACAAGTTTGGTACACGAGAAATAATTATTACTTTTGCAAATAACTAATTAATAGGAGGATTAACTATGACAAAAGCGATGATGGCCTTGGAGGCCGAGAAAGCGGAATTGGCCCGTATGGTGTTGGGGCTTGATGATATGGAGTTGGTGAAGAAAGCGAGAGCTTCACTCAAGCGCATCTTAACTCCCAAAGAAGATCCTTTCTTCACGAACCCCGCCAACCTTGAGCATTTCAGACGCTCTGTGAAACAGATGGAGAATGGGGAAGTGGTAGAGTTGACAAAGAAAGATTGGGAAGAACTTTTATTGAAATGATCATGTATGAAGTTATACCGACTAAGCAAGTCCTAGAAGATGTAGAGTCTTTTAGAAGAGCGGGAGATAAAGCTAGTTTGAGAAAAATCTATGCTTTGGTTGAAGAACTTTATGTACATCCCTATACGGGAACCGGTAAGCCTGAGCAATTGAGGGGCAATTGGTCGGGCTACTGGTCTCGACGGATCAATAAGAAGGATCGCTTGATTTATAAGGTAGAGGAAGATCGGGTGATCGTTACCGTAGTGCAAGCGAAAGAGCATTATAATGATCGATAATCAAGGCTTTAACTTGCTGATAACCGTATTCAGCTCCTCATCCGTTAAGTTATTGCCATACGTGGCGTAATCCAGACGAAAGGTGCATCCATTCTTATATTCAGAGCAGCCATAAGCGGTTTTACCCCGGAGGATAGAGCCTTTGTGACAGATAGGACAAACGGTCTTTACCGTTGATGGAAGTCCCAACTCAAGGGTAGCCTCCGTTTTCTCCTTCTTGGCACGGGGCTTACGGGGTTTCTTCTCCTTTGTCTCTTTAGGCTCGTCTTTGGGCGTTTTCTTAGACGTATCCTCAATGGTGATCATTCGCTGGGATTGGTCGGAAAGGACGTTTATGACGACCTCGTTTACCATTTGCTTCAACTCATCCAGAAAGGTACGGGCCTCATACGTTCCCCGCTCGATCTGGCGAAGCTTCCTCTCCCAAAGGCCTGTCAACTCTGCGCTTTTCAGCAATTCCTCATGGATCGTGCCGATCAATTCCGCACCGGTCGCCGTGGGATAAAGATTCTTACGTTCCTTCCGTATATAATTACGCTTGAATAGCGTCTCGATGATAGCGGCACGGGTAGAAGGACGGCCGATACCGTTTTCCTTCAAGGCATCCCGCAACTCGTCATTATCTACCAATTTACCGGCGGTTTCCATCGCTCGCAATAAGGTAGCCTCCGTATAAGGTCTGGGGGGTTGCGTCCAAGTCTCTTTCAAGATCGGTTTATGCGGGCCGCTTTCTCCTTTCACGAAATCGGGTAATACACCTTCTTCCTCGGTAGGTTCAGCCTCCGGATCTTTCTGCTCGGCTCCGAATACGACACGCCAACCCGGCGTGAGGATTTGCTTTCCGGTTACCTTGAACTCCACCTTATCCACTTGGCCCAAGACCGTAGTGGTCGATATCTCGCAATCCGGATAGAAAGCGGCTATAAAACGACGGGCTACCAAGTCGTACACCTTTCGTTCCGTATCCGTAAGATTGTGGGGGGGGACTCCGGTAGGGATAATCGCATGGTGATCGGTAACCTTAGAGTTGTCGAACACCTTCTTGCTCTTCGGCAATTTTATATTTATCAAGGGAGCGGTAAGCTCCGTATAATCCACCAGCCCTTTCAAGGTATTGGGTACTTTCGGATAGATATCCTCGCTAAGAAAAGTCGTGTCTACACGTGGGTAGGTTGTCACCTTCTTCTCATAGAGCGATTGGATCAGCTTAAGCGTATCGTCCGCCGTAAATGCGAATTTCTTATTGCATTCCACCTGCAAGGAGGTCAAGTCGAATAGGCGAGGGGCGAATTCCTTCCCTTTCTTCTCGGTGATACTGGTAACGGTGAAATCCTGTTCTTTCACCTTCTCCAGAAAAGCCTCGCCTTCCTCTTTTCTCGTGAACTTACCTTTTGTGGCGGAGAAAGTGGTATTCCTGTAAATGGTCTTTAATTCCCAATACGGCTCCGGCTTGAAATTATCGATCTCGGCCTGCCGGTTTACGATCAAGGCGAGCGTCGGGGTTTGCACGCGGCCGATAGATAATACCTGCCGGTTCTGCCCGTAGCGCAAGGTGTAAAGGCGAGTGGCGTTCATCCCAAGCAACCAGTCGCCGATGGCACGGGATAGACCGGCCTCGTACAACTTATTAAATTCCTTTTGATCCTTCAGCTTATGGAAACCTTCCCGGATAGCCTCCTCCGTAAGCGAGGAGATCCAAAGGCGGTAGACCGGACATTTACATCCTGCCTTTTGCATGACCCAGCGTTGTATCAACTCTCCCTCTTGGCCGGCATCACCGCAGTTGATGACCATTTCCGCGTTTTGCATCAAGCCCTCTATCGTCTTGAACTGCTTTTCATAAGTAGGGTTGTCTATCAGTTTGATACCAAACCGGGGAGGGATCATGGGGAGTGAGCCCAAGCTCAGCGCTTCCAGTTGT
>JAQVCX010000129.1 GCA_028689545.1 Parabacteroides sp.
TAAGGCATACGTTAACGGTTATATCGTTCTATAAGAAAAATGTAGGAGGGTAGTATATGCCAACTTTGGAGGAAGTTAAAGACTACCTCTGTATTGATTTCGACGACGAGGCTACCAATCGTACTCTTAACCGGCTGATCCTTACGGCTGACGCTTATCTTAAGGGTGCGATTGGAGAAAATTATCCGACTGATAATCATAAGGCAAAACAAATAGCGCTCTTACTTATCTCGGATCTTTACGATAATAGAGATCTTACAGAAAAAGTGAGCGCTAATATGAGGAAAATAGTCGACGACTTCTCTCTCCAATTACGGCTCGAATTGAGTCGGGGGTTATATCTGCCCGCCGACACTATCGATACCGGAGGGGAGGTAGTTATATAGTGACTAATCCAAAGCCTATTATCATTCAGAAGTTGAACGAGACAACGGAGGTGTGGGAACAGTTTGAAAAGGTACACGCGACCGTTAATAAATCCGGCGGATCGGCTTACCTGGGATCCGGGGCGGAGCAATCGAGCGCCTCGAAAACCTTTACCTTTAGGTATCATGAAAAATTTAGCGTGATCCAATTTAATAAACAATTATACCGGATTATCTACGGAGGATATGTTTACAACGTCGAAGATTACGACGATTACCTGGAGAAACATTTATCTATCCGCATATTGGGGGTGTCTAAAGGTGTCAGATTTAATTAAAGTGAGTGAGTTAGCGGATACGCTAACAAAGGCGCTTATAGATTATGGAGAGCAAGTGGATAAGCTCGTGGACGAAAAGGCCAAGGCTACCATGAAAGAGCTCGTCTCAAACACTAAAAAAGACGCCCCGGTTAACTCACTATCAGACGGGGAGCATTATCGGGATCAGATCTCAAGCAAGACGCTTAAGTCGGGATCACATAGCAAAAGCTATTTGTGGTATGTAAACGGAGATAAATACCGGTTAGCTCACTTACTGAATAACGGACACGCCCTCAGAAATGGGGGCAGAATTCCGGGAGATAACCATATCACACGCAACGCTCAAGTAGCGATCGACAATTACGAGAGGGAAGTAAAGGAGGCTATTCAAAATGGATCTTAAAACGTGGCTCAGTTCGAGCGGTATAGAGTTTGAGGATACGACGTGGAAAGTACCTCCCGCTTATCCTTACGGGGTTTATATGGACGATAGCTCCACCAGGGGCGCGGACGATAAACTTTTTATCGCGGAGCATGATGTAACAATCGAATTATATTCAGACGCTAAAGGGACTCTTGTATCGGCCGAGGCTGATCTCGAGGCTCTTTTTATTTCTAATGCTATGGCTTTCGAGAGTCTCGGTAAGAATTGGATCGAGTCCGAGAGACATTGGCAATCAACTTATAGTATCTCCTATGTGGAGAAAATTTAAAGGAGGAAAATTATATGGAACGTATTATCTTAGGTTCCGGTAAAGTGTACGTCATGGAGTTTACGGGCACTATTCCGGAAGATACATTGATCGAGGTAGTCGGTAATCGTCTCGGTTATATATCCGGAGGAGCAACCATGGAATATAAACCGTCTTACACAAAATGTAAGGACGATTTAGGTATCGTATCGAAAACCATTTTAACAGAGGAGGAGGCTACTTTTAAAACCGGTATTTTAACATTCGACGGGAATACTCTCGTTAAGTTATGTAATACGGGTAGAGTAACAGAGGCTACCGGTGTTCGTACTGTTAAGATCGGCGGTACTGATAATTACGACGGCAAAAAGTATCTTATCCATTTCGTACATGAAGATCCGACGGACGGAGACGTTAGAGTCTCGATCGTTGGTGTAAATGAGGCCGGCTTTAGCTTGTCCTTTGCGAAAGACAAAGAGACTGTAATCGACGCAGAGTTCGCGTGTCAGTCCATGGATACCGAGGGTACTCTCATTATCTACAAAGAAGAAATTGTAACGGCGGGTTAATTAATTGGGGCGGGGAGCTTATCCCCGCCTTTTTGAATATTAAGGAGGATTTTAATTATGTCTAAAGAATTGGATTTCACGAAAGCAAAAAAGAAATTTTTAACTATTACTTTTATCGACGGTAACAAGATTTTACTCCGTACTCCAACTAAGAAAATCATGGATCGCATGGTTAATCTTGGTAAAGAGTTTGAGGTTGTAGAGGGAGAAGATCCGGACAATAGCGACGCTATTAACGAGATCTATTCCGCTTGTGCTGACATTATGAGTAATAACTTAGCACAGAAAAAAATCGAGGTTGACTATTTATCCGAGGTTATCGATCTCGAGGATCTTACTCTATTTTTTGAGGCGTATACGGAATTTGTTAACGAGTTGAACGCCGTAAAAAACTAGAGCTCCCCTTTTATCCTCACGACGATAAGAGGGGGCATGATTACGAGATTGTTACACAATGGGAGAAACTCGTTCACGAATACACGGGACTCTCATTTTCTGAGATCCAGGAGCTCGATTACCTGGACTATCTTCTATATCGCCGAGACGCTTTTATTTATGCGCAAGAGCAGACGGAGAAAGGACGGGAGTATTTACAAAACGCCTGGAGGATCAGACAGACCACCCCGGATAAGTCCAAACTTAGAGAGAAATTCGGAAAGGAGGACTAAATGGGACAGACTATAAAAGGGTTGACTATTGAAATCGGCGGAGATACTACGAGCCTACAAAATGCGCTCAATAAAACGACGTCGGCGAGTAAGAGCCTCCAAACCGAGCTTAATTTTGTGAACAAGGCTCTTAAGTTGGATCCGTCCAACGTAGAGCTTGTAACGCAAAAGAAACTACTTTTAAAAGAGGCTATCTCTAATACCAAGGACAAACTCGACGCTCTTAAGCAAGCGCAAGCGCAAGCCGATCAGCTTATGAAAGACGGTGTCGAGGTCAGCCAAGAAGAATATAGAAAGCTCCAAAGAGAGATCGTTTTTACTGAGGATAGGCTTAAGAATTATAGAACCGAGCTTGTAGAGACTCAAATTAATTTGAGTAAGGTAGCCGAGTCAACTCAGAAAGTCGGAGAGGGCGTCGAAAACATGGGTAAAAAACTCATGGGAGTTACGACCGCTATCTCCGCCGTAGGTATAGCGTCCGCAAAATTGGCGAGCGATTACGAGGACTCGATCGCTAAAGTTTCCACGATTGCAGATACAAGCGAGGTATCCCTTAAGGATATATCAAACGCGATCATGGAGCTATCCAATCAAACCGGGATAGCCTCGACTGAGATCGCCGACAATGTGTACGAGGCAATCTCGGCCGGACAAAAGACCGGCGACGCGGTAGATTTTGTATCACAAGCTACGACTTTAGCTAAAGCGGGTTTTGCTGAAACGGCGGACGCTTTAGATATTTTAACTACAATTATGAACGCCTACGGATTAGAGGCGTCGGAGGTCGGTAATGTATCTGACATACTGATCCAAACTCAAAACTTAGGTAAGACAACGGTTGCAGAGTTAGCCGGAGCTATGGGTAAGATTATTCCGACGGCCAACGCTAACGGCGTGGCATTGGATCAGCTCGCGAGTGCTTACGCGGTAATGACTTCAAACGGTATCGCAACGGCTGAGACAACGACCTATCTTAACTCAATGCTCAACGAGTTAGGTAAGTCCGGGACGATTGCGTCCGACGCTTTTAGAGCCGGTACCGAGGGAATTAAAGAGGGAGGCTTGAGTTTCGCCGAGGCTATGGCGTCCGGAATGACGTTAACCGAGGCTTTACAGATCCTTAAGGATCAAGCGAGCGAAACCGGAGTATCGTTGGCGGATATGTTTGGAAGTGCTGAGGCGGGCAAAGCCGGCCAGGTTTTACTTAACAATGCGGATAACGTAGACTCAGCTCTCGAGGGAATGAGAAACTCGACCGGAGCAACTCAGAGCGCTTTCGAGAAATTAGATACCACGAGCTACCAGGTATCTATCACAGTCAATCAATTAAAAAATACCATGATTACGTTAGGTCAAACGATTATCACAATGTTAGCGCCTACGATCGATAAGGTCTCGGCCAAGGTATCGGAGTTCTCAAAATGGTTCGGATCCTTAAATGATAGTCAGAAAAAAATGATCGTAACCATTGGGGCGGTTATTGCCTCAATAGCGCCAATATTAATAATCGTCGGTAAACTGATTATAGGTCTATCTAATCTAATGTTTGCTATCGAAAGTCTCGCTCCTATTATTGCTACAATCAAGGTCGCCTTTGGTGCTTTTAATGCGGTGCTTTTGGCTAATCCGATTATTCTTATTGTTGCGGGAATTGTGGCGTTAATAGCCGGGTTAGTATTACTCTATAATAATTGTGAGTGGTTCCGAGACGGCGTAAATGCCGTATGGGAGGCGGTTAAGACCGGAGTCGTTACGGCGTTCAATGCCGTGATCGAGTTTTTCACAGTCACAATACCGAACGCTTTTACCGCTTTTGTAGATAGTGTAAAGGCTATCTTTACCGGTATAACCGATTTCATAGCTAATAATTGGCAAGCTCTACTTATGTTACTTAATCCGGCGACTTTGTTAGCCGGTATTTTTACGCTCGTTTATGATAATTGTGAGGTATTTCGTAACTTTGTCGACGGTTTTGTACAGTCGATTAAAGATTTCTTTACGAACGCTTGGACGAGTATAGTATCATTTTTCACAACGACGATCCCGAGCTTTATAGCGAGCGTTGTTACTTGGTTCCAGGAGCTACCTTATAATATCGGTTTTATGATTGGTACGATAATAGGTAACTTTATCCAATTCGGGATTAACTTGTGGACGTGGGCGTCTGAGGCTATCCCTAACTTTATCAATACGATAGTTACTTTTTTCTCAGAATTACCGGGAAAAATATTCGAGTGGCTCGTCGGAGTAATTGTCAATATTATGATATGGCGTGAGCAAATGATTACCTCAGCGATCGAGATAGGCACTCAGTTTATCGAGAACCTAATTACGTTTATTACAACGTTACCGGGTAGGATCTTAGAATGGTTAACGGTAGTAATTACGAATATCATAGCTTGGAAAGATCAAATGGTCGCTAATGCCATAGCAATAGGAACCTCTTTCGTAACGTCTCTTATAACGCTGATTTCAGAGCTACCGGGTAAAATATGGACTTGGTTAGTCAATGCCGTTACAAAAATAGTAACCTGGAGAAACGATCTTGTGGCAAAAGGTAAAGAGGCCATGTCCTCAATGATTACCTCGATCGTGGAAACGGCTCAGTCTATACCTGGAAAAATGTCGGAGATCGGTAAAAATATCGTAGAGGGTGTATGGAATGGTATACAAAACGCCAAGGACGCGTTTGTGTCTAACGTTGAGGGGTTCTTTTCCGGGATCGTGGACGGTGTTAAGTCCGCTCTCGGTATTCACTCTCCGTCGACGGTATTCGCTGACGAGGTCGGGGAATGGATCCCTCCTGGAGTGTCTCAAGGTATTAATAAGACGGCCGGAGTTGTTAAGAGTTCTATCGCCTCCATGATAGCGGGAGCTATTAGTTCCGCTCAATCTGCTATGAGTAACTTATCAAACATTGGAGCAACCCTGGGAGTTACCGCTATACCGATCGTAGGTGGTGGCGGAGGATCAGAGACTCATAATACGAGTGTCGTAAACAATGTAACTATTAACGCCGAGTCCGTAGATCGAGAGAATATAGACGAGATTTGCGACGAGGTCAACCGTAAGCTAGGCTTAGCCTATTAAGGAGGTGCAAACGTGGTTAAGTGGTATTTAGAAAATGAATACGCTACTCAGATCGATTTACAAAACGAGGACGTTTGTATCGCTACCGCGGTAACCGGCTTAGGCATGGATACAAAGAGCGAGTATATAGGGATCGGAGATCACTTTATCCGTAATTACCTTAATCCCGCTATGACCGCTCTCCAATTAACCTTAAGTTTTTTTAATCCCTCAATATACGATAAGATCCAAGCGGTAGCTAATTTCTTAGTTACCGCCGAGAAATTGTTTCTCGTATATCAGCCTGGACTCTCCTCCGGTATTGTTTACCGGAGGGAGGTAGAGGTTTCGAGCTATTTAAAGGACTCCGCGAAAGACGGATATATTTCTTATAAATTAAAGCTCAATCCAACCTCCCTCTTTTATTATAAAAAAAGTACCAGGTTCGAGATCTCAGAAATGGAGGGAGAAAAGCGTTACGATTTTGAATGGGACGCCGTATTTAATGATTGCGCTAACCGGACGCTATCTATACCGGGAGGTAATCACGTCGACGTGGCGTTTAGCGTGGTTATAAATGGATATACAGAAAATCCAAAGATAGAGATTGTCTCGAATGAAAAAACAGTTCATGAGCTCGTTATTCCCGTTACGGTTCAAGAGGGGCAATTTATAACCTACTCGTCCATTGACGGAGATCTGTTATGTACTCTTACAGACGCGAGCGGAAACGTGACGAACCTTGTTAATAATTTTGATCTTGCTACCAATGTATTTTTTAAGATCCCAAAAGCCGGAGCAACGATACAATTTACCTCAGATACCGACGTTATGAATACGATCGTATTTACGGCTTATTTCTTTTTTAAGGTGGTGTAGCTTATGGATTACGCTTATGTTATCTCAAAAACAGATCTTAAGATCCTGGATATTCTTAACGTCAAGGATTATACGATCGCTCTCGACTCAGAATTTAAAGGATCCTCTACGGTGGTCTTAGCTAAAAAGCCGAACGTTAACGCTGAGGATTTTCTATTTTTAAAACATGAGGACGGGACGATCTTTTTTACCGGTAAGGTTACAACCTTTACTAATGAAAGCGGGAAAAATGCTCACACGATCACGCTCCAGGAGATAGAGACAATATTCGATCGAAAGATATTTATTGACTCCGAGGAGATAATCAGCACGACCGGGATTGAGGATTTTATTAAACATGAAATCGAGAAAGAGTTTTCCCAAAGCTCGGATACTATACTCAATATGGGTTATATCCAAGTTGTAGTCACTACTCATACTAAAGTATTGGCCTCGGTCGATACTGATAACGGGATCTATAATTTTAAAACTTTTTTAGGTAATGCCCGGGAATATTACGGGATCTTTTTAGATTTCGAGTTTTCCGGATCCTCGTTGACTATTACAGTCTCCAAAAAACAACAAGCGTTATTTAAGTTTGACGCGAGCGTATCGGATATAGATAACTACCTGGAGGATTACTCGGTGGACGTTCTCGCGAGGTTGACGGTTAAGTGGAAGATACCGGATACAGAGACGGACGGCGTTACAACCGTTGGAGCTACGACTATTCTCGATTATGTATTGTTATCAGATCGAACGATATCGACGAATTTATCGGATCCGGATCGAGCGACGGGATCTATTAATTGTATTTATATTGAAACTGATACCGAGGCGGGAGTTACTGAGGAGGTTATAAACCAATTTAAAAGTAATTCTTACGAGCATAGCGTAACGGCTGACGTTAGGAGAAATAGTAATATATATCCGGAGAGTCAGTTTTATATCGGTCACGAGTGCGAGATCAAAACGGTATCACATGGCGTTAAAGATAGCATGATTACCAAGCTCTCTTATAAGAGAGACTCCGAATATATCTCGGTTAAGTTCGGTAACATGGCTATAACTTTAATAGAAAAACTAAGAAAGGAGCGATCATAGAGTGAGTATTAGAGCGGTTACTTTTAATAAAATGACGTGCAAGTCGGAGGACGACGCCCTTATTTTCGATACGTTTCTTAATCACATTAACGGTCGCGTTAGAGGGTGCAATCTAACCTTTGACGATACAAACGTTTATTTAAGCGTTGGTTATTTCATGGCTCAAGGTAGGCTTTTAAATATCTACGGAGCGCATACGGTAGCTATCCCGGTGGTAGAAACCGGAGATCAATATGTTCAATTAGTATATGAAATAGATCTCAGCAAGACGAACACGGTTACCAATTTTCAACAAGGAGCTTTTAAGCTATTGACGAGTTTCGACGGTTGGCAGAGCTACACACAACAAGATCTTTTCGACGGCGGATATATTTATCAAATTCCATTTTGTCG
>JAQVCX010000130.1 GCA_028689545.1 Parabacteroides sp.
GACTATGTCAAAATTATCAATAAGGATATCGGGGAGGATATCTCGTAGTATGTTATCTGATGTCATGAGGCAAAGATAAATATTTTATTAGGAATATGAAAACAACCCGATTTATCCGCAGACCCGACTGACCCGTCTTTTACAGCTAGACATGAAAAGAGAGTATAAATAAAAAAAGAGATGTCAAAATTGACATCTCTCTCTGGATTGTTGAGTTGTCTCACGAGGATTCGAACCTCGACAGACAGAACCAAAAACTGTAGTGCTACCATTACACCATGAGACAATCCGGTTGCTTTATTAAAGCGATGCAAAGGTAAGAATAAAATCTTACCTCGCAAATTTTTTGATTGTTTTTTATTTAGCGATCAACAAATAATAATTCTTCTTACCTCTTTGAACCAATAAATACTTATCGTCAAGCAGTGAAGAGCTATCAATTACGGCATCAACCTCCGCTAATTTCTCTTTGTTAAAACTTACGCCACCACTTTGTACCAATTTACGCATCTCGCCTTTTGAAGGGAAGATAGCGGCTTTCTCGGTACACAAATCGACAGCCTTGATTCCTACGGCCAGCTCGTCACGGGAGATATCGAAATGAGGAACGCCCTCGAATACGGCTAGCAACGTATCCTCGTCCAATTTCAACAAAGCCTCGTGAGTGGAGTTACCAAACAAGATATTGGAAGCCTCGACAGCGGCCTCGTAATCTTCCAAAGAGTGAACCATAACAGTCACTTCCTTCGCCAAACGTTTCTGCAACGCACGCAAATGAGGAGCGGCCTCTTGCTCCGCTTCCAAAGCGGCGATCTCTTCTTGGTTCAAGTCCGTGAAGATCTTGATATATTTAGCGGCGTCAGCGTCGCTTACGTTCAACCAGAATTGATAGAATTTATACGGGGAAGTATAGCGACGATCCAACCAGATATTACCGGATTCGGTCTTTCCGAACTTACCACCATCGGCCTTCGTGATCAACGGACAAGTCAAGGCAAACGCCTCTCCCCCTAACGTACGACGGATCAATTCCGTACCCGTCGTGATATTACCCCATTGATCGGTACCACCCATCTGCAAGCGGCAGCCCTCATGCTCATACAGATATAAATAATCGTAGCCTTGTAGCAATTGGTAAGAAAACTCGGTGAAAGACATGCCTACACTAGACTCGCGGCTCAAACGTTTCTTCACTGAATCCTTAGCCATCATGTAGTTCACGGTAATATGCTTACCGATATCACGGATAAAATTCAAGAAAGAATAACCCTTCATCCAGTCATAGTTGTTCACCAACTTAGCGGCATTAGGAGCGTCGGAGTCAAAATCAAGGAACTTAGCCAATTGATTCTTGATGCAATCCTGATTGTGACGGAGAGTAGCCTCGTCCAGCAAATTACGCTCGGCCGACTTCATAGACGGGTCACCGATCATACCGGTAGCGCCACCCACCAAAGCGATAGGACGATGACCGGCACGTTGGAAATGCTTCAGCATCATCACACTTACTAAGTGTCCGATATGCAAAGAGTCCGCCGTAGGGTCGATACCCACATAGGCCGATGTCAACTCTTTCTGCAATTGCTCTTCCGTCCCGGGCATCATATCAGCGATCATGCCCCTCCATCTTAATTCTTCTACAAAATTCATCGTATTAATTTATATCGTATTACATTAATATATTTGTCACTTTATCTCACGCGAGGCAAAGGTACGACTTTTTAATTGAGAATCGAAAATTGATAATTGATAATTATCCGTTTAGGTGGAAGATAGAAATATTTGTAGCGATTTGAGTCCGCAGCTTTTCCTCCGGAATATCCAACGCTTCCGCTACCTGCTGGTAGACCTCACGGATATCGATCGATTTATCATCGGTCTCCAAGAAAAGGGAATCCGGCCATGCGGCACGCAAAGCCGATGGATGAAAGCGACCTCCGAAAGAGAGATAAAACCCCAACCGAACCAACTGGGAGGCAAGTGCACCATTACCGCGAAAACCATGGATCACCCAAGGCATCTTCGGTTTCACGGTCTTTTTACACGCAATGAGATCCGCCCATGCTTTTACGCAATGGATAATTAATGGCTTATGCGTTTCCTCCGCTAGCTGGGCTTGTACCAGAAACACCTCTTTTTGCGAATCCATCGGAGATTCGGCCAGCGTATCAAGTCCAGCCTCCCCGATCGCCACGACTCCCGGACCGGACGCTAAGGCCCTCAGCCGGTCTATCTGTTCCTTTACATTATATATATACCACGGATGAATACCATATGAGCGAATAACCGTATCAGGAAACGGATCCGGCCGCATATCGCCCATTGGACTCACGATCCTATTTATAATCGCGATATCCTCCTTATGGAAAGGCATCTGATGCGTATGTATATCATAATAACCCATAGCGTTAAGGAACCGGATCATACCCGCTCCCACCCCAAGGATGGCAACGAAGTATTCGTTTGACCGCGAGATACAACCCCTTCACAGGGCCATGTTTCTTCAGGGCTTGCACAGCGTATTCGGAACAAGTGGGCGTATACCTGCACGAGGCCGGTGTCATGGGAGAGATACAATATTTGTAGAAATAAACCGGCAATAAGAGTAATGTGGTGAAAAAGCGTCTCATTATTCTTTATCCCGAAGGATATGGATCGCTTTCTTCATTGCCTTTTCGATCGTAGCGTAGGGATGGATTTCTTTATCGAGATACAGGAAAGCGATCAACATACCCTTATTCTTCGCTTCCAACGGTTCCAGTAAATCATATTTACGAATCCGGTAAGCCTCGCGTACCTGTCGTTTGATCAAGTTACGTTTTACGGCTCTCTTGAATTTTTTCTTCGGTACGCTCACTAAGAAGGAAGCGCGGGCAGGCATCTCCTCCTCCATCGGTAAATAAACGACCCGCAGTGGAAACGCCACGAACGATTGTCCTTTTTCGAATAACAGGTCAATGTAACGTTTCCACGACAGGCGTTCTTCTTTTGAAAGGGTGTACCTTTTTGTTGTCATTATTTTTTACTGTCTTGCTGTTTTTTCAGATATAAATCCAAAGCAGCAGTCATAGAAGGGGCTTCCCCCGTGGGAGCCTCAACGTCCAGGCGCAGGCCCGCGTCTTTAACGGCCTTTGCCGTAGTAGGGCCAAAACAGCCGATCTTTATATCGTCTTGCTTGAAATCCGGGAAGTTCTTCAACAAGGAAGAGATACCCGACGGACTAAAGAAAACCAACATATCATAATCGAATTTCTCGTCCTTCGCGAAATCATTACTTACCGTACGAAACATCACCGCTTTCGTATAGCTGATTTTCTTCACGTCTAACAAGGCGAACAGATCATCTTTATGCACATCGGAAACAGGCACCAGGTATTTCTCCTTCGCGTGCTTGCCGATAACAGTCACCAAATCATCCGCCTTACCGGTCTGACCATAAAAAATCTTACGTTTCCTATAAACGATATACTTCTGGAGATAAACAGCGATCGCCTCTGTCATACAGAAGTACTTCATCGTTTCCGGGATAGCCACCCGCAACTCCTCGCATAAATGGAAGAAATGATCGATAGCCGTACGAGCCGTGAAGATAACGGCGGTATGATCCAAAACCGAGATTCGTTGCTGCCTGAACTCCTTTGAAGATAAAGGTTCAACCTTGATAAACGGGCGGAAATCTATTTCCACACCGTATTTTTCTGCAATATCGAAATATGGTGATTTCTCCGATGCAGGCTTCGGTTGTGATACCAATAATTTTTTAATATTCAATGCCATAGAGTGCTTGACTCGATAAAGTTATACAAATAAATAACGCCTTTATACAGAAAAACTAAAGGCAATATTTCTTGGCCGCAAAGGTACAAACTAATATATAAAAAACCGCTGTTTCTCCTGTGAAATATCCGTATTGTCTTATAAATTATCACAAAACGACACAGAATATAGAAAATTACGAACAACAAAACAGGAATCCGTATACTGCCTCCCACGAACACCAACCAAAGCGCCGGAACGTATAAACAGATCCCCCACGCCCCGATAATAGCGTTATAATTGGTCTTCCAAAACTTGTATTTCGAAGCGTCCGTGAAAACGACACCCAATAAATAATAAAAACATCGCTTACTCCAATAAAACAGTATCAATACCAGCATGATCAAGCCAATAGATATCAATACCGTATTTTCCAGCAAATGATTGAAATACCCATATGCCCTAGCGATAGCGAAAAGACAAACGCTACAAAGAAACAAGGCCTGAAACGTCATGAAATTCCGGAAGAACCATTCGCTACCCCTCGCTACCTCAAATAAGTTTTGCCGCTCTTTCACATATACCACATCGCGCATCATCTTCAGGAACAAACGGTAATTGGTACGAAACACCAGCGCGAAACACACAAATAAGACAAACAAAAGGCTAAAGACCACATCGTCCACCAATTGCCCGTCCCACAAACGAATCCCTACATATCCTTCAAATATACCCATGTGCCGCTATTATCGGCACAAAGGTACATAATTATTTCAATAAAGCGCTTCCTTAATAATCTCTCCTACCGTAGGATGCGGGAACACAAACGACCTTAGCTCATCCGCCTTCATCCCCTTCTCGATAGCGATCCCGGCGATCACGATCAACTCCGAGGCCGGATTACCCAACATATGGGCACCGATCAACGTCTCATCCTCCGACAAGATCAACTTACAAACGCCGTTACCCATCTCATTCTCCGCCACAAAACGCCCCGAGAATGCCATCGGTATTTTCTTCACGGTATAGGAAACACCTTCCGCCCGCAACTCCTCCTCTGTCTTCCCGACACCGGCGATCTCCGGATTCGTATAAACGACACCCGGAATAGCCTTATAACTCATCGGACGCGATTTACCCAACAGATGATCCACGGCCACCTCCGCCTCGCAAACCGCCGTATGCGCCAGTAAGGAGAAAGCGGTAATATCACCGCAAGCATATACATTCGGAAGGGAAGTCTGCATGTACTCATTCACCTTCACCCCATTACGGAAAGGCTCCGGAGCCAGTGCCTCCAAACCAAAACCTTTCGTAACCGGACGACGGCCTACACTTAAAAGGACCTTATCGCCATGCAACGTGAAGGTCTCTCCGTCTTTCTCTACAGAGACCTCGGCACCATGCACCCCGGTCACTTTATGGCCGAGGTAGAACTTGATCCCCCGCTTGGCGTATTCCGCTTGCAGCATCTCGGACAGCTCACGATCCATCGGGCCTAATATCTTGTCCAACATCTCCACGACATGTACCTCTACCCCTAGGCTATTGAAGAAAGAGGCGAACTCCATACCGATCACGCCTCCACCGATGATCACCAAAGAGGCCGGAAGCTCCTTCGATAGCAACGCCTCCCGGCTCGTCCAATATTCCGTCTCCGCCAATCCGGGTATAGGAGGGATTACCGTTTCCGATCCGGTACAGATCAAAAGGCTGGCAGCCTCGTATAGCTCTTCCCCGGCGGCTATCGTAATCGTCCCGTCGGCCGCACGCCCTTGGATACAAGCTTCCGCCGTAACCATCACCACGCCATGCTCCGTCATTTTCATACGAATACCGGCTGTCAGCTTTTTCACGACCTTATTCTTGCGGGCGATAATTTTCGGGAGATCGAAAGAAGGATTCTCCGCCTTCACCGCATATTTGGAAGCATGCTTGACAGTATCATACGTCTTAGCGGAATAAAGAAGCGTCTTCGTAGGCACGCATCCCTCATTCAAACAAACCCCGCCCAACGCGTTTTTCTCAAAAAGAATCGTGGAAAGCCCACCTTGCGCCGCTCTCTCCGCGGCAGTATAACCGGCAGGACCTCCACCGATTATAGCGACATCGTATTTCATACCATTAGATCTATTTAAGTTGTATATTAGGATTAATCTTTCTCAACTGTTTGATAAAATCGGCCCGGTTGGTCGGCGATATGAGCATCCAGGGTTTCCCCTTGCTCCATATGATCAGCCGATCCAACGAAAGCGCATAGCTAGACACCGGCATCACGGTAGATTCCAACGCCTCTATATCAGCGATAGCGATCTTCTTCTCCGGGAAAATACTACAATGCGCTATCAACCTATCATCTTCCGTTATCCGGTAATACGTATTAAAGAAAACATGAAGCACTCCCAACGCGACGATCATCATGCCCACTATAGCCGATATATTGGTACGCAAAAACGCGGCCACGCAGCCAATTACCACCATGATAATCACCAAATGATACCACCATCCCACTTTTGACTTATATTCTCTTTCCATTTTCTAGCCTTATTTATATTCTTGGCAATTTCGAGGTATTCTGCTCTATTTTCCTTTCCTCGCTAGCTACACGTCGTTCCAACTTCTTTATATCCTCCGCTACAGGAAGTTCTTCCGGTTTAATACCACGTTCCCCCAACATACTCCTCACACTTGTATTATTTTGAATATGTTCTCTGGTTATCAACTTCTCTCCATATAAATCTTTATTTCCCACATTGTAATTGGTCATTTCTGTGGCAAGATTTTTTGCCGCAATTGTCAATGTAGGCAAGAAATCGGCTAAAGGCCGAGTTGATTTCACTCCTAATCTCCGTTTCATATCTTCCGTAGTATAACCGCCGAACAAAGCAGTATCACCCTTTGAACGAATACGACCAAAACCATTATCATCAACTCCTCGCTCGTATATATTCTGCGATAGCTCCTTCTCCGAAGCACGTAAACGATCTCGTGTTTCTAGGCGAGATATCAAGTTCAATCGCTCTTCAATCAATTCTATCTTACGAGTCTGGATCGCAAAATAACTTTGTGCAAATGCAATCTCCTCTTTCTTAGGATCACCATTTTGCGCAATTAAATAACACGCATAACGCGTTAGCATAAAATCATTAATCTCTCGCTTACCACCTTTACCTATATCGATCATTTTCGTGACCTCACGAAAATGATCGATCACACTGGTACCCTGAGCCTTACACGACTCCACAGCCCGGTGTATCGCCACTATGAAATTTTCCCAACGAGTATATCCTAAAATACTCTGTAATTCACGTGCAAACCAAACCTCAACTTGCTCACCACCTTCTTCTCTATTAATAAAATGTACAATATCATCAAAAGAAGATTTCAGCTTATTTATCCTAGATTTATCCATAAGTATCTTTATCAAACGTCTATTTTCTGATTTTTTGCGCAAGTTAACGAAAAAAGATTACACGCAAGCCCCTTATACAAAGAAAATACGCTGTCACTTCTCAGCAGCAGCGTATCCACTTAAACCGGTTAATATACATTGTGTATGACAGACTTGCATGAGGAGATACATAATCGAGAAAAACAGGAATTCTACTACCTAGATTTTATAAAAACATCTACAACATCTACCACTATATTTTTTACTCTCTATAAATAAGAGCCTTAACTATCGGTTGTAGATACAAAAACATCTACAACTATTACTCTTTATCTACCACTTTTACTTGATATTGATACTTTTTTCTTTACATGGGTCGAAAATACGTGTTCCTTTTGAAAGACATTGATCGGTTAGGTGCCAATAGGCAAAGCGATAGGTTCAAGAGGGGTTTCCCTTGGAGGAATAAAGTGTTTCCCTAAGGAAAAACATTTGTTTCTCCTGGGGAAAACAATTGTTTCCTATAGGGAAAACAAATGTTTCCTAAGCACGAAACAAAAATTTTCATAGCGGAAAACTTTTGTTTTTTGCCTAGAAAAACTATAAATAACCTATTATCAAGATCTTGATCATTGTATGTTAACGTTTTTAGTTGACTACTTAGTGTCTTATTTATAAAGCAGGTTGACAGGTTTGCAACTTAGTAATAAAAGAGGTTGACCCTGTTCTGTCTTATTGATGAACGAGGTTAACCCGGAC
>JAQVCX010000022.1:0-23405 GCA_028689545.1 Parabacteroides sp.
CGAGGCTGTCGCCTTTATCCAGCCGAAAGGCAAGAGGAACAAAAAGAAGGCAATGAGTAGCTTATTCATAAGTTTAATCTTTAAAGTTCAACTGTTTATATTTATCTGGTTGTAGAGACGGGGCGTGCCCCGTCTCCCACCAGCTAATAGTATCTTTAAATTACCCTTTTGAGGGGATAAGACGGGGCACGCCCCGTCTCTACAACTAAGTATATTAAGCGGGATATGTAAATGTATGCGTGCCGGCAGATACGGTCTCGGTCCGGTCGCCTACCACGATATCGGCGGAGCAATCGGCCGGGATCGTTACGATAAGCGTAACCTTGTTCCCTTCCCGTTTCCATTCGCTGGCGATACGACCACGTACGGAATGATACTCACCTTTCGCCCAATCCAGCTCTTTTACGAAATGAGGCGTAATACGGATATGGCGGAAGCCAGGAGCCGAGTCGTCATGATTGATACCGGCCAGCTGGTTCATCATCCAAGCGGAGACATCTCCCATAAAGACGTGGTTCAAGGAAGCGTCGGCAAACTTCGGACTGAGCGTCCATGTCTCCGGCAAGGTAGAGTAACCCATCGTCTCTACCCAATACCCCCATGAAGGCGCCTCGGTCTTCGTGATCATCTTCAGGGCATCCTCGATATAGCCGTATTTCGTAAGCATAGCCGGAACGGTCTTACTACCTAATAGACCGAAGTCCAAGAAATAGTTATTTCCCGCTACCACCTCACGCAGCTTATCCGCCACGAGTTGCTCTTTTCCTTCCGGTACAAGGCCAAGATACAGGGCCAAGGCTTGCGCCGTCTGCGTCCCTTCGGCATAAACACCGGTCTCGGCGTTGAAGAACTTCTGGTTGATCAAGGATTTCAGCGTATTCGCTTTCTCCCGGTAAGGAGCGGCCTCCTTGCCCAGCAAAGCGGCGAAGCGAGCCATCAGCGTATAATCCAGATAATAGTAGGCGGTAGAGGTATACTCGTTATTCGTCGTAGCTTTCCAATACACCCAGTCGCCCAAGCCATATGTCAGGTAACCACCTACCTCACGGGTCTTCAAGTACTCCAGATAGCGTTCCATCGTAGGGTATAGCTTCTCGACAGACCGAGTCTCTCCGTAATAATCATACAACGCGTTCGGTATGATAAACAGGGCGGCATCCCATACCGGGCCGATCCACTCGCCATATCCCCAGCCGCTGGAAGGGATAATACCGGAAAGATCCCCGATCTCACGCTGGTTGTCGATAAAGTCGTTCATCCATTTCTCATAAAGCGTGATACCATCGAAGCCCAGCAAACCGAGGTCGATCGCCACATGCGCGTCGGCGGTCCAGCCATTCTTCTCCCGTTGCGGGCAATCGGTCGGGATACTGTGCAGGTTACTACGGTAAGCTTGCATGGTAGCGTCCCATATCTTGTTCAGCAACGAATTCGAGCAAGAGAAAGAGCCGGCGGGTTTCACGTCCGTGTGCATAAACAAGCCGGTCAGGTTCTCCTCTGTCAAGGAAACAGGGCGGCTACTCTCCACCTCCACGTATTGGAAACCGTGATAGGAGAAGGAAGGCATAAAGATCTCCTCCTCTCCCGTACCTTTCAGGGTAAAGACATCTATCTGGAATACCTCGTCCGGCTTGACCGGATGATAATATACATTGATATTGCCTTGCTCCAACCGGCCGTCTTTCTTCAACAACTCGCCATGCTTGATCGTGATACGGGTTCCCGCCTCGCCTTTCGCCTTCAAGCGGCAAAGGCCGGACATGTTCTTAGGGAATGAATATACGTATAGTTGATCGGAGAAACGCTGCATCGATACGGGTCTCACCTCTTCCGTGACGCGGATTCCCGGCATTTGCTGGGCTACCAACAGAGGTGCCGGAGCCTTCGCCGGAAGTACCGATTCCCATTTACTGTCATCGAAGCCTGCGGTTTTCCAGCCGGTCTCTTCCAGCCGGGCATCGAATTTATCGCCACTGTATATATTATTGTAGGTATAGGCCCCGGTGGAAGTCTTCCACGTCTCGTCCGAGCCGATCACCTCCGTCGTACCATCCGCATAGGTAATACGCAACTCGCAGAGCAAGCGGGGACGATCCCGCCAGCGTGCCTCATGGAAGTTCCATACCGCCACGGATTGCTCGTTGTACCAGCCGTTTCCCAGGACAGCGGCCACGGCGTTGTCGCCTTGCCGCAGCAAAGAGGTAACGTCATGCGTCACGTACAAGATACGTTTGTCGAAATGCGTATAACCCGGATCCAGATAATTCGTTCCAACCCGCTCGCCATTGACGAATAGCTCATGATACCCGGCGGACGCGACGTACACACGGGCATCCTTCACTTCCTTACCTACCGGGAAAGACTTGCGGAACAAAGGGGCAGGCTCGAACTCCTTATCCTTATGATCAGTAATCCAAGAGGCGGACCAATCCGAGGTGGCGAACTTGGCGGTCTCGAAAGAGGCCGTCTCCGAGGTAGCGCACGGACGATTCTCAGCGTCCCATACCGTTACGTTCCAGTAATAACAGGTATGAGGTTTCAAGGCCATTCCTTCCGCATAGGGCCGCAGGTCATCCGGACTCGTACCGATTCGTATCTCATAGCGGGAAGCCTTAAAGCCCTCCTCATTCCCGGAATACTCCCACGTAAAGCGAGGAGACGAGGTATCCAAGCCGATAGGCTCCGTAAGGTATTCCGTACGGAGATTCGTAGGTATCGTTAATTCATTATTGCTTTTACAACCGCCTAATAAGAGGGCGGCGAAAGCGTAGATGCAAATAGTTTGTTTCATATATTCTATTAATTATATACATTCAATATATCCAGTTGTAGAGACGGGGCGTGCCCCGTCTCCCACCGACTGATAGTATCTTTAAGTTACCCTTTTGATGGGATGAGACGGGGCACGCCCCGTCTCTACAACTAAGTATAAGAGCTACGGATTAACCCGTACCTCCTCAGGGGCATGGATCCGGCTGACCACCTTACCGTTCGTGTCCTTCTCATGCCGGATCTCGATCACCCCATAAGGCGTAGGAAACGTACCTTCCACCCATTCGAGATCTCCCAGATGCGGGATGATACGTACCGTACGGCAACTCGGTTCCACCACTTGCACGCCCAATACGTACTCGCTCAACCACGATGTGGGGCCCGAAGCCCATCCATGGCACAAGCTATGACGGAAACCTTGATAGCAATACGCCCCATAATCCCCATGAATATCTTTCTTTCCGGCGGGAACCAGCTCGTCAATACGCCCGGCATCCGGAAGCCATTCCATATTGAAATCCTCCCAGAACGTCGTAGCGCCCAGATCCAGCATAGCCCCCCAATAGGCGCGGATCACGTCTAGCGCACCTTGGTAATTACCAGCCATCGCCATCGCCCGTAGCATATAATACCCGTAAAACGTAGAGAAGCCTTTCGCCCCATCCACCGCCAAGCAACGCTCGTTCGCCTCCTTAGCGTCCATGATACCCGCCAAAGCCATCAAAGCGGCGGCCTGTTTATCCCCGGGCGTAATCCTATCTTTCTCCGAAGGGAACCGGGATTTCTTCCGAAGGGAAAACTCTACGGCCTTGGAAGCTACCGCACGGCATTCCGAAGCCAACGCATCCTCGCCTAAGACGGTACACAACTCCTCCCCCGCCCGCATGGCTTGTATCATCAGCGATTGAAGGCCGGCATCGATAGCGGGTGTATTCTCACTGGACGGCCAATCCAAGAAACGGTTTCCATCCAGTTTCTCCTGTCCGCTTGGGTCAACCTTCGAGATCAAGTGACGTAATAAGGCGGTCATATAAGAGCGTTGCTCTTGTAGATACGCCTGGTTCCCTTGGTAATAATACCAATCCCGCTGGATCAACAACCACCAGATCGAATACGAGCTGATACCGTTCATCCAACTAGGCAGCGGCGTAATATCCCGAATCAAATCCAAGCTCTTAGGAACGACCTCATTAGAGCCGAAGACGGTACTGACCGTCATTACCTCCGGATGCAAATCGCCCACCCAGACCAGCCGATCCCGCTTTACGCCGTCCCATAGATATTCCTGCATATTCAAGTGGACCGTGTATGCGCCTGTCTTCCAGATCCGGTTCAACCGCTCGTCATTACAACGGAAAGAACCCAGATAAGGGATATCCCGAAACGTGGAGATCGCACGGACCTCTTTTAATTGCAACTCCGTAGAATCACCCAATACATCACTACGCACGAAACGGAAACCGGAGTTCCCGATCTCCTGCACGCCCAGCCAAGGGAGCGATACCACGAAATCCCGCATCGCATGATCGTTGCTCGCCCCATTCGCGCCATCTATCTCGCACATAGCCTCACTAACGGACTCTCCGAAACGAACCCGTACGGAAACCGGATCGTGAGACAGCGGCATACCGGTCACCAGCTGAAAGCCGCCTTGCAACTCCTTCCCGAAATCAAGTAGCAGGGCGGGATGTTCGGTCGGCGTGCTTTTCAACACACACAACCGGTTATTCGCCAAATCCGACTGTCCGTTGCCCGGAAGAAGCAAATGGTTCGCTCCCGTAATTCGCGAACTATCTTGCTGCCAGACAATACGGACCGGGGCGATATACTCCCGTGTCCGATGATCTCGCTGCTGGGCGAACAACGGAAACGAACCGATCCCTAGGAATAGAATGATTAATTTCTTTCGCATACGCTAGAGTCCAAAAGCCGGGACCAAGTCATCCAATTGCTGATCCGTCATACCTTCCGGCTCGTAACCGGTCATACGGGCACTGAAATAGATCTGGGCGGATTTGCTCAACGTATCGATCGCGTCGAAGCACTCAATCAAGTCCTCACCAACAGCAAGGATACCGTGCTTTTCCCAAAACACCACGTCGTGCTCCTCCAACTGACGGATCGTAGCGTGCGCCAAGGCCAACGTACCCGGTATCTCGTAAGGAACGATACCGACCCCTTTCGGCACGATAATCCGACATTCCGGGATCATACTCCACAACGTGCGGGTGATCTTCTCCGAATCCAAGAACGGCTTGCAATGCGTCATGCCGATAATATCCGTCGGATGCGTATGCAACACGACCCGGTTATCCCGTCCCTTCGCACGCAAGAAATTGTGCATTAGCAAATGGGAAGGCAACTCGGAGGTCGGCTGGATCGGTTGCTCCGCCAGGATATCATACGATCTTCCATCGGCAGCGATACGAATTAAGGAACCGTTGGTAAAAGGATCTTTCGCCACGTAACGCATCCGTTTCCCCGTACCCGTCACGTAAAAGACGTGTCCGCATAAAGCCGTCATCGCCTCTTGCAAGGGGATCGAGGGTGCCAGAGCCGGCAACGCCTTCTCCTCCTCGCTCAATAAAGTAGTTAGGTTCACCGATATATTCCCGCCGTTTCGCTCAGCCCAACCCTTCGTCCACAAATAACCAGCGACCTCGGCGATACGATCTATTTCCGCCATCAGGCGTTCATTGTTTCTTAATGTTATCATGTCTATTATAATTAAACTATATTCGGATATAATAAGGAAAGGATCAAGATACACATGCCGGTGATCAATACCACGATCGTCCGACGATCCACGCCCTTCCATTCTTTTAATAAGATGCCCCAGATATTACTGAAAATAACATTCAGCGACATCAGGATACTCCATGAGAAAGCCAGCATAACCGGGGAATCAGAGAAATAGCTCTTTCCCATCCCCAGCCCAAAGAACTGCGAGTACCAAAGCACGCCCGCCAAAGCGCAAAATAAGACATTATTCAGCAATGTACCTCCCGATACCGAGAAATAATCCTTGCCCGTCCCGTTTTTCATGTTCTGGAGAATGCAATACACAGCGTTCGTACAAAAGCCGCCCAAAGTAACCAACAGTATCACCGGATTCAAGGCGAACAGATCGCTGGCTCCCGCCTCTTTCGCTTTTGCCAACACCTCGTTTCCCGATTCCAAACCCAAATTGAAGCAAGCGCTCATCACGCCGGCAAGCAAGGCTACCGCCAAGCCCTTGGTCAAGGCAAAATCCTTCACCGCCGCTTTCTTCTCCTCTTCGCTCATATTCCGGGCCCGCAGACTTCCGGCGTAACCGATGACGGCGATACCCGCCAAGGTAATGCAAACACCGGTCAACAGGATCAACCCCGTTCCCTCAAACAGATTCGTGCCACCGAACAAAGCCGGGAAGAGCGTACCGAAGCCGGCGCATGTGCCCAAGGCGATACTCTGTCCCAAAGCCACACCCAGATAACGCATACTCAACCCGAAAGTCAACCCGCCGACACCCCAGAGCATACCATAGATAAACGCTCCCAAGCTACCCGGCGAACGCCATAGCGCCAGCAAGGTACTTCCTTCCGGTACCGCCAGCATCGCTCCGAGATAAGGGAAAACTAGCCAAGCGAAGACACCTTGCACCAGCCAAAAGCTTTCCCAACTCCAATCCCGGATCTTATTGATCGGCACGTACGAGCTACTCTGCCCGAAACTGCCGATCGCAATGATCAATAACCCGATGCCAATCTCTATCATTTCCGTTTCGAGGTAACTTCCGATTCATATCTCTCGATCTCCGCAATATAAGACTCTCCTACGGGAACCCCGCTTTGCAGACAATACATATCCCAGACCGCGCCCCAAGGCAAACTCTTCGCTTCCTCCTGCAAGGCGAGACGCTGGAAACACTTCCCTTCCTCCTCATATTGGCGAAGCAAGGCGATCGGCTCCAGCAAGGCTAGCATAAAGGCCTTCTGCGTGGCACGGCTACCAACGACGTAAGCACCGATACGATTGATGGTAGCGTCGAAATAATCCAAGCCGATGTGTACCCGATCCAAAGCATCGCAACGCACGATCTCACGGGCCAAGTCCTGCACATCATCATTCAAGATCACGACATGATCGCTATCCCAACGGATCGGACGACTTACGTGCAACATGATCTCGGGCGTAAACAGCAACAGGGAGGAAACCTTGTCGGCGATACTTTCCGTCAAATGGAAATGGCCGGTGTCCAAGGTAACGATCTTGTCCTTCTTCGCCCCGTAACCCAAATAGAAGTCGTAGGAACCTACCGTATAACTTTCCAGACCGATACCGAAGAGTTTTGCCTCGATACAATCTTTCATCCATTTATATTCGGTGGCGAATATCTCGTCCAGCGATTCCTCCAAGATACGGCGATAACGCAGACGGCTAGCCGGTACTTCCTTGCTCCCGTCGTGTATCCAAAGGTTCATCATGCAAGGATCGTTCTGGGCCTTCCCCATCTCATCGCTGATCCAACGACAACGCTTCGTATGCTCGATCCAGAAATTACGGATATCATCATTGGGACTCGCCAAGGTCAAGTCTCCGCTTTTTGGATGCGAGAAAGAGGTGCTGTTGAAGTCTAGCTTGAAATCATTCTCTTTCGCCCATTGTATCCAACTCTCAAAATGGCGGGGCTCTACCTCGTCACGGTCTACTTTCTCCCCTTGAAAATCCCCGTAGATCTCGTGTAGGCTGAGCCGATGATTGCCGGGAATATAAGATTTCGCTTTCAATACATCCCGGCGCAACTCGTCGATGGTACGGGCACGTCCCGGATAATTGCCGGTCACTTGTATGCCACCGGTCAAGGAGCCGCCTTGGTTCTCGAAACCACTTACGTCGTCGGCCTGCCAGCAATGCAGGGATAGGGATATTTTTTTCATATCCTCTAAAGCTTTACAAACGTCTACACCTACGGCCGCATAACGTTCTGCCGCTACCTCAAATGCTTGTTGAATTAAACTGTCTTTTGTCATGGTATGATGTTTTTAATAAATTCCTTGGGTGGGAACGAGGAGGCAATCAGTTTTCGCATTTCCCAGCGATCCGTGAGCAATCCCGCTGATTTAGCTTGTATCAAGCAATTCCCAATAGCCGTGGCCTCAGACGGACCTGCCAATACGGGAATCCCGATAGCGTTAGCTGTCAACTGATTCAATAAATCGTTCCGAGAGCCACCGCCTATCACATGTAATCGTTCGATCGGATGTGGCGACATCGATTTGAGTATTTCCAGCACCTCTTTATAACGATTCGCCAAGCTATAAAATATACAATGTATATAATCGGCGTCCGAAGCGGGAACAGCCAGCCCGGTTTCCTCGCAATACGCCGCGATCTCATGCAACATATTCTCCGGATTGGCGAAACGAGGATCATCCGGATTGATCAAAGAAGTAAATTTGCTTAACTCCGCCATCCGAACCATATCATCGTACGAATAATCCAATCCGGATCGCTTCCATTGCTCCCGGCAACGTTCCAAGATCCACATACCCGTAATATTCTTCAAGAAGCGGGTCGTACCCTCGATACCGCCCTCGTTCGTGAAGTTATTCTTGAAAGAGGCCTCGTTGATGATCGGCTTCTCCACCTCTATCCCCATCAAGCTCCAAGTACCGCTACTCAAGTAAGCGAAATTAGGAGAAGAAGCAGGAACAGCGGCTACCGCCGACGCCGTATCGTGACCGGCCACGGCGATTACCGGGATCTCCCCGATTCCCGTCTGATGAGCGATCGACTCGCTCAACCGCCCGATCAACGTCCCCGGCATCACCACTGGACACATCAAAGTAGGAGATACACCCACGGCCTCCAAGAGCTTGTAATCAAATTTATGAGTTTCCGGGTTCAATAATTGAGACGTGGAAGCGATCGTATATTCACATACCATACGCTCCGTCAACATATAAGCCAAAAGGTCCGGTATGAATAATATCTTTTCCGCCACTTCCTGCGGAATAAACGAGTCTTGCCCCGCCCTGAAAAGCTGGAACAGGCTATTAAACGGCATCACTTGAATACCTGTCCGCTTATAGACCTCCTCCTTGGAAATCCGTTTGAAGAAGTCCTCGGGAGCGCCATCCGTATAAGGATCTCGGTAGGCACGAGGCAGGCCCAGCAAAGAGCCGTCCAAAGCCACATACCCAAAATCCACCCCCCATGTATCTATTCCGATCGAATGCAACCGGATCTTTTGCCGGGCGCATATCGTCAAGCTTTCTATAAGAGAAGTATAAAGATGATAGATATCCCAATAAAACCGTCCGTGTAATTCCACCATCGGATTCGAGAACCGATGGATCTCTTTCATTTCAAATTTAGCATCCTCCAAGGTACCGAGCACGGCTCGTCCGCTGGTAGCGCCTATATCAAAAGCTAGAAAACTATATTCCCTCATGGCTTAACAAAGTTATTTGTTTGACGAAAGCAAAAGTAGAAGCATTATTGCTATATTTGCTTACGAAAATGATTTTAAATCTTTCAAATCTGACATGAACGAACTACGGAACGACTTGCTACGTTACTTGACTATCAACGCTACGGATGAGGAATGGGGAATCGTCGTCACGACGGTCGGATACCAATTCATCCCGCCGGGTTGCGCCTATCCGCTTTCCCGGCATCCGGAAAAGTATAATTTCAAGCCTCAGACCGGGCGCATCCTGAACGAATATCAATTGGTATATATAACGAAAGGTAGCGGATACTTTTCTTCCCAGTCTTGTAAGTCGCAAAAGATAAACGCGGGGACGATGATCCTCCTTTTCCCCGGGGAATGGCATAGCTATTATCCGGACCGGGAAACGGGATGGGATGAGTATTGGGTAGGTTTCCGGGGCATTCATATCGACAAACGTGTGGAGAAGAAATTCTTTATCAAGGAAGAGCCGCTGCACCGGATCGGATTGAGCGCTACGATCGTAGAGCTTTATGAGGATATATTGAAGTTCGCCTCCGAGGAGAAATCCGGTTACCAACAGATGATCTCCAGTATCGTGCTTCATATATTAGGCTCCGTATATTATAAGGAAAAGAACAACTCATTCACGAACACATATGTCGTAGATAAAATCAACGAGGCACGTATATTAATGAAAGAGAATATCGAGGACCCATTAAGCCCGGAAGAGATAGCTGCTCGTCTTGGCTTAGGTTATTCATGGTTTCGCCGGATGTTCAAGGAATACACCGGTGTCTCCCCCGCCCAATATCAATTACAACAAAAGCTCCTCCGTGCGAAAGAGCTTCTGACCAGTACCCCCTTGACAATCTCCGAGATCGCCTATAGCCTGCATTTCGAGAATGCCGGCCAATTCTCCACATTCTTTAAGAAGAAAGAAGGGGTTACGCCCTCGGAGTTCAGGGATCGGACGCATTGAATAGGGTGGGCTGCTCCTTCACACGGTCAGCCCTCCAACGTCATTCCGGTTATTTTCCCCGGATATATTTTGCTTTAATCCTAGTAAATACATATTTTTACTTCAAATTAAAATTTTAAGTTATGAAGATCACTTATCTTTTACTCTCTCTTGTACTTTGCCTCTGTCCGATCATGCAGGCGCAAAACACAACGAATCAATTTATGATACAGGCGCAAAGCAATCTGGAAAAAAAGGATTACACGAATGCACGTTCCCTTTTTCTGCAAGCCTACAAGGACTTATCGCTAAAAGGTGATTACAAACAAGCGATCGATGCCGGTACGCAAGCGGCTTATCTATATTATCGCGAGAATTATTACCAAGAGGCTTTCGATCTTTGCCGCCAGATGAACCAATTCATCTTAACCGAGGAACAGAAGTCGCAGAAATCGCTCTATGAGCAACGCTTCCAAGTAACGAAAGAGCGGTTGGAAATGTATATTAAGCTAAAGAACGCCGCCCAAGCGCAAGTTCAACTCAATACCTTAGATAATCTGGCCAGCCAAGCGGACGACGAGAAGTTATCGAACAATTTATTATATACCCAAGCGGCCTATCATTATACGTTCGGACAAAACGAGCAGGGAGATGCCGCTTTCCAGAAACTGATCAACCTGTATAAGGAGAAGAAAGAATACGACAAGGTGAGCGATTGCTACCGGAACTTGATCTCTACCGCTCGTAAGGCAAACAACGCCCCGCTGATGGAACGTACCTACGAGAAATATATCGTATGGACGGACTCCGTAAAGGCTCTTACGGCAGAGGATCAATTGGGAGCGTTACAGCAAAAGCACGACCAGAGCTTACAGACGATTCAAGAGAAAGACGATAAACTGTCCGTTAAGCAATATATGATTGTCGGACTTATCACATTCGTGGTAATCCTTATAGCCGCCTTGCTTTTCTTAGGATTCCTCTTGCTGCGCTTTATCGTGCTGAACAAGAAATTAAAGAAAATCATCCAGACGACAAACGAACATAGCGAACAGCAGGCCCAATTCATCCAAAACATATCGGTTCAGATGGAGCCTACCTTGAACAAGCTCAGCGCATCCGCCAAGGAATTGCAGGCGGTAGCTCCGAAGCAGGCCGAGGATGTATTGGCACGGGTAGAAGCCTTAAAGCAGTTCACGGTTCATATCCAAGAGCTTTCCTCCTTGGAGAATACGTTGATGGAACCGTATGAGGTTAGTTCTTTTAATGTAGGAAATTTCAGCAAGAAAATCGTAGAGAAGATTAAAGGGGATGTTAAACCGGAGGTCAATCTCGTAACGGACGTGCCCCAATTAGAGATTAAGACGAATGCCGAGCATCTGGAACAAGTCTTATCGCATTTGTTGAAGAATGCCGCGTTATATACTTCCAGCGGTAATATCCGTCTGGAATTTAAACGGAAAGGTGCTCATGTCTGCCAATTCATCCTTACGGATAACAGTACAGGCATACCGGATGATCTAAAAGAGAACTTATTCAAGCCTTTTAACGAGGCGAAAGATCTAGCGCAAGGCGACGGGTTAGGATTACCGATCTGCGCATTGATGGCTAGTAAATTAAACGGAAGCCTATCTATCGATAAGGAGTATAAGAAGGGATGCCGGTTCATCCTAGTATTACAGATATAAAATTCACCTCACTATATATGATTATTAATCAAATTAAAACGAATCATGAAGAGAGTATTTTTATTCCTTAGTCTTTGCCTATTAGGGCTGTTGTCCGTCAACGGAACCTCCGCCCAGCAAGGGAAGCCACGTATCGGTATCGCCGGTATACAGATTGAGAACAGTGTATTTATGCCCAACAGGCAACAGATGGCCGTGATGCCGGTCCGTCTGCCCGATTACCTTAGTCAGGATTCCGCCATGGGGCAGGCCGCCACATGGCTTCCCGCTTTAATGGGCCGGGGCGGTGGCCGGGGGCCTGTCACGCGAGAGTCATACGATGCCTTTGTAAACGAGGCGCTGGAGGTCATAAAGGCGAATATGCCGTACGACGCTTTCTGGTTTTATAATCACGGGGCCTGTAGCGTGGATGGGGTATCGGACCCGGAAGGTGAGTTTATGGAAAAAGTCCGTGGGATTATCGGAAACGACGCGCTTGTTACGACGACCATGGATCTCCACGGCAATGCCTCCCTGCTAGTGGCTCTCAATTCCGACCTAATCACAACCTACCGTAAGGCTCCTCACGATGATTCCCGTGAGTCACATCGCCGTGGCGTGGTCAATCTTCTCGACCGCCTGGCCTCCGGCAAGGGACGTCCGGCTTATAAGGCTTGGGTAGCTGTTCCGATATTAGTCTCCGGCGAATGGTCGAGTACACGTGTCGAACCGGCCAAATCTCTCTATGCCATGGTTCCCGAGGTAGAAGCGATGCCGGGCGTAATAGATGCGGGCATCTGGATCGGTTACGTGTGGGGTGACGACCGTCGTAATCAAGGGGTCGTAATGACCTATGGCGACGATAAAGCGCAAGTAGAAGCGGGAGCGAAGAAACTCGCCCAGAAATTCTGGGATGTCCGCAAGCAGTTCTCCTTGGAGGCTCCCGGATATTCACTAGAGAAATGTCTTGACCTTGCCATCGCTAGCGATAAGAAGCCGTTTTTTATCAGCGACATGGGCGACAACCCCGGTGGCGGTGGATCTGGCGAGGTAACATGGACCTTGGCACGGGTATTGAGACGCCCCGAGTTGCAGTCGGCCAACGGTAAAAGCTTGCTCTATTGCTCCATCCCGGGAAGCGAGATGGTAGAGGCCGCACGAAAAGCCGGAGTAGGTGGCCATGCGGAAGCTCACGTAGGGGCTATGACAGATAATTCTTATGAACCTCCCGTATGGCTGTCGGGCACGGTTGTGTACGTCAGCCCTGTCACCGACGAGAATCAAGCTCCCGACAATAATCCATATAGAAGACAGAGTGAGATAGCGATTATCAAGACAGGAAGCGTTTATGTGGTAGTGGGTACTTCCTCGCCTACGCCGAATCTGGAAGGCACCGGTATAGACCCCAGTAAAATGGATATAGTAATGGTTAAACAGGGCTACCTAGTTAACCAATGGTACAATATGCAATCAGACTGGGTGATGGCTCAGACGCGCGGCGGCGTAGATCAGGATGTCAAAAATATCCCCTACAAAAACATCATCCGACCGATGTTCCCGCTAGACCCGGATATGCCAGACCCCGAACTTAATGTAATATTAGTTCCTGCGGCCAAGCATGTTTACGGCAGATAATCACTCATAGAATCGTCCGGCATACAAATCCATTCACTCGTGAATCGTATTTTATGCCGGACAATTTATGTTCGCTATTTACTGACCCGTTCCGTTACCGGTTGATTCGTGGAGACTGAGACTCCCCGTAGCTCCACATATTCTACGCTTAAAGGATTGCTTGGACTGGCCTTTACATAAAGCGATCGGAGAATCGCCTGTTGGTTCTTGATGGTGACGTAGCATACATATTTGGAATCTTGGCGAGCGATCGTCAGCTTCTTGGCCGGGTAAGCGGTCAAGGAAACAACGCACGAGTTATCCCCGGCCGAGACCAACTTATAGCCATAGGCCATCTTTCGTTGGATATAACTTAAGCCGCTGGTCTCACCCGGCTCATTCTCGCAATTTACCCAATAGACATTCAAAGGAGCGTCCGTATTCAACTTGCCATTCTCCGTGTTCACGTCATAACAAACCAGGTTTTTATTGACGCTGCGGGCGATATGAAACAATCTTTTCCCGGTGGGATACGTATTATCATCCATCGAATCTGATGCCTCCAGCGCAAAGGAGAAGGAGGAAACCAGCATGGCGATAAAAAAAACGATTAAATATTTCTTCTTCATAACCTATTATTTACTATTTATACGATCAAGATCATCGCTCCAGACAAGCCCGATCCCGTAAGGCAAAGGCATACCCTAAGCGATACCTGCCCAAATGGGAAAGGCCGGAAACGGGGTACAAAGAAAGCATTTATTTTTTTAATTATCCCTTCTTTCGGTAGCTAATTACCGCCAATACGTTGAATAAGACAGCAAATAGACAGACTATCACAAAATGTCCCTGCAAGTCGGCAAAGCCGCTCCCCTTCAAATAGACCATGCGCATCACCTCCACGAAGTAACGCACCGGGTTCGCCAGCGTGACCTTCTGCACCCATTCCGGCATGCTGCTGATCGGCGTAAGCAGCCCGCTTAGCAAGGCGAAAATGATCAAGAAGAAAAACGCCGTGAGCATCGCTTGTTGCTGCGTGGACGAGAAGGACGAGATCGCCAAGCCGAACCCCGTAAAAGCGATCAGGTAGACGGCGGCGAACAGGTAGATCACCCCGAAACTCCCCTCCGACACCAAGCCGTAGATCAGCCAAGCGACGAGGATCGCCACCGTCAGCAGGACAAAGCCTATCACCCAGAAGGGGATCAGCTTCGACAGCAGGAAGAGGGACTTGGGCACGGGCGAGACGTTGATCTGCTCGATCGTCCCCTTCTCCTTCTCGCTCACGATATTCAAGGCGGAGATCGATCCCCCGATAATCGTCAGCAGGAATACCATGATGCCGGGAACCATATAGATCTTGTAGCTCAAGTGGGGATTGAACAGGTTGATCGAGGCCACTCCCCTGCCCGGTCCCATGGAGGCGAAACCTTTCTCCCGGTTGAAATCCTGTATAATCGAGGCGAGATACGAGCTACCCAAGCCGCCCTTGGTACCGTTCACGGCGTTGGCGGCGATCTTCACGTCCGCCATGCCCTCCTTCCCCAAGTCCCGCTCGAAATCCGGGGGGATCTCCAGAATGATATCGGACTCGTTGCTCTCCACCGAGGTCAGCGCCTCGTCGTAACGGCCCGACCAGTCCGTCAGACGGAAATAGCCAGAGGATAGCACCTTATCGACCAATTGCGTGGAGGTGACGGAATGGTCGTTGTCCACGACGCTGAGGTTGATATTCCGCATCTCGAAATTAGCGGCGAAAGGCAGGATGATCAACTGCATGATCGGGATGATGAAGATGATCTTCGGCATGAACCGGTCCCGACGAATCTGCTTGAACTCTTTCTCTAACAAATAGCGTAACATAGCTTATAATCGTATTTTAAAACGTTTCACACTCAAGAATACCAGCACAACCGCCATCAACGACAGGATCCCGATCTCCTTCAAGATCGAGACGGCGGGAAGCCCCTTGATCATCACGTCCTTCACGGCGATGATATACCATTTGGCCGGGACGATATGGGAAAGCCATCGCAGGATATCCGGCATATTCTCTATCGGGAACATCATGCCGCTCAACAGCATGATCGGGAGCATCAAGGCGATACCGCTAATCAGCATGGCCGCCTGCTGGGTATCGGCTATCGTGGAGATCAGCAGGCCGAGGCAGAGGGAGACGATCGCGTACAGGACCGACACGGAGACTAGTAGCAGCAGGCTGCCTTTTATCGGGACATCGAGCAGGAAATAAGAGAGCAGCAAGATAGTAGCGATATTCACCATGCTCAACAACAGGTAGGGAATCGCCTTGGCCAGGATGATGTAGAGGGGCTTCAACGGGGAGACCAGCAGGACTTCCATCGTTCCCATCTCCTTCTCTTTCACGATACCGATCGAGGTCATCATGGCGCATATAAGGATCAGGATCAAGCCCATCACGCCAGGCACGAAGTTGTAGGCCCCTTTCATCTGGGGGTTGTAGAGCAAGGTCGTGACCGGGGTCACGGCCTTGCTCTTAGTGGACAGTTGACAAGAGACAGTTGACAGTTGCTTCGCGTCGGTATTAACTGTCAACTGTCCACTGTCCACTATCAACTGTTCTGTAATTATTGCCCGGCAATAATTGCTCAGTTGCGTGGCCTCGTTCGGGTCGGTAGCGTCCGCCAAGACTTGCGCTTGGGCATCGGGCGTGGAGGCGAACTGGGGAGGGAAGACGACTATGACGTGCACCTTTCCTTGCCGGAAGAGGGTTTGCGCCGCCTCATAGCTATCGACGGTCGTATATAGTTCGAAGTACTCGCTGGCTTTCAAGCGGTCGGTCATCTTCAGCGTCAGCTCGTCCCGGCTTTGGTCGAAGATGGCGATAGGCACCCGCTTGATCTCGGTCGTGATGGCATACCCGAACAGGATGATCAAGACGACGGGCATGAGCAAAAGGATCATGGTCGTACGTGCGTCCCTAAAGATATGATAGAATTCTTTTCTAACAAAAGACATGAATTGTTTCATCGTTTATTCTCCTCTCGTTGCTTTTCGAGCCAAGGCGTGGAAGACTTGGTTCATGTTGGTTGCCTTAAAATCCCGCTTCAAGGCGGAGGGACTATCTAGGGCCTCGATCTTCCCGTCTACCATGATGGAGACACGGTCGCAATACTCCGCCTCGTCCATGTAATGGGTGGTGACGAAGATCGTGATGCCCCGGGCGGCCGCCTCATAGATCAACTCCCAGAACTGGCGGCGGGTGACGGGATCGACACCTCCGGTAGGCTCGTCTAAGAAAACGATCTTGGGCTCGTGGATGATCGCCACGGAGAAGGATAGCTTCTGCTTCCAGCCCAAGGGCAGGGAATCCACCAAGGTGTTCCGCTCCTTTTCCAGCCCGAGGATATCCAGCAACTCGTCCGTTTTCTGGGATAGCTGCCGCTTGGACAGGCCGTAGATGCCGCCGAACAGGCGGATGTTCTCCCATACCTTCAGGTCGCCGTACAAGGAGAACTTCTGGCTCATGTAGCCAATGTTCCGCTTGATGGACTCGCTCTCCCGGTAGACATCGAAGCCGGCCACCCGCGCCTCGCCGGAGGTGGGGACGGACAGGCCGCAGAGCATACGCATGGCGGTGGTCTTCCCCGCCCCGTTCGCCCCGAGGAAGCCGAATATCTCGCCCGGCTCCACCTCGAAACTGATCTGATCGACGGCGGTGAAGGTGCCGAAACGCTTGGTCAGTTGTTTTACTTCTATCGCTTTCATTTTTTATCTCTTTCTTTCGTAATTTATCAAGGGCTTAAAATTTTAAATCGGGGCTCGCATCGGCGCGAAATGGGATTTAAAACTTTAAATGGGACCTACACCGGGTGTGAAGCCGGATTTAAAACTTTAAATGGGGCTTACATCGGGTGCGCGGTCGAATCTGTAAAAAATATTTGGCCTCGCGTCGGGTGCGCGGTCCAATCTGCGAAAAATACGGCATCTTCCACCCCTTACAAGGCCATGAAACAATCCTCGATACTCGGCTCGATGGGTTCGAGGCTTACGTCTTCGTAACCTTTGCCTTTTAGATACTCCCTTAGCCGCCTCATGACATCCTCATCATCCCGCCGCAGCGTGAGATGGTGGGCATCGCCAAAGGAGAAGCAGGAGTCGGTATCCGGGAAAGCGCGCAAATCGCCCAGCAACTTATACATCGACGCGCACCGCACGGCATACAGCCGCCTGTCGAACGACGCGCGGACACCCGCCGGCGTATCCACGGACAGGCATTCGCCGGAACGCACCAAGGCGATACGGTCGCAACGGGAGGCCTCGTCCATATAAGGCGTGGAGACAAGGATCGTGATGCCTTGCCGCCTCAAGCGATCCAGCATATCCCAGAACTCGGAGCGGGAGACGGGATCGACCCCCGTGGTAGGCTCATCCAGGAACAAGACATCCGGACGGTGGATCAAGGCGCAACTCAGGGCCAGCTTCTGCTTCATGCCACCGGACAGCTTCCCCGCCCGCCGGTGCTTGAACGGCTCTATCTGGCTATAGATATCCCGTACCAGATCGTAGTTCTCCTCAATCGTCGTATTGAAGACGGTGGCGAAGAAGCGCAGGTTCTCCTCCACCGTCAAGTCCGGGTAGAGGGAAAAGCGGCCGGGCATATACCCTACCCGCCGGCGGATCTCCTTCAGGTCCTTCACCACGTCCAAGCCGAGGACGGAGGCGGAACCGCTATCCGCCAGCAACAACGTGGTCAGGATACGGAACAAGGTGGTCTTCCCCGCCCCATCCGGACCGATCAGCCCGAACAGCTCGCCGGAGCCGATCTCCAGCGACAGGTCTCGCAAGGCCACGACATCGCCATACCGCTTCGAAACATGCTCTATGCAAATCCCATTATCCATTATTCACTATTCATTATTCATTAAAAGAAGTTTCCCCATATTGCCCGATTTTCAGATAACCGTCGTTGCGGACGGCGATCTTGATGGCATATACCAGATTGGCCCGCTCGTCCTTCGTCTGGATTCCTTTCGGGGTGAACTCGGATTTATCGGAGATCCACGAGATCGTACCGGGGTATTCCCGTCGATCGCTCCCAAAGTCGACGAAGACTCGGAGGAACTGCCCCAGTTTCAGGCGGGACAACTGGTCCGCCGTCACGTAGGCACGCAGATAAATCAAGTCCGTATCGGCGATCTTGTAAAGCGGTTTGCCCGCCGCCGTCACCTCTCCCGGCTCGGCGTACTTCACCAGTACCGTACCGGTCTGGGGATTGAGGATACGGCTTTTCATCAGTTGATCATCCAGCTGCATGATCTGGTATTGCAGACCCTCGGCCTCGGCATCGGCACCTCCCGTGGTCTTGCTCAAAGAGGAATATTGGGCATCGAGTTGCTTCTGGAGATATTTGATGTTATTCACGATATCGTCCAGTTGCTTTTGATTGCCCGCCTGGGCGCACACCAGGTTCTCTTGTCGCTGTTGCTCGGTCTTAGCCGTGGCGATTTGCTGTTCCAAGACGGCGATCTGCTTGCGGATATCCGGCTTGCGGATATCTACCGAGCGGAGGCTGGCCGCCAATTGCATCTTCCGGAGGAAAAGCTGGGTGCTATCCACGTACCCCACGATAGCGCCGGCATCCAAGCGGTCGCCCTCCTCGATATTCAGTTCCATGATCTTTCCGTTGGCCTCGGAAGATACCAAGATCTCGGTCGCCTCGAAGGTGCCGGAAGCGTCGAACGCCTTGTCTGCACTACCGCAAGCCGTCAATAGAAGAGCGGCAGAGGCTGAAATCAATACCTTTAATTGTCTCATATCATTACTATTTATCAATGATTAATACGAATCAGCGATCAAAGCAGCACACGGATGACACGAAATACACGGCAGCACACGGATTTGTATTGTATTCATCCGTGTCATCCGTGTGCTCCGTGTTCCCATGTTTTCCCCGATTCGCATACTTAATTCGTCGTATACATATAATTATAAATACTCATCAAGCGCTGCACACGGTGCGCGGCGGCGGCCTGCCGGGCGATGTCCTCGGCGTTGATCTCCCGGATCAGGTCCGTTACGGAGATCACGCCGTTCTCCAACTTCACCTCCGCCGCCTGCTTGATGCTCGCGCGGAGACGGATGATATCGTCATCGGCACGCATCAGGTCCGTCATTTTCTTTATCTCCGTGTTTTGCCGCAGCAGTTGCAGGCGGGTATTAAACAAGAAGGTCTCCCGTTGCACATCGATCTGGCGGCGGCTCACCTCGATCTTTCTCCGGTCGTTCCTCAGCGTGTACCACTTCCCCACATTCCAAGAAAGACGGACACCGGCCACGTAATAAGGCTCGAAACTATCCTCCAGCATATTCAAGCCCGGCCGGCCGTAGCCACCTTGCACGAAAGCGCCGATACGGGGCATCAAGCCCGCCGTGACCTGCTGGTTCCGCGTCTCGATCCACTCGCTCTTGGCATCCAAGGCCCGCAATTCCGGACGGTTGATTTGCGTGGACAATGACCGCTCGGGCAACTCCGGGGTCTTCAAGACCACTTGATCCGTCAGCGGCTTATTGATAAACGTCGCCAACATCTGCCGAGACGCCGTGCGAGACGCCCTCAGCTCAATCTCATTTTGGCAGGCATTCAGCAGTTCCACTTCCATACTTTCCAGATCCGATTGGTTCGCCACGCCATTCTCCATCATCGCCTTGATACGCTCGATATTGATCCGCAGCTCCTTTTGCAGCAAAGCGTTCTGCCGGATCAACTCGTCTTGCAGCAGGCAACCGAAGTAGAGTTGGTTCACCCGGTCGTTCAGCGCGTACAACTCACTTTCCAATTGCTCCCGGTCGGCGGTCGCCTCGGCACGAGTCAAGGCACGAGCCGAACGGGTACTACCGCCGTCCCAAATCGTCTGGTCCACCTGCGCCACGACTTGATACTGATCCTTGCTCAATGTCGGGATCTCAAAGCCGGGAAGCAGCGAGGAGATCTTATCCCCATCGAATGGCAACTTCGTCACGTCGCTCTGGTAGCTGGCCTTACCGCTTACCGACAGCTGTGGAAGCCAAGCCTTGCCCACATTGCTCAAGCTATAACGCTCCGCCTGATCGATCAAACCCATTTGATGAATCTGCGGATAGTTCGCCCTCGCCCACTCGTAGCATTGGGTGATCGTAACCGATTCCTGCCCGCTAACCCTTCCGGCGTAACCCAACAGGGTTATACACAATAATAGATATACACCTTTCATATATTCATGTACTTAAAATATCTTCAAATGAATCTCATGAGGCATCCGGGGGGGTCATCATGCGAGTTACGATATCAACGATCAGATCCCTGCGCCTATCCATATATTCCTCGAACCGCCCCATATCGTTATCCAGGAAAGCCGCCGCCAACGGCTTACGGATCAACAGCGGGAAGACCACCAGACTCACCAAGGTCGAAACCAAGTCTATGACCGGCATCTTCCGCAGAAGCCCTCGTTCCATCTCCTCCTCTATCTGACGGCGAAGACGCAGGATGGGCTGTATCTTTTTCGGATCTTTTAGCACGGTTTGAAATAAACGTTTCGGATCCCTGTTTAACTCGCCCACCACAAAGCTCGGGAACATCGGGTTCGCACGAACAACCCCCATATACAGATCGACGATCACCGGCATTTTCTCCAGCATCGTGCTCTCCTCATCCAAGATCCGATCGATATTCGGTAACAAGGAAGAAAGCAATTGCCCGAAAATAGCGTCGAACAGAATCTCTTTCGTCCTATAATAATAATGTAAGGCCGTCCGGCCAATACCCACTTCCGCCGCCACATCACTCATGGTAGCCGCCTCGTATCCCTTGCGGACAAACACCTGCTTCGCCGCTTCTATGATGCGAGACTCTATCTCATTCGTATCTTTCGCTTCCATAATTAAATGTTATATTTTGTTTTGTCACCATTGTTTGTCGACCTTGTTTGACACATGCGTCAAAAATAGCATAAAAAAATTACATAGCAAATAAAAACTAAGTTTTCTTGCTATGTAATTCCTCTTCCTCCGCTATCGGAAGCGCTTATTGGATCGTGCGAGCCTCCATCCCTTCGGTCGTAATCTCCACGGGATTGATCAATCCCTCCTCGTTGAACGTCATCTTCTCGATGCAAGTCTCCCGGTGGTCGCGTGTCTCGACCCCAGCCGGACGGCGATGGTACACGATATAGTAATCCTCCGAGTTCGGCACGTGCATGATCGAGTGGTGCCCCGCTCCGTTAGCCATATCGAAATTTTGTCGCAATACCTCCCCGATACGGTTGAACGGACCAAAAGGAGAATCGGCGATGGCGTAAGCCACCTTATAATCCGGTCCGGTCCAGCCACCCTCACTCCACATGAAGTAATATTTGCCATTCTTCTTGAACATAAACGGGCCTTCCACATAATCCTTGGGAGTTACCTCTTTATAAGTCGTCCCGTCCTCGAACGGTATAAGTCCGGTGAAGTCTTTATTCAAGCGTACCATGTTGCAGTGCTTCCAACCGCCGTAGTACATATAATACTCATCATTGTCCGCGTCGTGAAAAACAAACTGGTCGATCGGCTGCGCCCCGTTCACGATCTCGTTGATCAGCGGCTTACCCAGCAAATCCTTGTAAGGCCCTTCCGGACGATCACTCACGGCTACACCAATACCTCCGATCTCTCCCTCATGCACGTCGTTCGCCCCAAAGAAAAGATAATACTTACCGTCCTTACTGATCACCGCGGGAGCCCACATAGCGATCTTCGCCCATTTCACCTCGGCCGTATCAAGGATAGCGGCATGCTTGGTCCAATTCACCAAATCCTTGGAAGAGAAACAATCAAAGGCGGTTTGCTTCTCGTATAGATCACTCCGTGTCGGGTAAATCCAATAGGTATCGCCGTAAATGATTCCCTCCGGATCGGCATACCAACCCTCGAATACAGGATTACCACTCTTCGCTACTTCTTCACTTGGCCCCTGTTTAGGGCCGCCGCAGGACATCAAGGCCCCTGCCATCAACATTGCGCTAATCAGCTTATTCATGTATGATTTATGATTTATAATTTATGATTTATGTGTGTGAAGATCTATGATTCATAAATCATAAATCGCTCTCCATATTCTTCGCCAAACCACCTTCCGAGGTTTCCTTATACAGGCTAGGCAGATCATTACCTGTCTGGCGCATCACCTCAACCACCTGATCGAAACTTACCCGGTGCTTGCCGTCGGAGAAGTTCGAGAACGTATTCGCGTCGAGCGCACGGGCGGCGGCAAAAGCGTTTCGCTCGATACAAGGGATTTGCACCAAGCCGCAGACCGGGTCGCAAGTCAATCCCAAGTGATGCTCCAATCCCATCTCGGCGGCATACTCAATCTGGGCGGGCGTACCGCCAAACAACTGACTGGCGGCGGCGGCGGCCATAGCGCAAGCCACGCCTACCTCACCTTGGCAACCTACCTCGGCTCCCGATACGGAGGCATTCGTGCGCACCACATTCCCGAACAAGCCCGCTGTAGCCAACGCACGCAATATACGGGAATCGCGGAACTCACGCGTATCTTTCAAGTGATAAAGGACCGCTGGCATTACACCACAAGAGCCACAAGTCGGAGCGGTCACGATCTTCCCGCCGCAAGCGTTCTCCTCAGACACCGCCAAGGCATAAGCATACACCATTCCCCGGCTCTTGATACTGCTGCCATAGCCCTTCGCACGGATCATATAATCGGATGCCTTTCGACGGATCCCCAAACCTCCCGGCAAAATACCTTCCGCTTCCAAACCACGGCGAACCGCATCCTGCATCACTTCCCATACCTCAGCCAGATAATCCCAGATAGAAGGGCCTTCGTGCTGCTCTACATATTCCCAATAGGAATGGCCTGTCTTCTCACACCAAGCCTGTATCTCCTTGATCGTATGCATATCATAGACTTGCTCCGTCTTCAACTCATTGA
>JAQVCX010000022.1:23415-37115 GCA_028689545.1 Parabacteroides sp.
TCCACGTATCCAGCTCCTCGCCACTCTCGTTATACGATTCGAACAACATCCCGTTCGGGTGGAACGGCAAGACGATCTTAGGCTCCCACGTAATGTTTGTCTTCGCTACCGGCTGTAACACCTCAAGAATAGCGGCATCCGTCATGTGCCCTTTTCCAGTAGCCGCCAGACTTCCATATAAGGTTACGTTAAAACACACGGCGCCCCGGTTACGTTCCAAGAACATTTGTGCCGCGCGCATCGGACCCATCGTATGGCTGCTTGAAGGGCCATGACCCATCCGATATATTTGTTTGATTGATTCCATCTTTCTTCGATCTAAGTTTTCTTGTTTCTATATTTTAAGGAAAATGCCACGTTTATAAAACGCATACAAAAGTACATAAATAACCGATACATTGCACACGGCAATGAGCACCGGATAATAATTTCCTAGATATTGCTGGGTTCCAAAGAACAAGGACTCGCCGATACACTTGAAACTTATCACGTTCGTAAGCATATAAGCCAGGATCGAATTCATGCCGTACACCTTCAGCCAAGCCGTATGCCCTCGATGCCCCTTATAGTCGATCCAGTAATAGAACAGCCCCATTAGCAAGAAACAATACCCACTGCTCACCAATACCATCGAACTAGTCCACAACTTCTTTATAACGGGAAGCTCGATCCCCCAAAGCCATCCGCCGGCAACCATGCCCAAACCTATACCGAATAACATCCGCAATTTGAGCCGCCCGGAATATAATTTATTCTTTAGGATATGGCCGGCGAACAGCCCGGTCAACACGGTTACCCCGAAATTCAAGCTACTCAATATCCAAGTGTAACGATACCAAGGAGCGAATATCACCTCCCCGTTTTCCACCGTCGCCCCATCCCGGAAGCGTCCCAATACGCCACGGTCGATCCATTCGGCCAAATTGCCCTCCGGGGTGTACAAGCCTCCCCCATAGCTACCAACCGTAATAAACTCCATCGCCCCCCAAAAGAGGAAGAGAAGAGCCACCGCCGTACCAATCTGCACCCGTATCCTCGCATGCAGGAACAACAAAGAAGCCATCAAATACCCTATGGCGATCGACTGCAACGTATTCGAATACAGATAAACCCTCTCCGGATCCAAGGCCAATAAATTACCTTGGCACATCATCCCGAAGATCCAAAGCAACACCACCCGCTTCCCGATCCGCCGATATACCGCCATCTTATCGGGCATCTCCTTGTAGCGAGACAAGGAGAAAGGCATGGAAACTCCCGCCATGAATAAGAATAAAGGCATCACGAGATCCCATGTAGAGAATCCCTCCCACTCCACATGCGTGAATCCCCACATTAAAGAATCGAACCAAGGCGCATCGATCGCATGGGCCAGCGGATGCAACACCATCTCCAACACCACTAAGCAAAAAAGGTCGAAGCCACGGAGCACGTCCAATGACTCCAACCGTTTAAATCCCGTCCCCTCCATCTCTCTATTATACTTTCAAGAAAATACGTTGACGATATAAGAAATACAAGAATCCCCAACAAACGGCGATAAAAGCGATCGCGCCAACCAAAGGCTGGACAGTCTCGGGCATCAGCTTCGCCAACCCTCCGAATATAGCCTCGGAAGTATAAGAGAAGCGGATAAAACGCTGCGCCAGATAGATCGTGATGGAGTTCATGCCGATCACGGTAAAGAACAAGGTCCAGCTACGGCAATTCCTTACATCTATTATATAGTAGAACACGGCGAACAATATCATGGACAGCCCCCCAACAAAACAAACAAACGAGCTTGTCCATAAATTCTTATTGATCGGGAAGAATAAATCCCAGACAGAACCGATCGCGAGCAACACGCATCCGCCCGCCAACAAATAAAGGACTTTCTTGGTCTCGGTAAACTCCTTTTTCCGGAGCTTGATAAACTCCCCGGTAAACATACCCAGCAGAGCCGTAGCGATAGCGGGAACGGTAGAGAGCAACCCCTCGGGATCATGTATGGTAAGATGCAAGCGACCGGGCAAAAGCACACGATCCACATAACCCACCAAGCAACCCTCCATCGTAAAGACACCGGCGCCATTTCCGTCCGGAGCCGGCACAAAAGCCAGCAACAACCAATAACCCACCAAGATACATCCCGTAATCCAAACCCGTGTAACCGTCTTTGTATTGACAAAGATAAGAGCGGAGAACATCCATGCCAATCCGATCCGTCCCAATACGCTGGCATACCGCTGATGCTCGAAGTCGAAATTCAATAAGCCGTTATAAATGAAGCCCAATAAAACCAAGGTAAGTCCACGGCGAACGATCTTCTGATAGATCGCCCCGTCCGTCATCCCCTTACCGCGTTGTTTGGCCAGCGAGAACGGGAACGAGATACCGGCGATAAACAAGAACAAGGGGAATATCATATCCTCCACATGAAACCCATTCCATTCCACATGTTCCATCTGCTCGGCTATCGCCTGAAAGAAAGGAGTCGGAAACAACGTCGCCAAAGCGACAAATAAAGAACCACCGCCCATAATAAAGAGCATGTCAAAACCCCTGAGGGCATCTAATGATTGCAACCGCTGGGGTTGTTGTTTTTGCTTTTCCATAAAACTGTTTACATTTAAAGTCAACACAAATATAGACAAACTCGCTCACATACGAATGAGTCTTGACATAAAAAGGGCGATATTCTACTTTCCATAAGCGAGAAAGTAAGGAATATCGCCCTTTGTTTATCTCAAAAGACATCTATATTAAAAGCTTATTTACATTTATCCAGTAATATTCAATGTCACAGTAGCTACACGGTCTTGTTTATACCAGCGTTCGAAATGAGAATAAACTATTCCATTCATCTTGCAAAACTGAACGAGACATTCAACACCACCTTTTTCCGATAGCAACAACGAAAAAGCAACATAGCCGAGGCCGCCGCCATGTTCGTAACGCGTGAGAGCTGGAAGATAAGAGGGAGAAACGATTAAGATCCTCATTCCTTTCGATTCAAAAATTCCACGATCCTACCACAAGCCAAGCCGTCGCCATAGGGATTAACGGCTTGGCTCATCGTGTCGTAATAAGTCGTATCATCAAGCAACGCCGATACTTCGCTCACGATCTTATCATAATCCGTGCCAACCAGTTTCACCGTGCCTGCGGAGAGAGCCTCCGGACGCTCGGTCGTATCACGCATTACCAAGACGGGCTTGCCCAATCCGGGGGCCTCCTCCTGGATACCGCCGCTATCGGTCAATACGATCGTTGATTTCTCCATCAAATAGACAAACGACAGATATTCCAAGGGCTCGATAAAGAACATATTCCCAAAATGAGAAAGATCCTCGCCAAACACCTCATGGATCGGCTTGCGCACATTGGGATTCAAGTGCATCGGATAGACAAAATCCACCTCCGGATATTTCCGTGTCAAATCCTTGATAGCCGTACACATCTGGATAAATCCGTCACCGAAGTTCTCCCGACGATGCCCCGTGATCAACACCAGTCTCTTACCCTCAGCCAGACGGTTCACGTCATACCCCGAACGTAAAAGCACACCTTCCAGCTTCTTATCCAACTCAACGTCCGTCTTTATCTTAGTGACCACTTGCCGCAGGGCATCTATCACCGTATTACCCGTAACCAAGACAGAGTCCGGATTCACGTCCTCCCGCATCAAGTTCTGCTTGCTCAACTGCGTGGGAGCGAAATTATACGTAGCGATACGCCCCGTGATCTGCCGGTTCATCTCCTCCGGCCATGGACTATAGATATTGTGGGTACGAAGGCCGGCCTCTATATGGGCCACGGGTATCTGCTGGTAGAAAGCGGCCAGGGCGGCAGCCGTACTTGTGGTAGTGTCTCCATGTACCAGCACGACATCGGGTGTCGCCTCTTTCAGCACATCACGCATACCGGTAAGGACACGGGCGGTCACATCATATAAGTCCTGCCCTTGCTTCATGATATTCAAATCATAATCCGGCGTGATCTCAAATAACCCCAACACTTGATCCAACATTTCCCGATGCTGTCCGGTAACGCATACGATGGTCTCGAATAACTCCGGATGTTGCTGGAACTCCTTTACGAGAGGAGCCATCTTTATGGCCTCGGGACGTGTCCCGAAAACTAACATTATTTTCCTCATGATATAATATTTAGAAAGATTTACTTCTTGAAAGTCCCGCAAAAATCCAGCACCTCCACGTCATCCCGATAATTCAACTCCGCAAACTCCCTATGATTCACCAAGAAAACCGCGATATCGGCTCTCTCATAAGCCTCCTTATAAGGGGTCAACTTAAACAGCTTATGCTCTGACACGTTCGGCTCTACCACCATGATATCGGCGTTGTTGCACGATTGCAGCACCTTCGTCGTAATCCCCTTGGCCGGAGACTCGCGTAAGTCATCTATATTAGGCTTGAAGGCCAAACCCATCATAGCCACCGCCGGCTTGCGCCCGTGTTTCAGCTCAAACCGTAGCATGGCGTTCTTCACTTTCTCGGCACACCAAAAAGACTTATAATTATTCGTCTCACGGGCTATTGAGATCATGCGGCTCTCCATCGGAAACTCCGCCGTGATGAAATAAGGATCCACCGCTATGCAATGACCGCCCACGCCACAACCCGGCTGCAAGATATTCACCCGGGGATGCTTGTTCGCCAGGTTGATCAGCTCCCACACATTGATCCCGGCCTTATCACAAATAAACGACAGCTCATTGGCGAAAGCAATCTGCACATCCCGGCTTGAGTTCTCGGTCAATTTACACATCTCGGCCGTCTTGCTATTCGTTGGGTGAAGCGTACCCTTCACGAACTGGCTGTAGAACTCCATCGCCTTACGGGTAGAAGCCTCGTCCATACCACCGATAACCCGGTCGTTATGCACCAACTCATAGATCACGTTACCCGGAAGCACCCGCTCCGGACAATAAGCGATAAAGATCTTGCCCTCCAATTCCGGCCGTTCCGAAAAGATCAACCTAGCCATCTGCTCGGTCGTTCCCACCGGCGATGTAGACTCGATCACGTACAGATCCCCCTCCTTCAACAAAGGAAGCACCATACGGGTAGCCGACTCCACGAACGATACGTCCGGCTCATGATCCCCCTTGAAAGGAGTGGGTACCACCATGAAATAAGCGTCGCTCACCTGAGGCTCGGTATACGCCTTGAAATGCCCGGAGGCCAACACCTCCCGCAACATCTCCTCCATACCCGGCTCGATGATATGCAATTTCCCCTGGTTGGTAACCTCTACCACTTTCGCGTTAATATCCACGCCGGCGATCTCCACCCCGTGCTTTGCGGCAATAATAGCCGTGGGCAGGCCAATATAGCCCAACCCCATGAAACATGCTTTCATAAGAATTATGTGTTAAAAAGATAATGTGTTATTTTTCGATTCGGCCATTTTAGGATTCAGGCCGATAAGAATTGACAGAAGTATGGTTTTGGTAGATATACAACAAGGCTAGAAAACTAAGCCATCACACCTGTTTCCATCTCATTTTTAAGGTATTGAAACACGTACAGAGTACTTTGATAATAAAGCCCCGAACGTTCATCTTCCATTTTTCGATAAGTTGAGGAATTATATAATTCATCCAAAGCACGATTCATATCCCAACCGTACTCAGCCATTAACAAATGTGCCAACTCAATTGTCAGACACTCTATTTGAAATTGAACATCTTGATTTTTCATATCCTCTTTAATAATTGAATAGCCCTCTCTGTACCAAAAAAATATTGGATCGTAGGACCATTAATATAAGAAAGTTCATCCATCAATTGATGACAAGAAATATATCCCATTATAAAACGTCGTATCTGGACACCAACCTTATCATCAGCAATAGGCCCAACCACAATATCATAAGAGTGCGCAGGCTCAGAAGTGGAATTCCGTCTATTCATTAAAACAAATTCGGCCCATTCTTCTGTATAACCTTCAAATATTTTGATATTAAAGCTACAACTTAAAAGAAATGAGTCATCTATGTTAAAAGCAGTTATCGTAGGATAACCCACACTTTGGCGAAAAGTGGTAAGTTCCGCCATCTTTTGAGCTTGTTCAATATCCTTACTCAAATAAAAGCCTTGACCAAAATCTTTTGCTCGCTTTGATCTCTTAAGATCGACAGCATCAATAGACATATTTGAACCATGATACAATATCATACGATTTTTCCTCCATTTCTGTGGCAAATCAGAGTAAGATCCTCCACCGCATCATCTATTGATAACTGATGTTCAGCCTCATAATAACGCATCAAAAAATCTATACCTAAAAAACGTTTCAAATAAGCATAGGCTTGACTGTTTGTCAGTGAATGACGCAAAGCAAACTCACCGACACAACTTACCAAATACTCAATCCTATTAGAAATCTCTTTCTGTCCCATAATCAGATGATTTACAGCTATCACTTATATGATAGTCATCACCACAAATATACTTGCTTTTAGTAAGATTGCAAATATTCTTCTTGATTTTCTACTACGTAAGAAAATTTCTTCTGTAAGCTCTTGATGAAATCCCCCCTTGCGTATTAAGTAAGAGGAAACACATGTACCAAATAGTCTCTGACCCCTAGTCCATGCATCTTGGCGGTCTCTATTATGGTAAGATATGTGGCTGCCACATCCACCCCAAGGTGAATTATTTAGGGTTTTCAATCAAGGATAGACCTAACATCATATCCATATCTATGCCTTCTCGAGCCACTATAGGCTGAATACGTTCCACCAACTTACTAATCTTATCAGAGAAGATGCGTTGGCCGTCAGTTTCAACACTGTCAAGTAACTCGTCAGCACGTTCTTCGTTGATATCGCCTGCTATTGGAACCCAATAGGCGAAAGTGCTTTGGAGTAAATTGATAATCTTCTTTTTGGCAGGATATCGTTTTATCATAGCTTGACTGCTTATAAAGAATGCTTGCATAAGTGTCATTAAGCCACCAAACGTAGAGTCAAAAGCCTCGCCATCTTCATCTATCCATGCAGTAATAGTGTCATTAATATAGATATTGATAACCGTAAGTGATTCTGCCTTGCCCAACTTGCTCATCAATGGACGAGAAGCTATTTGATACATAGCGCACCCAAGGATGATACGGTCTAAAGAGGGATGATAATAGAATATGCTATCATCAGGGTCGTTCAACGAAGAACGCCATTGATTATATACTTCAATTGTAGTCATGATTTAAATTGTAAGCATTCGGTATCGTTATCTACGTTCAAAACAGTTTCTTATCTACATAAAGATAATTTCCTTCCCTGATTTTCAAGAAAGTCTGTATTCCTATCGGATATAGTCGTCGTTGTTCCATATCATTGTCTTTTAGCACAAAGCTACGATAAATATGGTAGAATGCAAAATGTAGGGGGATTTACTTTTGGGGCTGTTTCCAAGCTATTACCTCTACATCCTTACATCCTCGGGGATATATCGATCAATATTCAACCTATAAATAGAATAGGTTTTGCAAAGTTGATAGATTTCCGATTAAAACCATTTAAAGTACCATGCTCCGAATATAAGCACGCATAGCTCGTTTGTCTTCTATCATCTGTTAAAAAGATAATTATAGCGTGATTTTTTGGACATTTTCCCAATCTATTAAGTCCGATGCAGTTCCTATGTCCATAAACTTAAAGTCCGTAAGCCATTGACAAAGCTTACGCTCTGCGCCTCTTAAACCAACATAAGACTTAAACCGACGAGGCAAACTCAGTTCTTTAATCATCGGCTGCCCCGGATCCAAATCCCGAGGATGTATATAACTCAATAGATAATCTGAAGACTCCTCGGTCCACCGCTTAATCAAAGGATACGGAAAGAGCCGAAAATAACCACCCCCTGAGAAAATAACATGTTTTCCTCCCAATGTTTTAAAAGTTACAGGAAACTCCTTGATCTCATATCCTCCACATTGAATAATAGCAGGTTCCTTTCCTGGATAAGTAGGCATTCCCCCATGCGCATGATGAGCTGGAAACACCGAGCAGTCCATAGTAATGCCCAACTCCGCCAAAGTCTCAAAAGCCCATCCTTCACTTTCCCGGATCGAGAAGCCCGGCGCACGAAAAGTATCCACCTTCCGCCCCGTTATATCCTCAAGCAATTTGATAGAAGAGGATACATCTTCCCTAAAAACCTGTCTGGATTGTTGCCATACCAACTGATGATTCATCGTATGGCTTCCCACTTGATATTTGGCGGCGATCTGCCGTACGATATCCGGATAGCTCTTAGCAATCCAGCCGATCACGAAAAAAGTAGCCTTCGTATCTGTCTCTTCCAATATACGAAAAATACGCTCCATATTCTCATAGATACGCACCTCAAAACCCTTCCACTGCTCTTCAGAGCGTGTAGAGTCGTTATCGAGGAGATGAAACCACTCCTCGATGTCGAAAGTTAATATGTTCATTGGAACTTAGATTAAATCGTAATTTGACAAGTTTACATCCCAAGATTCAATATTAAAAAGCAAATTTTCATTCCTTTCATTCAATAGAAATCCAGTGAAATTAAAGTGTTTTGGCTCTAATTTTCTAGGGAACTTAATCATTCCATAACCGTAAAAAGGAAGATGGCCTACATAAAGAATCAAATCAAAATTCACATTCTCGTTTTGAATAATATATTTCACCGCCTTGCAAAAATTTCTTGCGGATTTATTAACCACATCCACTAAAAAAACCGTTCGAACCCCTTCATATGTAATTATTTTATACATAAACTGGAAAGAGTCCATCTTGACAATCTCATACTGTCCATCGTTACGTTTATATCGAGTGATATTGTAACTTTCGGCCTCTTTCTCTACACTAAACTCTTCAACTTGTTTACTTGCAAAACAACTAGAAAATGTTATCCAAAACCGACAGAACAACATAGAAAACAAATTCAAAAACGATAGAGATTTCTTGATCCCTCCAATCCGATATGGAAGACAATATGTATCCAATTTACCAATATCCTCCATCAAACCTAGAGATTTCAATACAGGATAAGAATTATCGTTCGGGAATCCATAAAGCATAGTCGCCCCTTCCTCCTTATATCGATTTGTCGCATGAATCATCATATCAAAGAAATTATCGATTCCTCTACATTGTTTCTTGATCATGGTATCCACATTACAAATAAATAATTGCCTTTTGCCATTAACCTTATAATAGCAAGGTATTCCCGAGTTATGCCCGACCACTACCCCTTCTTTCAGCATTAAAGAATGGAACGAGTAACCCAAAGGATTATTCAAGTATTGATTATTGAACTCTTGAATGGTTCGACTCTTCTCAAAGACCTCATTAAACAATGATATAATCTGATCTTTTTCAACAAGAGTCAACTCTGTCGTCTTCTTTACAATAAATTCCATTCGTTTATTTACATTTTAAGATAGTAGCTCCCCAAGAAAATCCTACACCAAAACCAGCTATTAAAACATTTCCATGTAATCTATCCTCTTTAACAGCCTCATACAAAGCAATAGGAATAGTGGATGACACCGTATTTCCCACATTTTCCAAGAAAATATAGAACCGTTCCTTATCGATATCCAACAACTTCCTCAAGTAATTAATCATATACTTATTTGCTTGATGAAATACCACCAGATCCACATTATCCAGCGATAATAAATTTTTAGCCAGCGTATCCTCTACCATTATAGGTACCGCATCCGAGGTGAAATCAAAAATCGCCTTACCATCCATAAACAAGTGATCGCTAGAATGCGGGGTATGATTCTCATCAAAAGCCAAATCATTCAACTTTTCAAAACATCTGGAAGCACCAGCCTTAACAATCAGGCTTTCCGCACCTTGTCCATTCGTACCCAGTGAGAACTCTCCGATTTCTGCAAACCCCTCCATAGAGACAAGAGTAGCCGCAGCCCCATCCCCAAATATTGTACGGTTTCCCTTATCCTTCGGATGAATATATTTGGTATAAGTCTCTGCTGTCAACAACAAGACATTTTTAGCTATGCCGGACACAAGAAATCCCTTTGCGACCGCAAGCCCATATTCATAACCCGAACACCCTAGATTTATATCAAAAGCGCCACACGATGTAGATAATCCCAATCGGCTCTGGATCACGCAAGCCGTACTTGGTAGAAAGTAATCCGGACTTTGGGTACAGAGCACCACAAAATCAATAATCTTCTTATCTATACCGTATTCTTCGAAAAGTTTCTCCGCAGCTTTAACAGCCATATCTCCCGCAGTCTCATCTTTGGCTGAGATATGACGTTGAACTACTCCTACCTTATTCGCCACTTTCTCGACTGACCATTCCGGGAATTCTGACACCAATTCCTCATTCGTAAGTACTTTCTCCGGCAAATAATAAGATATTGCGTTTATATAAGCTTTCATAAAATCAACATTTAAATTAGAGCTCCTTCGCCCCCCCATTTATTTCCACACAAGATCCTGTCATCCAACTACTGGCCTCCGATAACAAAAATACACTCAGATTGGCAATGTCTTCCGGTGATCCATATCGTTTAAGCGGATATTTCAATTGGGCTTCTTCCAAAACCTCCTTATCAACACCATCTTTCGTAATCAAATCCGTCCACACCATTGCCGGACAGATGCAATTCACACGGATCAAACGGGAGGCCAACTCCAAACCCAGCACTCTCGCATAAGAAATAACAGCCCCCTTAGAAGCACTGTAAATGGCGTTTCCAGCACTTGGATACTTAGCTGCCATAGAAGCGACAAAAACGATCGAGGCTCCTTTATTAATTTTCTTTTCCTCTATCAATAATTTTTGTAAGAGAATGGGAGCTATCAGATTTGGATTAAAGATCTCATAGATATCCTTTTCCTCTATACTTTTACATGGGACACGACTTCCAACGCCTGCATTTTGTACGATTCCATCCAATTTGGGTAACTGTTCCACCAAAGATTCTCGCTGAGTCTCTTCTGTAAGATCAGCAACAACAAGCTGATGGCCATCTCCAAGTAACAAAGACATAGTCTCATCCAGTCGCTTCTCATTACGAGCCGTAAGGGTTACTTTCGCTCCCATTCTGGAACAAGCGATAGCTATCGCCCGGCCTATCCCAGAGGAAGCACCTGTAACCAAAACTCGTTTGCCTTCTAATGAAAACGGATTACTTGCTGGTAACGACATTATAAAGTTCCTCTATCGTATTCACACTTCGTAAATCCAGGACTGTAAGTTTCACACCATACTTTTTTTCCACCATATTCATAACCGCCAAGCCAGTTAAGGAAGACCATTCTTCCAAATCTCTAAACTTAGTCTCCGGTTGAAACTCTGATAACTCAGTATCATCAAATTGATTTGCGAAATTTTTGATAAACTCTTTCATATTACATTTAATATTTATTAGTTAATACATTCCACCAAAAAGGCATAGCCTTAAACAGTCTTCTCATTTTGGGCCATGTGAAGCTGGCCAGCGGACGATAAAGCCCCTCCAAATCATGCCGTACCCACCATTGCGGCGCACGTTTCACGTTACCGGTATATACATCAAAGCTACCACCTAAGCCCTGATATATAGCATTATGCCGTTCAGCCATCTCCTCCATCAGCAACTCTTGTTTGGGAGAGCCCATCGCCACAAAAACCACGTCTGGCCGTTTCAGTACGATATCTTCCAATAAGGCTTTTCGCTCCTCCTCGGTTTTGATATAGCCATTCCGAAAGTTGGCTATCCGTATACCGGGATAATCCTCTTTCAGCTTTTTCACGGTTTGTTCGATCACTTCTTGTTTTCCTCCAACCAAGTAATAACTCTTTCCTTGTTGATAGGTCATATCAATGATACGCAACCACAACTCGCATCCCGGGATCTTGATCACCTCCTTATACCCTTTCTTTTTCAACGCCATCACCGCTCCGAAACCATCACAATAGCCTATATTTCGGTTGATGATAGAACGGGTCTGATCCGTAGCATGCAGAATCTTTTCCGCATTGATAGCCACCAATATCCCCTTGTGCTGACTCACATAAGCCAACAATTCCTCATGCGAAGTAAAAGGATATACCTTCACCCCGTTCAAAGAGACTCTTTCCATATATGTTTTTTGATTGTAAAAATTCGATTGGTAAGGTTTTAGCCAAGTGACGACTAGAGTGGTTTTATCTATTAACGTCCAATTAAGATTTCAATATCCGTTAAAACCGAGGAGACAAACTGCGATACAAACCATTGTTCGCCTCATCACTTCGAAAAACAATACCCAAATAAACCTCATTCTCAGACCCTCGATCTGAGAATATGCCACATGCGGAAATATCCTCTATCCAGCATCCAGTAAGCATTGGATTCCAATTCCCGCTCGATTGCCTTTATCTGATACTCATTCAGTCTCATCCGCCATGTAGTATATTTTATTTTCGCTTTAGGTCAAAATATAGTAAACGAGTTCTCAATTTTTCCTCTGCGGGTATCTCATAATAGGATTTCTCGTCATTCTCATCCCTATACAATGGGTTGAAGCCATTAGACTCATAGTAATGTAGTACCCGATCCGTATTATATGCATCCACGACGATGAAACGACAACCCGTCTTATTGTCCTCGTGTCTAAACCAATCTTTAATGAAAGACATCAATTGAGAACCTACATGGTATGAGCTTCCTTGATACTCAAGGCTAACACCCAACCTTCCAACTAAAACCGCAGGGTAACTACGTCCACGCTTGGGGTTTATGACATGCCGTTGTAATCGGTTCTTCACGTTGGAAGGCAAGAAACGAGTCTTTATACTATCATTAGACAAGGTAAAAAGAGCAACAATCTTATGAGGGATCTCCAAAGTTACCCAACAATAGGTCTTGCCTAAAAGTTCCTCCGCATATAAATCAGCATCATCTTGGAAAAATTCATTCAGATCCGCTTCTCCACAAGAGAATGGCAAACAATTCTCCCGTACATTTTTATCATACGGAAGCATTACACAATCCTCATACAGAGAAAAAGAGTCTATCATAAACGGTTAGAATCTAAAGTGTTTTGACCGTTCCAAAACGACTTGAATACGCTTTTTGGAACGCTCAGATAAGGTAGGGGTCTTCTTTTTTGCCAAATTTTCCGCTTTACGGATGAAATCTTCAGCGACAGCCCCTTCTAAAACCGGAATATTTTTTATAGTAATCGCCATGTCATGCTATCTTAGAAGAACAAAGGTAATCATTTCTTTCTTTACCGCAAACATTTTATTTGAAAATTCCAAAGCTTGCCCGCTCAGCGCAGCCCGGATTGCATCTATCACGATAGACTTCCCGGCCCCATTTACACCAGTTATCATCGTCACTGGCTGTTCCCCAGTCTCTGGCACATACTCTGTTGCAAATTCCAAGGAGGTATAGGCGCAATGATCATGCCCTATTTTCTTATTAAATTACTTATTTGACAAGTAAGACAAACGCACGTCTTCCTCGATTTCTTCCTTGGTAATGCCTGAAGCGGAACCAACCGTAAACCACCAATCTAGCGTCCCCGCTATTTATCAAGCAGTTACACAAGTTGTATATTTAAAAAAGTGATTTTAATGCAATATTTTGTTTATGCAACATCTGTTCTCTCCGTATTGAGGGGCTCATAGTTGCATGGTAGAAATGATTCATCGGCTTGCTTGCCAAACATGAATCTGGTTAGTATATCTTCTAAGTATTCTC
>JAQVCX010000131.1 GCA_028689545.1 Parabacteroides sp.
TCTTGCGCTTTATCAAACGCGTAGACGCACCGAATCTATCTTTGCATCTGGATACTTCCATATGAATATAGAAGAGACTAGTTTTTATGAGCCCGTTGTCGCGGCAGGCGACAGGCTTCACCATATTCACATGACTGATAGCGACCGGGGAATGCTTGGCGAGGGAAACGTTCGTTGGGATGATTTGTTCCGGGGACTACGGGAAATCAATTTCAACGGAAATTTAGTCTTGGAGAATTTCTCCAATTCTGTTCCCGGTATGGCGGAAGCTGTATCTTTATGGCGCCCGTCTAAATACAATGCTGATGAGTTAGCCAAAGGCAGTCTCGCTTTCATGCGTAAGATGGCACACGAATATCAATAAAGCATCATTTAAATAACTGCTGAACGACAGCGCTATCCCCATCATTCGGAGCCGGCTGTATATTCAACAAACGAGCAATCATCAAGTAGAGATTCACGTTCGCCATTTGCGGGATCTCTACATGTTTCTTGAACGAGGGACCGGCCGCATAGAAAATAGCCTCCATCTCCGGTGTGAAATTATCGTAACCATGTGTCGCCGCATAGCGGGGAGATGATTTCTCACGGAATTGTACATATGTTCCTATATGTGGAGAAACAACTAAATCACCAACTCGAGGATTCTTTCCGTAAACAAATTTCTCCGGGATCTCATTTTTCTTCCATACGGTTATATTCGGTACTTTCTGCAGTATCGCATAGGCGCTATCCACGTATGTTTTCTTCGGATATAATAATGTAGGAACACCCTGAAAGACATAATCGAAACTATCACGGGGCAGATAATCATTCAAATTCACATATTTCTCGGGATAGTAGGTGGCCATTCCATGATCCGAAAGGACGATAAAGTCTATCTTATCGAAAATATCCAACTGGCGGGCTTCCGTGAAGAAATGATTCAATACGCTATCCAGCTCCTCCACGACATCCAAGGTAGCCGAAGAGTCCGGCGTGGCGGAATGGCCGATCGCGTCCGGCTCTTCCATATACCACATAATTAAATGAGGGCGTACATCCTCCGGCAACTTCAGCCAAGAGACCACGGAGTCCGCACGATCGGAGAAAGAGACCGATTTATCAAACGGTTTCCAGATGGAAGGCTGGCCGCTAGCCAATGGCACCTCGCTACCTACCCAATAGAAGGAAGCGGTACGAACCCCTTGGCGTTCCGCCGTGTTCCAGATAGGCTCTCCACCATAGAACCGAGGATCAAGGCATCCCATCCGGTATGAGCTATCAAGCTCCGCATCATAAAAAGAATTATTGATCAAGCCATGGTGATCCGGATGCAAGCCGGTAGCCATGCTATAATGATTCGGGAAGGTCACGCTGGGATAACACGGGCGAAACGTAGAGCGAACCCCTACATTCGCTAAAGAATCCAGCGTAGGCGTATGAGCGCGTGACGGATAGTCGGAACGAAAACCGTCCATAGATAAGACCACGACATAACGATCCGATTGTTTTTTCGTTTGACAACCGGTAAAAGCCAATGAACAAATACAAAAGAAACTAACAAGTACTAACCCTATACGATTATTCCACATACCATTTTAATTAAAAAAGAGATCTACAAAGATAGTAAACCTCCTCTAATTACTAATTATACCTAATGAGAAAATTCACTTTTATATAATATACTTGACACTCAATTTCACTCAATTGCGGCATCATCATGAAAATGAAACACATATTAAATAAGAAATATACAATGATATCAAAAAATAACATATAACTTTGCAAAAGTTTTAATTACATTAACGATTTAAATTATGAGCAGACATTTACAAACGCTATTCTTTTTAGCTGTACTGAGCTTCCTGTTTGTCATCCCGACACAAGCGCAGATAACAACAGCCAGTATGAGTGGGACAGTTATGTTTCAAGATGAACCCGTTATTGGTGCGACCGTTTTGGCGGTCCACGAACCTTCTGGAACAAATTACGGTACGATCACGAACATAGACGGACGTTTTTCCTTACAAGGTATGCGTACGGGAGGTCCTTACAAAGTGACAATCTCTTACGTAGGTTATCAATCCGCCGTTTATACCGGCATTGACTTGCAATTGGGAGAGAACTACAACTTGAATGTTGAGTTGAAAGAATCTTCCGAGGCCTTGGACGAGATCGTAATCACGGCTACAAAAACAAAGTTCAATACAGAGAAGACGGGTGCGACAACCAATATCTCCGCTTCTCAAATCACCGCATTGCCTACGATCAACCGTAGCATCTCCGATATCGCACGTCTATCTCCTTACGCGTCGGGCATGAGCTTCGCCGGTGGTGACGGACGCTCTACCAACTTTACGGTAGATGGCGCGAACTTTAATAATAACTTCGGTCTTTCGGATAACCTTCCCGGAGGTGGCAACCCGATCTCCATGGACGCTATCGAGGAGGTACAGGTGGTAATCGCCCCGTTCGATGTTCGCCAGACAAACTTCATTGGTGGCGGTATCAACGCGATCACCAAATCCGGAACGAACACATTCAAGGGAACAGCCTACACGTATCAATACAACCAGAATATGCGTGGTAACAATATTGATGGCGAGGATTTAGGCGAACGTCCCCAAGACGCTAAACACATTTACGGAGCTACGGTAGGTGGCCCGATCATCAAGAATAAATTATTCTTCTTCGCGAACGTCGAATATCAAAAGGTACCGACAACCGCGGTAAACTGGCATGCTTCAGAAAACGGCGTAGCCAATCCTGATGAGTATATCTCAAGAACGTCTATGGAGGATATGCAAAAAGTCTCTGATTTCGTCCGTGAGAAATATGGATACGACACCGGCTCTTACACGAACTTCCCCGCCGATAATACCAACTTGAAATTATTGGGACGTATCGACTGGAACATTACGGACCAACACAAATTGGCCGTTCGCTACAACTACACGAAAAACTCCGCATGGAACGCTACAAACGGTTCATCCGGAAACTTCGGACAACGACTGAGTTATGCCCGTATCTCCCAATACTCCATGGCTTTCGCTAATTCGATGTACTCAATGGACAACAAGGTATCTTCCGTTTCCGCGGATTTAAACAGCCGTTTCTCTGATAAGATCTCGAATCAGTTATTGTTTACATATTCTAATATCCAAGATATACGCGGTACAAATTCTTCCCCGTTCCCATTTATCGATATCATGGCTGGAGTAGATGATACCGGCAATCAAATCTTAGAGCCATACATGTCCTTAGGGTATGAATTATTCACATTCAACAACGGCGTACATAATAAGGTATGGAACATCACAGATAATTTCACCTATTATTTAGGTAACCATAAATTCACCGGAGGTATAAGCTTTGAGCACCAAATGGCAAGTAACGCTTATATGCGTAACGGTACGGGATATTACCGTTACCGTAGCTTGGATGAATTCTTGAGCGGGGCAGCCCCCGAATCATTCGCCTTGGCTTATGGCTATGAAGGCAACACGACTCCTGCCGCACAGGTCGCTTACAATCAACTTGGTATTTACCTGCAAGACGAATGGAACCTTTCCGAGAAATTCAAATTGACACTGGGTATCCGTTTTGACGACGTGATGTTTAATAATGACGACTTGATCGCGAACAAAGCGATCGACGCGCTTGATTTCGGTGGCCGCAATATTAACACAGGCTCTTGGCCGGGCGCGAAGCTACAGGTGTCTCCTCGTGTTGGATTCGTTTGGGATGTCATGGGCGACAAAGTATTGAAAGTACGCGGAGGTTCCGGTATATTCATGGGACGTCTTCCTTTGGTATTCTTCACCAATATGCCGACGAATACGGGTATGATCCAGAATTTACAAACCGTGACTACGACTTATAATAAAGACGGATCGATCAAGCGCCGTGACCCGAGGTTAGATCTTTTGAAAAACAACATGCTCACCGACGTGAATGAGATGATCCAGACGTTAGGCTTCCCGACTGAAGCCGGAGATGGAGTGGTGCCCAGCAGCATCGCCGGTATCGATCCGGATTTCAAGATGCCACAAGTATGGAAATCGTCTATCGCCTTAGACTATCAATTGCCGGCATCCTTCCCGCTCTCTGTAACCGGCGAGTTTATGTACACAAAGAACATCAACGCGGTTATGCTTGACAACTACAACATCAAGTCCAATACAGGCTGGGAGCGCTTCAACGGACCAGACAATCGCTATATCTACCCGAATGAATATACCTATATCAAAGGGGTAAACGACGCTTGTATGTTGACTAACACATCCAAGGGATACGGCTGGACAGGTAATATCACGATCAACGCAAATCCAATGGAGAACTTACAAGCGATGTTAGCCTATACGCATACAGTAGCGAAAGAAGTTTCCGGAATGCCCGGATCCAACGCCACATCCGCATGGACAAACTTAATGACAGTCAATGGAGCCAACTTCGCCGATGTGCAAAGTTCACAGTATGTTACTCCTGATAAGGTAATAGGTTCCTTGTCATACCACGTCCCATTCACGAGCGGTAAAGTTACAAACGGCATTAGCTTGAACTTGTTCTATACCGGCTATTCTCCTAGCGGTTACTCATTCGCTTACACCAACGATATGAATGGTGACAATAGCTCAAACGACTTGATGTATATCCCCGCTAATGATAACGAGATCAAATTCAAGGACGACGCAGACCGTACGGACTTCTGGAATTTCGTTAATCAAGATAGCTACTTGAAAAACCATAAGGGAGAATACGCGGAGGCTTATGCCGCACGCGCACCTTGGGTACATCGTTTCGACTTCCGTATCGCCCAAAGCTTCTCTGTTCCGGCAGGAAAGACGAAGAATACACTGGAAATCAGCTTAGACTTCATGAACGTTGGTAATATGCTGAACAAATCATGGGGTGTCATGAAGAATATGAGCAACGCTAACGGTGGACGTATCTTGAAATACGAGGGAACGGATGACAGCAAAACCCCTGTTTTCTCTTTATGGAGAGACAAAGAGGGAAAAGCTCCGACGGAGACTTACTCTTTGAACCGTATCTACAGCCAATGCTGGAAAATGCAATTGGGTATCCGATATATCTTCAATTAATCAGAAGACAGAACCATCAAAAAAGGCGGGAATTTATATTCTCGCCTTTTCTTTTTCCTACCAGATCTCCTCTCCTCCCCGCAAGGCATCCGCTATATCTTGATGCTGCCGGGCCAGCTCTTTCTCTCCTATCGCCCGGAAACCTTCCGCTAGATATTCGTGAGTAGCCGCATGTTTAGGCTTGATACCTACCGCCTGCTCGAAATCCAGGATAGCCTCATCGTAATATTTGAGCTTCAACAGACATTTCCCTCGGTTATAGCGCGCCTTAAAAGACTTCGGGCTTAGCTTCACCGCCTTGTTCAAGCAAACCTGAGCGTCATAGTCCTCGCCTATATCCAACAAGGTCACCCCTTTGCGCACCCAAGCTTCCACGTAATTCGGATTCAGACTCAAGGCTTTATCAAAACATCGGATAGCGGCATTCGCGTCGTGGGCTTTCGTGATACACTCGTTACCCATCAAGTAATATTCATGCGCGTACTCTTTCTGGGTCTCACGAAGTGACTGCAATTCTTCCCGTAAAGCTTTAATCTGTGCCTTTTGGCTATTCAACGTTTGCAATTTCAAACGAAGCAAACGTTGCACCATCGGATTATCCAATTCATTCCGTTTAGATACAGCGGCGGCAAAAGCCTCTACCGCCTCTTTCATATTACCCTGCCGGAGACTTTGCGCCGCCCGGCTATATTGCAGTTCCGCCTCACTCTCCTGAAGACTTTTCTCTATTAACGCCCGGTCATTGAATATCTGGCTGAACTCTACGATCTCTTTCCGGATGAAGATATCCCGGGAAGAGATCTTGCTTTTTAGCACCAATCCCTCCAAGGAGGTACAACGGCTCAACGCCACATAGGTTTGCCCCCCGGCGAACACACCTCCGGTCAGATCGACCACGACCCGGCTAAAGGTCAAGCCTTGGCTCTTATGCACCGTGATGGCCCAAGCCAGACGAATCGGCAATTGTTCGAACGTACCGACAATCTCTTCCTCGATCCGTTTCTCTTTCTCGTTATATTTGTATTTATAATTTCGCCAGGAAGTGGGTTCTACCAAATGTTCCACACCGCTCTCCAGCAAGACATAAACATTTCCATTCTCATCGATACCCGATACCATACCGATCGTTCCGTTTACCCAACGACGCTCATAATCGTTATCGATAAAAATAACCTGCGCCTGTTCCTTAATGGATAGATTCAGTTGGGTAGGCAATGAGGATTCCGGGAAATCCCCCTCGATCTTTCCCTTAGAGACATGCTCCTCCCCGGGAAGTTCCGCCAACTTCTTCTCATTGATAAAATCAACTTGATCCCGGCGGGTGGCCAACGTGATATACATATCCTCGTTCTGAGGCTCGAACGAAGGGAAGCAACGACTATTCAACGTATCCAACTCCTGCTTTCTAGCGACGTTACTACGGATCCGGTCCAATACATCGATAAAGACAGCGTCGGTCTGGCGATACACCTTTTGCAACTCGATCGGCACTAAATTGATATCCTTGAACACACGGGCCGAGAAAAAGAAAGGGCTCGCGTAAAATAAACTCAAGATCTCTTTTTGATCCGACGGGACAACCGGCTCCAGCTGGAAGACATCGCCCACAAACAATAGCTGTTTCCCGCCAAAAGGCAATCGCATATTACCGGAGTAGACCCTCAAGATACGATCCACGCAATCGATAATATCCACCCGCACCATCGAGATCTCGTCGATGATGATCAACTCGACCTCCGCTAAGATCTTCCGTTTCTCCTTCGGATATTTGAAAAAATCAAAGATACGGCTATGCGACAAACTTAAATCCGGATCATCCGGCAACATCGGACGGAAGGGAAGCTTGAAAAAGGAATGCAACGTAACGCCGCCCGCATTTATAGCGGCGATTCCGGTAGGGGCCAGCACCACATACTTTTTCTTCGTATGCTTGCAAATATACTTCAAAAAAGTAGACTTACCGGTCCCGGCTTTCCCTGTAAGGAAAACGGACTGGCGAGTGTGGGTGATCAGCCGCAAGGCATCCTGAAACTCCTTATTGTTCGTATCTAACTGAAAGTCCAAGTGTGTAATTTTAAGATGAGACAAAGCTATGAAAATATTTACAGATCATTCTAATAATATTCCTCAAAATATGTATGAGACTCGGAGCGTAATCACCGGCATCGCCGGACTCTCCCTACTAGCGGTTTGTTTATTGGGATTCATAGAAATCGAACCCCGGAAAGATTAATGCAGTCTGCCGTATTATTACTTGTCTGCCTCTATATATACAGATCGTTTCACAGGGGTGAAGAGATCGTTTCACGGAGGTGAAAAGATCGTATCACCTAGGTGAAAAGATCTCTTCACCTCCGTGAAACGATTAGATAGTCCGGTGCTTGGCAATACTATCCACTGTTCTTATCCCTTGAATGGAAAAAAGAATGCGCCAAAAGCCCGTATTTACCGGAGGCTGATGACGCAGACAAGCGCAGAGTAACGCAGATCTTATTATTTTATTAGCGGCTAATGAATAGCCAAGCGTCTTTATATTTTTCTATCTTTCGAAGTGTCGCCATGTAGTTCTCGGCATCCGATCGGTTGTCAAACTTATCCGCATAAATACGAT
>JAQVCX010000023.1 GCA_028689545.1 Parabacteroides sp.
ACGAAGCCGGCCTCAAGATTAGATCTCCCTCAAGGGTGGTTATAGACGATGACCTTGATAGGCCACAGGTGTAAGGGCGGCAACGTCGAAGCCGAGTGGTACTAATAGCCCGAGACTTTCCTCACCAAGGAAGGTTGATATATTCTAAGCAGATAAGCGAAGCGAGTTCGCTTCCTAGTTGATGTCCGATAAAATGTCTATCCCGCCGAAAGCGCGTGGGATGAGTGATCAAAAAAGAAATTAAGGTGGTTATAGCACGAGGGATCCACCTCTTCCCATTCCGAACAGAGAAGTTAAGCCTCGTCACGCCGATGGTACTGCGTAACAGTGGAAGAGTAGGTAGCCGCCGTCTTTAAGAAAGGCGAGAGCCAGTAAGAAAGGAGTCAGTCCAAAAGGGTTGACTCCTTTTTTGTATATATACTCTCTGTCTTTTTCTATTTTTAGGTGTACTTTGTTGTTCGGATGGATAAGAAATTGTAATTTTGTACTTTTGTAATAGCTAAGAACCTCATATGGATACTGAAAAGAAAGAGAATAAAGAAGTAAATAAACTTTCGCTACTTATCGTAGCGGTTATAGTGTTGGTCCTGATTATTGCTGGTGCCGTTTATTATATTTATCATCAAAAGCAGCAAATGACTGATTTGGTGGAAACCTTTGATCTTGAGAAAGAATCTTTGGAAGATGAATATAATGAGTTGTCTCTTCAATATGAAGGTTATAAGTTTAGCGTAGGCAATGATTCCCTTGTCGCCCTATTATCTACGGAGCAAGCGAAGGTACAACGTCTATTGGAAGAACTGCGTACGGTGAAGGCTACGAACGCCAAGGAAATAGCTCGCTTGAAAAAGGAATTGGACACCTTACGTAAAATCATGCGTAACTATGTTGTCCAGATCGATTCCTTGAATCGTGAAAATGAACAATTGAAAGTAGAGAAGAAAGAGGCTGTTCAGAAATACCAGAGGGCTACTTCACAGGCCGCTACCTTGAAAAAGGAAAAAGAGAAATTGACGGAAAGAGTAACGTTAGCTAGTCGTTTGGATGCGACGGATATTAATGTGACTCCTGTAAACTCTCGAGGAAAAGTAGCTAAGCGCATTAAGAAGATGCAGCAATTCGTCGTGACTTTCAAGATCGCGAAGAATATTACCGCTCCTGTCGGTGAAAAGATGGTATATGTACGGATCATGAAGCCGGATGACGATATCTTGGTGAAAAGCCGTGCGGATGTATTCGCCTTCGAGGGAAAGGAAATCAATTATTCTATGAAGAAAATGATAGAATATGAAGGTGAGGACGTGGCTGTGACCATGTACTGGAATATCGAGGAATTCTTATCTCCGGGTACTTACCGTGTGGATATTTTCTCCGACGGTAATTTGATCGGACAGAAGAGATTTACCTTGGATGATTAACTATGAATTTATCTCCCGACTTCGAGAAGTTGCTGAATTTTATTCCGGAGATTCTGTCTCGAGATGAATCTTTCCTAAAGGATCTGGAAAGTTGTACCCGAGGCGTGACAATCCGGAAAGGGGATTATTTGATTCGTACGGGTGAGTTATGCCAAGATGCCTATTTTATTAATAAAGGGCTTTTTATCAATCAATATATTAATGAGAATGGAAATGAATGCGTAACGGGTTTCTCCTCGGATAGTATGTATCCTTTTGTTTCTACGATCGGTTATTTTACACAAGTCCCTTCCGAGTTTGAGGTGAAAGCTATCGAGGATGGAGAATTACTTTGTTTCTCCAGAACGGATCTCGAACGTCTGTCGTTGGGATATCCGGCTTTCGCTACCTGTTATCAGAATGTGATGCTGATGATTATTTCTAAGCTCTATTCAATGTTCGCTGTCCGTCAAACCTGTAAGGCGGAGGAATTCCTGAAATATCTTTATACGAACCATCAATGGATCATAAGCCGGGTCTCTGATAAATATATAGCTCAATATATGGGGATTAGTAATTCTTGGTATTGTAAGTTGAAGAAACGTATCCTTTATTGAATTAATTCAATTTTATATTCGCTTTAAACCTCTATTTTTGTGCGGATTTTTATATATTTGTCACATAGAGAATATGATGGCATTATACAGGTAGGTTAAAACGATATAAAGATGAAACGAACTATCTTACTATTAACATTTGTAGTCACGGTGAGTTGTATGCACGCTCAGCGAATGTTGACATTGGAAGAGTGCCGGAATTTGGCGATCCAGAACAATAAGGAGCTACAAATCTCTGGAGAAAAGATCAAGATGGCGGATAATGAGAAGAAAGCCGCTTTTACCAAGTATTTCCCTCAATTATCGGCAAACGGTGCCTATATGTGGAACCAGAAGGATATAAACTTACTGGACATGGGCGCTTTATCCTCCTCCTTGAGCTCTTCTTTAGGTGGCTTGGCCCAATTACCGATGTTCCAACATTTGATGAGCGGGGTGAACGATATGCAACATTTGGATGTGCAGAATATCTGGGTGGGTAATGTATCGTTGGTGCAGCCTGTATTCATGGGCGGGAAGATCGTTAACTATAACCAGATCACTAAGTTTGCCAAGCAATTAGCGGAGTCGATGAATAATTTGCAGTTGCAGGGCTTGATCTATAAGACTGACGAGACCTATTGGCAAGTCATATCTTTGGTAAATAAGAAGAAATTGGCGGACGCTTATGTGGATTTGCTCCGTAAGATGGATAGTGATGTGACCGCTATGATCCAGGAGGGAATCGCTACCGAGGCCGATGGCCTTTCTGTCAAGGTGAAACTGAATGAGGCGGAGATGGCCCAGACGAAAGTTGAGAATGGTCTGGCTTTAACCCGGATGCTTTTAGCGCAAATTTGTGGCCTGTCATTGGAGGAGGACGTATCGCTTGTGGATGAGAAACTGGATAACTTCCCGGTAGAGACAACACAAGCCTCGGCCGATGTGAATGAGGCTTTCATGAATCGTAGCGAACTGAGAAGTTTGGATCTGGCAACGAAAATCTATAAACGCAAAGAACGTATCGCCTTGGCGGAGATGTTGCCCAATGTCGCTTTAGCGGCGAATTATTTCGTCACGAATCCCAATGTCTTTAATGGTTTTAAAAATGATTTCGCCGGTATGTTTAATGTCGGAGTTATGGTAAAGGTTCCTTTGTCCGGTTGGTGGGAAGGTACTTATAAGCGTAACTCGGCGAAAGCGGAAACCCGCATAAAAACATTGGAATGGCAGGATGCCCGTGAGAAGATCGAGTTGCAGGTAAATCAATCCGTTTATAAAGTGAATGAAGCGGACAAAAAGTTGATCGCTTCTTCTCGTAATATGGAAAATGCGGAAGAGAACCTGCGGCGCGCGAATTTCGGTTTCGAGGAAGGAGTTATCCCGGCCTTGAACTTAATGGAGGCGCAGACGGCTTGGGTCTCTGCTCGCTCTAGTTTGATTGACGCTCAGATCGAGGTGAAACTAACAGAGGTTTACCTGAGCAAGGCTTTGGGTAAACTGTCCGTAAATGAATAAGAGTAATAACAAATAAAAATATACACAGAGATGAACGAGAACAAGAAGTTTTCTATCAGTAACATGATGTTAGCTTTTATCACGGTATTGGTCGTGATCGGATTGGTAGCCTTGGCGGGTTTCTTCTTGCTTACACCGCCCGACGATATTATAATGGGACAGGCCGAGGCCACCCAAGTTCGTATATCCGGTAAGGTTCCCGGACGTATCGCTTCCTATCGTTTTGGCGAGGGTGATCGGGTAAAAGCCGGAGATACTTTAGTCTTTTTAGATACGCCTGAGGTTATGGCGAAGTTGAAACAAGCGGAGGCCGCTCATGCGGCAGCGGAGGCACAGAGCGCTAAGGCGATTAAAGGTGCCCGTGTGCAAGAAATAACGGGCGCTTATGAGATGTGGCAAAAGGCGCAAGCCGGATTGACGATCGCTAAGAAATCGTTCGATCGTATCCAGAATTTATATGAGAAAGGGGTGATGTCCGCTCAAAAAAGAGACGAGGTGGAGGCTAACTACAACGCTATGGTAGCGACAGAGAAGGCTGCCCGTTCTCAATATGAGATGGCGAAGGAAGGTGCCCGTAAGGAAGATAAGGCCGCCGCCGCCGCTCTGGTGGAACGTGCGGAAGGTGCTATCGCCGAGGTGGAGTCGTATGTGGGTGAGAGCGCTTTGGTGGCTCCGATTGACGGGGAGGTTTCAGAACGGTTCCCGGAAGTTGGCGAGCTGGTTGGTACAGGCGCTCCGATCATGAATATCTCTGATTTAAATGATGTATGGGTGACTTTCAGTATTCGTGAGGATCTGTTGAGAGATATCAAGATTGGCTCGGAAGTAAACGCTTTCATCCCGGCATTAGGAGATCAACCGGTGAGGTTGAAAGTCTATTATATGAAGGATATGGGCTCGTATGCCGCCTGGAAAGCGACAAAGACGAATGGACAATATGACTCGAAGACTTTCGAGGTGTGTGCCCGTCCGTTAGAGAAAGTCGCTGATCTTCGTCCGGGAATGTCCGTGATCTTAAAGAAAAAAGGAAAAGAGATCTTATGACCTATAAAGAAAGTTTGCATAGAATCTGGCTTATCGCGAAGCGTGAGGTGCATCGGCTGGTAGCTCAACCGATTTACTTCTTTTGTATGCTGATCGCTCCGGCTATCTGTGTCATTTTCTTTGTATCGTTGATGCATGAGGGATTGCCGACCGATCTGCCGATAGCGGTAGTGGATATGGATAACTCTGCTACTTCACGCAATTTGATTCGCCAGTTGGATGCCTTTGAGCAGACGGAGGTATATATGAAGACCCGGTCGTTTACCGAGGCTCGTCTGGAAATGCAAAAGGGGAATGTATACGGAATCTTTTACATTCCATCCGGTTTCACGGTGGACGCTACATCTGGAAAGCAGCCCCGGTTGTCTTTCTATACGAATGGTACCTATTTGATCGCCGCTTCCTTGCTGTTTCGGGATATGAAAACGATGTCTGTCTTGGCCGGTGCCGCCGTGGGTTTGCAGATCGGGCAAGCCAAAGGATATACCGAGGCGCAGATCATGGGACAGCTACAACCCATCGTGATCGATACGCATCCGATCGGTAACCCGTGGTTGAATTATTCGGTATATTTGAATAATACGGTCTTGCCGGGTATCATCCAGTTGATGGTATTTCTGGTGACCGTATTTAGTATCGGTATGGAAATTAAATATTCTACATCCCGTAAATGGTTGAATATGGGAGGAAACTCCATCGCTGTTAGTTTGTTGGGAAAGTTATTGCCACAGACGGTTATTTTTACGGTCGTAGGCTTTATGTATTGTGCGGTGCTGTATGGATTTAATTCGTTCCCGTTAAATAGCGGTTGGTTTCCGATGCTTTTGGCGATGTTTTTGCTGATTATTTCCTCTCAGGCGGTAGGCGTATTTATGATCGGCGTGTTACCTACTCCCCGTTTAGGGCTTAGCTTTGCCAGCTTGTTCGGAATGATCTCGTTCTCCATTGTCGGATTCTCGTTTCCGGTACAAGGTATGGACCCTACGTTGCAAGCGTTGGCACGTTTGTTTCCTTTGCGGCATTATTTCTTGATTTATGTCGATCAAGCCTTGAACGGGCGAGCGCTATTCTATACGTTGAGCGAGTACCTTTGGTTGCTGGGATTCCTGATCTTGCCGTTCCTTATCGGGCGGAACTTGAAGAGGGCGTTGTTGGATTTCAAATATCTACCGTAAAAACTGTATGTGATGAAAAAAGAGTATCGTTTACGATATATCATAAAGGAAGGTCTTCTGGATACGTTTTATATTTGGAAAGAAGAATTGAAGAACGTGTTTAAGGACGAGGGGGTCTTGATTTTCTTCTTCTTGGTTCCTTTCGCTTATCCGCTGCTTTATTCATTTATATATAATAACGAGGTAGTGCGCGAGGCGAAAATGGTGGTGGTAGACCAAAGTGATTCCTATTTGAGCCGTGAGTTTACCAGACGGGTTAACGCCACGCCGGATGTGGAAGTAATAGGTACTTGTCCGGATCTGGCGGAAGCTAAGAAGATGCTGGACGAGAAGAAGGCCTATGGAATTTTGCTTTTCCCCTCGGATTATAGTGAGGACCTGCATGAAGGGCGACAGGCAACCGTCTCGTTGTATAGCGATATGAGCGCCTTATTGTTTTATAAGGCTTTCCTGCTGGCGGCGACAGAGGTATCCTTGGATATGGGTAAGGAACTTCGGATGCATAATAATCCGTCATCTACGGATAAGATGGATCAGATCACGGTAGATCCGATCCCGTATGAATCGGTGGCGTTGTTTAATTCCCAGAATGGCTTTGCCAGTTTCTTGGTGCCGGCTATCTTGATCTTGGTGTTGCAACAGACCTTGATCTTGGGCATCGGAATGTTGGGAGGAACGGCCCGGGAAAAGAACCGTTTCCATAGCTTGGTGCCTATTTGCCGGCATTTTAATGGTACCTTGCGTATCGTGTTCGGTAAGTCGTTGACTTATCTGTTGCTATACGTGGTGGTTTGTATCTGGGTATTGGCGATTGTCCCTCGGTTATTCTCTTTACCTCAAGTTGGTGAGCCACTGACTATTTTGTTGTTCCTATTGCCTTACCTGTTTGCTTGTATTTTTCTGTCGATGACGCTATCTGGATTTATGACGAGTCGTGAATCGCCTATGCTGGTGTTCGTTTTCACGTCTGTCATCTTGTTGTTTATCTCGGGTGTCTCTTGGCCGGAGGCGGCTATTCCCCCGTTTTGGAAAGCGGTAGGTTACTTGTTTCCTTCCACTCCGGGTGTCCAAGGATTTATCCGGATCAACACGGCTGGCGCTTCCTTGCATGAGGTGGCGCATGAATATCGGGTGTTATGGATTCAGGCGGGTGCCTATTTCATCTTGTCTTGCGTCATTTACCGCTATCAGATCATGCGTAGCCGCAAGATGATCATTAAGCAGTATCGGTATATGAAGATGCAACGGATGTTGCGAGAAAAGGAATAACCTCTCTGTTACGGGTGTCGTAACAGAGAGGTTACGGAGAGGGTAGATGGGTGATTAGATTTTAACTTTCGGTTTATACATATCCTCGGCGGTCAGGCCACATTCTTTCATCATGCGGATGCTGTAAGACAGATCGCTGACGTTCGGTGTCACGTTGTTACTTCCAAACGTGAATTTAACGCCGGCGGCTTTCGCTTTCATAAAGATCGCTTTATTCGGGATGCTGTATAGCTCGTTGATCTCCAGTGCTTTTCCGCTCTTTGCCAATGCCTCTACGAAACGGTTCATGCGAGCCTCCGTCCAGAACTCATCAAAACGCTTATCCATCGGAGAGGGTAAGAAACAAGGATTTACATAGATATCTACCGGCTCTTCCAATACGGAACAGATACGATCCACGATCATGTCCATATATTGCTCCTCATTCTCGATCCAAGTCTCTTCCGGCATCCATAGGCGGGTACGGCGACCTTTATTGTCCTTGAACGTCAAAGCGTCCGTAAATACATAGTCGAACTCTTTAAGCGTCTCGGGCGAGAAAGTGGTTAGCCATTCGCGTCCTTCCGCTTGCATACCAAGGATGAAAGGCTGTGAGCGCATCTCATTTAGGTAATCCATGACTTGTTGGTCGTTCGTGATCGGGAAACCGATGCCGCAGTTCGGTGCGATGGTATAATTGATACCGGTCTTGCGGGATTGCTTGGCGGCGACTTCCTTGGTCAACCCACCTTTTAAGTGCACGTGGTAATCCAATACCGGGAAGTCCGATTGATGTAATTTGATGATCTCATCATTTTGCTCATCGTTGGCCTCCGCCAATTGCGCGTTGATATCGATCGTGGATTCATCAATTACGTTCACGGCGATATTCTTGATCTGGATCTCACCGCTACCATTACTCTCTATGCCAAACGTCCCTTCCGATAATAAGGCGTAGGCATTCGCATCCGTACGATACGGGGCAGTCGGCTGGATATACTCCACGACCGGTTCGCCGTTTATATTTACATCGATCTCTTGTCCGGCAACCCGGATATCCATCTTGAACCATTGATCTTCTTTTACGAAGCTTTTAGTCAAATTCCGAACGGAGACAAGACTTCCTGTCATTTTCCACCAAACCTTATCAGCCCGGTCATTATTGATAGCGATACGATATCCTTTCTTCAATGTCGGGTTCGTATGGAACCAGACGGCGCCTTTGCCTCCCGGGGTAGTACGTAACTCAAGGGTCAGGTCGAAGTTTTTGTATTTGCCGTTTTTCAATACGGCCAGTGCGTCAGTACCTTTCAAGGTCATTATGTCGTCTTGAACGGAGGCATCGCCTGTCATTTTCCATTTGTCACTATCTTTGCCCTCGAATAAGGTGCCACTGCCGGAAACACTACAGGCGGTGGTCAGGACAAAGAGAAGGCCCATCGCTAGAATTGATAATCTTTTCATGATATAAATGATTTAAGTAATAATAGATTCCCCAAAGATAGCGAAAATTGAAATACGATGTTATTTTTAAAGATTTTAACTTCCATAAAGATCTAAACCTAAGAATATAGTCTTACTTTTGTAAAGATTCTCAATCAAACTTAATAAATAGTACTATGCAGAACAGACGTAATTTTTTGAAGCAAGCCTCTTTGATGCTTGCGGGTGGGTTGGTAGCCCCTCAGTTATTATCTTCTTGTGGCGGTAAATCAGGACAAGCTGCCGCTACAGCATCGGAGTCTTCTAAATATATAGGACTTCAGTTATATTCTTTAAGAGACCTTGTAAAAGAAGAAGGTATCCAGAAAGTATTGGAAGCCGCCGCTAAGATGGGTTATAAGAATCTGGAGACAGCAAGTTATGATAACGGTAAGATCTACGGTTTAGCTCCCGCTGAATTTAAGAAAATGGTGAACGACCTAGGTATGAAGTGCACGAGCGCTCACCTTGGACAGGCCTTTACGAAAGAAAAAGAAGCCGAGGTCATGGGCTGGTGGGATCAGGCGATCGATGCTCATAATGAGTTAGGCGTTAAATATATGGTTCAACCGTGGATGCCGGTGAACGATCAGACTACGTTGGATGACTTGAAGATGTACTGCGATTATTTCAACACGGTTGGTTATAAGACCGCTGCCGCTAGCATCGCGTTCGGTTATCATAACCACGACTTTGAGTTCCGTAAGATCGACGATCAATTGATCTATGATTTCTTGCTGGATAACGTAAGCCCGAACCACGTATTCTTCGAGATGGATGTATACTGGGTAATGATGGGTGGCGGTGATCCTGCCGCTTACTTGAAGAACCGTCCGAGCCAGTTCAAGGCTATCCATATCAAGGATGAGAAAGAGATCGGTGCGAGCGGTAAGATGGACTTCAAGCCTATCTTCGATCAAATGTATGCGAATAACGTAAAGGATTGGTATGTTGAGGTAGAGCAATATACAAACAATGATCCGGTAGCCAGCGTACAGCAGAGCTATGATTTCTTGAATAAGGCTGATTATGTGAAATAATCCGTTCGATGATAAAAAAGAGGAGGCTACTTAATTGATTATCGGGTAGCCTCTTTTTTATGCTCGCTTATTTGGAATGCTCGTTTAATCGGGTGGATTTCGTAAGCTCGATGATTTGTCTCCAATCTTTAGCTAAGCTTTCCATATCCGGATATAGCAAATCCGCTCCGGCATCTAATAATACTTGATCGGGGAGCGGTCCGGTGTTTACGGCTATCGTAAAGACATCGGCTGCCACGGCGGCTTCTACTCCCAGGGGAGCGTTTTCCACGACAAAAGCCTCGTTAGGCTTCGCATGCGCTTTTTGAAGTCCCATTAAATAAGGTTCGGGGTGTGGCTTGCCATATTTCACGTCGAAAGCCGTAACCATTTTCTCTCGGTTGAAATGTCCCGGATAGGTATGGTTTAGCTTATCGATCAAGCTATGTTGGCCGGAACCGGTGACCACCAACCGTTGCAGTCCGGATGCTTCCACTTCCTTTAGCACCTCTACGGCTCCGGTCATGGGGGCGCCGTCATTATAGGTATTGAATAGATCTGCCTTTTCTTTATAGATCGTTTGCTTCTCCTCGGCGGTAGCTTCTCGTTGGAAAGTGCGTAGGTATAGCTCGTTGATCGTGCTTTCCCCGGTACGTCCTTCGAACCTATAAAAGTCTTCCGGCCGGGAAGTGAGCTGATGCAGGGTAGCTACCTCATACCATGCCCGTGCATGAAAGCGCATAGAGTCATATAATACACCATCCATATCGAAAAGAACGGCTTTGGGAGAAAGGGATTCCTGCCTATGTTTACGCAGATATCGGATAATCGCTTCTTGAATCATGTTATTGCCTGCTTAAAAACCAACACAAAGGTACGTGATGAAAAATATTCAAATGAAAAGGGGGGTGTGCCATATCGTGAATGATGACACTCCCCCCTTTTTTATAGGGTCAATCGTATTATAAACGTGCTTTGATAGCTTCGCTTTCTTTCTCGTATCCCGGTTTGTTCAACAGGGCGAACATATTCTTCTTATAAGCCTCGACACCCGGTTGATTGAATGGGTTAACGCCCAACATATAACCACTGATACCACAAGCTTTCTCGAAGAAATAGAACAACTGGCCGATATAGAATGCGCTTACTTCCGGCATCGTTACCTTGATATTAGGAACGCCACCATCTACGTGAGCCAACTGAGTACCTAACTCAGCCATCTTGTTTACCTCGTCTACATGCTTGCCAGCCAAGAAGTTCAATCCATCTAAATTGGCCTCATCTGTAGGAACCAATACACTGCGATCCATAGCTTCCACCGAGATGACTGTCTCAAAGATCGTCCGCTCGCCCTCTTGGATCCATTGGCCCATAGAGTGTAAGTCGGTTGTCAAATCGATAGCGGCCGGGAAGATCCCTTTTCCATCCTTACCTTCACTCTCTCCGTAAAGTTGTTTCCACCATTCTGCGATATAATGAAATTTCGGATGGAAGTTGGCCAAGATCTCAATCTTTTTACCGCTCTTATACAACTCGTTACGAGTAGCGGCATAGATAGCGGCCATATTATCAGCGAAAGGAACGCTCGCGTCTGTAGCTTTTTCCATGGAAGCAGCTCCGGCTACCAAGTCGCGGATGCTGATACCTGCCACGGCGATCGGAAGCAAGCCTACCGGAGTCAAAACAGAGAAACGTCCGCCTACGTTATCCGGGATGATGAACGTCTTATACCCTTCTTGATCCGCCAAGGTACGCAAAGCGCCTCTCTTAGCGTCCGTGATAGCTACGATACGATGTTTAGCCTCTTCCTTGCCAACAGCGTCTTCTAATTGTTTCTTCAAGATACGGAAAGCCAAGGCCGGCTCTGTAGTCGTACCAGACTTGGAGATATTGATAATACCGAATTGCTTCCCTTTCAAAACTTCGCTTAACTCATACAGATAATCCTCTCCGATATTGTGTCCGGCGTATAACATAACCGGGTTTTTACGGTCGTTTTGCAACCAATCGAAACTGTTGTTTAACGCCTCTACTACCGCTTTGGTACCCAAATAGCTACCACCGATACCAATGGCTACGACCACCTCACATTTAGAACGAAGCACGTTCGCCGTATTCTCGATGTCGGCCAGCTCTGCGTCCGTGATAGAAGAGGGGAGATGCAGCCAACCCAAAAAGTCGTTGCCTGCTCCGTTACCGTTATGTAATGTGGCAATACATTCCATTGCCTTGGCCTCTTGAGCGTAAACCTGTTCCTTGGAGACAGTGCCCAGCGCCTTGTCGATGTTTAAACCGATGTTTTTCATATGCTATTTTATTTAAACGTTTCCGTTAATTGCCGAATGACTGTTGTCGGCGATTTCTTCTCGTACAATATATCGTAAACCGCGTCCAATATCGGCATGTTCACTTTATATTCCTCATTGATCTCACGCATACACTTGGTTCCATAATATCCCTCGGCGATCATTTCCATCTCCAGTTGCGCTGTCTTCACGGAATATCCCTTGCCGATCATGGTTCCGAAGGTACGGTTACGGCTGAACCGGGAATAAGCGGTAACCAGCAAATCGCCCAGATAGACGGAGTCGGTGATATCCCGCTCCAGCCCATGTACGGCATCCACGAAATTACGCATCTCCTCGATAGCGTTCGAGATAAATACGGCTTGGAAGTTATCGCCATATTTCATCCCATGGCAAATACCGGCGGCGATAGCGTACACGTTCTTCAGTACGGCGGCGTATTCAATGCCGGTTACATCCTTACAGAAGGAACTCTTCAAGTATTGATTCTTGAAAACGGGGGCTATCGTACGGACCTTCTCGATGTCGGAACAAGCCAGCGTAATGTACGAGAGCCGTTCCAAAGCGATCTCTTCCGCATGGCAGGGACCACCGATAACCGCTATGTTTTCTGTCGGTACCTTGTAATACTCCGTAAAGTAATCCGTGATCAACATATTCTCATCCGGTACGATACCTTTGATGGCGGAGAGGATAAACTTCTCCTGCAAAGGGGTCTTCACCTTGCTCAAGTGTTGCTTCAAGAATGGGGAAGGCGTGGCGAAGATCAAGGTATCCGAGTCTTTGATAGCTTGGTTGATATTGGAGTAGAAGTTTATCTTATTCGTGTCGAATTTCACGGAGGTGAGATAACACGGGTTGTGTCCCAACTGCTTGAACTCCTCGATACGATCGGGCCTACGCATGTACCAATTGATACTATCTTGAGTTGAGAGTACGATCTTGGCTAAGGCGGTAGCCCAGCTACCACCTCCCATTATCGCTATTTTTCCGGGCAAATCCATCGTATCACGCTTTTATTCTCCTACGTTGGCTATCCAAGTTTCTACTTCTTGGACCGTAGGATTTTGCAGTTCTAACTTATATTTTTTATTAAGCTCACAAAGATCTTGTCTTAATTTGTTCGCGTTCGCTTCTTTCAGCGTGTCAACCGTTAGGTAGCCGGCTTTCTGCAAAGCGGGAATCCACTCCTCGGAAATACCCAAGGCTATGTATTTTTCGGCGTTATCTTTCTTTACGGTTTTCTCCGGACGCATTTGTGGGAAAAGCAAGACCTCTTGGATCGTTGTCTGTCCGGTCATCAACATAACCAGGCGGTCGATACCGATACCGATACCCGACGTAGGAGGCATACCGAATTGAAGAGAGCGTAGGAAATCCTGATCGATAAACATCGCCTCATCATCCCCTTTCTCGCTCAATCGTAATTGCTCCTTGAAACGTTCTTCTTGGTCGATCGGATCGTTCAGCTCGCTATAAGCGTTCGCCAATTCCTTTCCGTTTACCATCAGCTCGAAGCGTTCGGTCAATCCCGGCTTGCTACGGTGCATCTTGGTCAGCGGGCTCATCTCAACCGGATAGTCGATGATGAAGGTCGGCTGGATAAACGTACCCTCGCAGAACTCCCCGAAGATCTCGTCGATCAATTTGCCTTTACCCATCGTATCGTCGATCTCCATCTCCAATTCCTTGCAGATCGCGCGGATCTCGTCCTCGCTCTTACCCTCCAAGTCGTGACCCGTCTTTTCCTTGATCGCCTCCAAGATCGGCAGGCGGCGGAAAGGAGCCTTGAAGCTGATCGTTTTACCGTCGATCGTGCTCTCGCTCGTACCGTTCACGGCGATACAGATACGCTCCAACAGCTTCTCGGTGAAGCTCATCATCCAGTTATAGTCCTTGTATTGAACGTAAAGCTCCATACAGGTGAACTCCGGGTTGTGCGTACGGTCCATACCCTCGTTACGGAAGTTCTTTCCGATCTCGTATACGCCCTCGAATCCGCCGACGATCAATCGTTTCAAATACAACTCGGTAGCGATACGCAAATACAGATCGATATCCAAGGAGTTGTGATGTGTCGTAAACGGACGCGCGCTAGCTCCTCCGGCGATAGACTGCAGGATCGGAGTCTCTACCTCCGTATATCCGGCCTCATCCAAGGCGGTACGCATGGTCTTGATGATAGCCGCGCGTTTCATGAAAATATCTTTTACGCCATCGTTTACTACCAAATCCACGTAACGTTGGCGATAGCGAAGCTCCGGGTCATTGAAACCGTCGTAAGCGACACCATCCTTATATTTAACGATCGGTAGCGGACGAAGTGATTTAGACAGAACTGTCAATTCTTGCGCATGAACGGAAATCTCTCCCATCTGAGTGCGGAAAACGAATCCCTTGATCCCGACGAAATCACCGATATCCAGTAATTTCTTGAAAACGACGTTGTAAGTGTCTTTATTCTCATCCGGACAAATATCGTCGCGCGAGATATAGACCTGTATTCTGCCCTCGGAATCCTGCAACTCCATGAAGGAAGCCTTCCCCATGATACGACGGCTCATGATACGGCCGGCGATACTTACCGGGCGTGGCTCAGCGTCGTCTTTAAAAGTCTCTTTTATTTCTTCGGAAAATGCGTTCGTTACATACTCAGCCGCGGGATAAGGCTCTATCCCCATCTGACGCAACTGCTCCATGCTATTACGTCTTATAATTTCCTGTTCGCTCAGTTCTAATAGATTCATTATGCTATTATTTTGTATAATACGCCGCAAAAGTACAAAATATTTCTGACTTATGTAGTACTAACTTTCCTAAGTAAGTATATATTCGTTGCCACTAGCAGTATATATTCTATAGGGGAAGTAAGTATTACTGTGTTTTTCGGTTATATAGTTGACAGATCTGTCTTACATCTTGTTTTATTTTAATCGTGCGATGCATAAAATGTAATTGCTTTCTGCATCTATATCCGGGAACTTTTTTGCGAAAGAAGTTGTGCCTTTTTTGTCGAATAGCAAATGAGCGGGGATAGGAATCACTACCCAGCCGTTTTCTTGCGGAAAAATATAATCAGGTTCCCAACCGAAAGACGGGTCGAATAGAAATTCTTTGATCAATTCGCTTTTACCTGTGGCTTTGTCTATCAATGCGTAACTTTTTAAAGCGTCGGAAGCTCCTTCGAAGCGTAGAAGGATTTTTTGTTCACCTTCCATGAAAAAAGGTATGTGCCCGATATAGCCTTTCTCGGAATACGCTTGCTCTAATTGACGGCTATTATCCGAGGATTGCCAGAAATCCTTTGGCGGTATTCGGCCGTCTACATCGATGGTATAAGCAGGGCACAGCTTCTCCCGGGTTAGCTCATATACGTGATTGCTACGATACCCGTTTAAGAAAACACACCTTTGGTAAGTAGGGAAAAAATCCTTAAACATGTGGATGAGTTTGGAGTGGGCCACGGGATAATAGGAATTGATCACTTCTCCATTAGTCCAGTTTACGATATAAATGTTATTCCGTGAGTCTCTGTCGCCCATTGTCTTTAATATCAGCGTACTGTCATTCAGCATTATCAGATCCCGGAGCGATAGCTCGGGAAAGTGTTTTTTACTAATCATTTCTCCACTTTTATTGTAGGTCACGACTGCGGATGTCATGCGATCTAAGATGGAGATATCCCCATTGGTATGTATGGTGAAATTGAAGAGCGACAGATAAGAGTCTGGTCCTTGTCCTTGTTTGTTCAAGGTCGTCACGTATTTCCCCGAGCGATCGAACAGGGTTAATTTAAAGAGATCGCCCACATAAATGTAATCATCTTTAACGATGATCCGGTTGATGATATCCAATCCTTCCAGTAATGCCGGATCATTACTATCTAGCGTAATAAACTCATATTCACTAAAAAGTTTGTCTAATGGGCATTTTATTTCCTTGCTCAAGGGAATTCTGATAAGAAGCCCATCGGTCTCAGGGTTGTTCCCTATGCCCAAGAATGGGAGAGCTATAAATAAGAATGTTGATAAAATGGTTTTCATATATACTTCTGTTTTTAGATGTTATAAAAGAGGGGCGTAGCAAAATTCAGCTTATGATTTTGCTGCTTTAAAAAAATAGTTTACTACTTCATTCATATCATGCATAGCTTTTTCGCTATGTATCCTTGAACGGAACATCCCGTTTTGATCCCGGGGATGGGGTAGATGGAACAGGCATCTATCACTTCGATAAATTCGATAGCTGTGTTTTATCGATAAGATTTCTAAAATTTGGATGAACGGATTGTCCTGTTTCATAGCTTAGAGTTCTTAGAGATTATCTCAACTTCCCAATAAACAGTACCGGATTGCTCTCCTCGTCCAGTCCGGGGAAACGCCTTGCGAACTCTTCCTTCTTCAAAACGTCTTCCGGATACATCAGCATGGCACACCAACCCTCGTCTAGCGAGAAGAATTGTTTGGGCAACCACCGGAAATTGTCATCGAACTTTATGTTCTCTAAAACTCTTGCGTTTCCGTCTTTCTTGTCGATCAAGGCGATTCCGTTCAGATCCTCTCTTTTTCCCTTAAAGGAGAGCAATATCGTTTCTTTGGACTCCACGTAGTCCGGGATATGGCCGATATATCCTTTTTCTGCCTCCTCCAGTATGAGTTGCATGCCTTCTTTTCCCTCTTGCGTGTAAAAGCCGGCGGGCGGTATCCTGTTATCCACGTTTATTTTGTATCGTATTTTTGAACTATCCAGAGTACATTCAAGGATGTCATTGCTTTGATAACCATGAGAGATAATATGTCCTTCATACCGTTCAAATGAGTTTGTGAATGAACTGATATATCTATTGCAGTTGATGATAGAATCATACGAGTTTATGACGGCTCCCGTATGATGATTGATGATACGATACCGTAGCTGTTCGGGGGTAGGCATACATTTTATGATGTATAGACTGTCATTCAAAAGAGTGATCGCCTCTATATAACCGACATTCTCACAACGTCTTTTGTTGATGAATTTATTTGAATTTGAATAAGTTACGATTTCAGAGGGAGAAGCAATCGAGATGTCTCCATTGGACCATATCATGAAATGATTAAGGAAGAGATATGATTGTGGATCATTTCCCTTTTTGGATAAGACTTGTTTGAATTTCCCATATTTGTCCCAAATGATTAATTGGTCTTCGGAGCCTATGTAAATATCCTCATGGAAGATAGCGATGTTCTTGATATTGTAAAGTTCATCTATCAATGCGTCATCCCTTGTTTCCAAGGGGACATACCAATATTTCTCAAATACTTCATTCACGTCTTTTTCTACTCGGTGTGAGAGTGGAATAAAATACTCGATTATTTCATCTTTGCTATTATCCTTGGCTTGATCCGGATTACAACTGATAAGCAAAAGAGTGACTATAAATAAAAGATAGATCATGATCGTTTTAGTTTTCGTCTGAATTTCTGTAAAGTTAATGATTAATTCTGTTCACTCGAATGAATTTCTTTTTAACTTGCGAAACTTAAATTATTTATAAGTATGAAACATTTTTCATTACTCAGAACCGCTGCTTGGCTAAACATAGCCATGGCCATAGCTCATGTTCTATGTATGCCTTGGCTGGATGCGGCCTTCCGTTTATATGGAATTAATGAACAGATGAATCAGATCGCATCGTATGGTGGTTATTGGCCTTATGTGATAACACTGGTCATTGCGGCATGTTTTGCGCTATGCGGTCTGTACGCCTTGTCAGCCGAAGGCAGCATACGTAAACTACCCTTGCTTTGGTTGGGCATCTTTACCATCGCTGTCGTTTTCTTGTTCCGGGCAGGAATCGGTTGTTATTGGATGTTTGATAGAGGACAATATCCAATGACTGATTTGTCATCGGTAGCAATCTCTGGAGGTATCGGATTGCTATATCTGTTAGGAGGTATCCAAAAGCTAAAGATTAAAAAGAATGATTATGAATTCAAATAAAATAGATCCTAGCGAAGGAAACAATGGCACTGTGCGGAAGCCTGGGATAATCACGGCGATTTGGTTCGACAATGATTACATTTATGGTGAGGATGAGAATGGTCGGACGCTCAAGCAATCACTTATATGGTATCCTCGATTGAAAGAGGCATAGGATGACGAATGTCAAAATTACCGAATGGGGGTTATGATGGGCTTCACTGGCGGTCTTTGGATGAAGATGTCAGCTTTGAAAGCTTTGAGTATGTATGCTCGGGATAGGAAGATATGAAATTCTCTAATATGCGGGATTTTTGATAGAAATAAGCCGTGTTTCGTGACAATCGCTTCTTTGGGTTTTTGTGAGATAAGAAGGGAGATATGGTAAAAGTGGGGTTTTGAGGTGGAAAAAGCGGGGTTTATACGCGTGATAGGTCGCGAAGGGCCGCGCGAAAGGTCGCGTTAGGTGACACCGATACTGGCGTTGGGCATCGGGAGTAGTCAAGAATAGGGTTATGAGTACTTGTGAATAGGCATTCTTACCGCCTTATAACCCTATTGTAACCTTGTTTTTCTCCTTTTTTACCCTGCGAATATGAATTAGGATGAATTGTTTTCGCTGGGATGAAAGATGATTTTCGGGTATGCGATTGTTATATAGCCGATTAAATATATTTTAACGTGTATTTGAGCGTGAGCCGTACTTTGCCCCGAAATAATCGATTATCCAGGACTTTAGATTACAAATTGTCATTTTGATACATAGCGGTGTTGTCCGCGTCTGGTTTATTCGTTTTGACGCTGTAGTAGTAAGGGCGCACTCCTTCCGGCAGGAAGAAACGGATATCCTTGCCGGATTGGTAGGCGTGGCGAATAAACGTGGAGGAGATCTCCATCAAGGGGGCATCCGCTTTCTTTACGTTGGGATAGATCTCCGGGATCGATATATCGAATCCTAGGCGGGGATAAACCAGCAGCTTATAGTTCGTAAGGATTTCCTCGAAGTTTTTCCAGCGTGGGAAGAGCTGCCAGTTATCGGCTCCCATGATGAAGTAGAAGTCCCGATCCGGATAGTCGCGGGATAAGGTTCGTAGGGTGTCGATGGAATAAGAGGGGCGCGGAAGGTGGAACTCAATATCGCAGACCTTGAACTTGGGGTATCCGGAGATGGCGGCCCCAGCCATTTCCAGCCGTAGTGAGTCATCGAGCAACTCGTCCTTCTTCTTCAGCGGATTGTGAGGCGTGATCACGAACCACACCTCATCCAACTCCTCGAACTCACATAGCCAGTTCGCCAAGGCGAGATGCCCTATGTGAATGGGATTGAACGATCCACTGTAAATGCCGGTCTTGAGTCTCATCCCGATTTTACTTATCCTTTCTTTTGCCAACCCTTATAGTTGATGAAACAAATGAATATATTGAATAGCAGGGCACCCCCGATGATATATTCCTTATAATACAGGCTGATACCGCCTAATACGAGGCTCGCTATCCCACAAGCGATAGAAAGCCCCATCATAAAACGGGTGTTCTTGAAGATAGTAGGCATAGGCTGTCTTTATCTGTTTAAGAATTCACGGACAAGATGTAATACACGCTCTTCGGCGATCGTTAGGTCATCGTTCACCACAAGGCGATCGAACCGGGAGGCGTAGTTTATCTCATACGCGGCCTTGGCGATACGATTGTCGATCACTTCCGGCGTGTCGGTGCCCCGCTCTTTCAGTCGCTTGCGAAGTTCCTGGATGGAGGGTGGTTGGATAAAGATAGACAAGGCTTGTCTGCCATAGAATTTCTTGATATTGCATCCGCCTACCACATCCACGTCTAAAATCACGTTATCCCCTTCATTCAAGATACGCTCTACCTCGCTCTTTAACGTGCCGTAATACCTGTCGGTATACACCTCCTCATATTCCAAGAAGTCTCCCTTGGCGATGCGCTCGCGAAACTCTTCCGGCGTAAGGAAATAATATTCCACGCCATTCTTCTCGGTTCCCCGGGGAGCCCGGCTGGTAGCCGAGATGGAGAAACGAAGGTGTAAATCCTGTTTCAAAAGATAATTAATAATGGTTGATTTCCCGGAGCCCGAGGGCGCGGAGAAGATGATTAATTTGCCAGCCATTCTCGTCGATCTTATTATAATACGTTTAGTACCTGTTCCTTGATTTGTTCCAACTCGTCTTTCATCTGGACCACGATCTTCTGCATCTCGGCGTGGTTGCTCTTCGATCCGAGCGTATTGATCTCACGTCCCATTTCCTGCGCGATAAAGCCGATCTTCTTGCCTTGGCCGTGACCGGACTCCAGGGTGGAGATGAAATATTTCAAATGGTTGTCCAGACGGTTCTTTTCCTCGTTGACATCCAGCTTCTCGATGTAATAGATCATTTCTTGCTCGAAACGATTCTTGTCGTAGTCCTTCTCGGCGATCTTTTGCAGGTTATCCATGATACGAGCCTTGATCTTCTCGATGCGTTCCCCCTCGTATTTCTCCACTTCTTTCAATAGGGCGGCGATATTGGCGATCTTTTGCTCGAAAAGCTTTTGAAGCATGGCTCCTTCTTGGATACGGAAATCACACAAGTGCTTGATCGCGTCTTTTACCGTAGCCAAAACCACCTCCCATTCGGATTCGTCCGGTTCCGCGATGTCGGATTTGATAGCGTCCGGCATCCGCAGCAACGTTTGGAACCAATCGCTCGGGACGCTGATGTTCAGTTTCTCGGCGATCTCCTTGATTTGGTTGTAATAATTCTCTACGGCGGCAAGATTGATCTGTGTAGGAGTATCTTTGCCTATATATTCTATAAAGATATTGAACTCGACTTTGCCACGCTCCAAAGATTGAAGTAACAGGCTTCGAAGCTCCATCTCCTTATCCTTGTATATGGAAGGGATACGGGTGGACAAATCCAATTGCTTACTGTTTAAAGCCTTTATCTCTACGGTTACTTTTTTTGAAGGGAGCTCGGCAGTAACCTTACCGAACCCAGTCATTGATTGTATCATTTTCTCAAAAGTTTGCACAAAGATAGAGATAAAAACTGAAAGGTGGTATGATCTTGTCTATTTTGAATCATTCTTCTTCATGCGATGCGCCCCTGCTAATTAATCTCTAAGGCAAGCCAAAGGAATCACTTTTACACCGTTGGGACGGGTGTAAGTTATAAATCTCCTGAAGATAATCTCCGAGCGGGATAAAGATAGAAGGTGATTTTTGTATACCTTTGCGGCATGATTTAATTATAAAGTTGGTGCTCCTATGTGAGGGATGCTAACTGTCAATTGTTAATAGTTAATTATTATGTCATTGATCTTAAATATCGAGACATCCACTTCCGTATGTTCAGTAGCCCTGTCGGAAGGTGAGGAGGTGGTTTTTGAGAAGGCTTCGTTTGAGGGGCCGTCTCATGCGGCGTTATTGGGCGTTTATGTGGAAGAGGCGTTAAAGGTAGCGAAGTCGAAAGGGATGAGGCCGGATGCCGTGGCGGTAAGTAGCGGCCCCGGATCTTATACGGGATTACGTATTGGGGTGTCTGTGGCTAAAGGGTTATGCTTTGGGTACGGTATTCCTTTGATCGGTATTCATACGCTGGATATTTTAGCGTCTGCCGCTATCCGAAAAAATAAGGAGGAGGCCGATTGCCTCTATTGCGCTATGCTGGATGCCCGCCGTATGGAGGTCTACTCTTCTATTTATGATTCCCATCTCAACACGATGCGTGCCACGGCCGCTGATATCGTAGATGCCGATTCGTATGCTTCTTTTTTAGAGAAGGGCAAGGTTTGTTTCTTTGGAGACGGTGCCGCTAAATGCAAGGCGGTGATCACTTCGCCGAACGCCTGTTTTATAGACGGCATCTATCCCTTGGCTGTAAATATGGCATCCTTGTCGCGGAAGGCGTACGAGGAGGGGCGTTTTGAGAATGTGGCTTATTTTGAGCCTTTCTATTTGAAAGAATTCCAGGCGACGATCGCTAAGAATAAAGTGCTGAGCGAGGCGTTAGGGAAAAATAAATAAGAGGAGTCCGCTTCCTATAGAGCAAGCTGACTACGGGTAATAAATAAAAAAGGCGGGATCCTATCGGACCTCGCCTTTTTTGATATAGATAGTTCTTTATTAACCCAGGAATCCTAGCAAGATACCGGCAGCTACGGCGGAACCGATTACACCTGCTACGTTCGGGCCCATCGCGTGCATCAATAAGTAGTTGGTCGGGTCATATTCCAAACCTACTATTTGAGAGATACGTGCGGAGTCGGGAACGGCGGATACACCAGCGTTACCGATAAGCGGATTGATCTTGTTGCCCTCTTTCAATACTAAATTGAATACCTTGACAAACAATATACCGGCACAAGTAGCGATCACGAATGACAACGCTCCAAGACCGAAGATCTTGATGGAGTTCAACGTTAAGAACTGTGTGGCTTGCGTGGAAGCACCTACCGTGATACCCAATAAGATCGTGATCGTATCGATCAGCGGACCACGAGCGGTCTCCGCCAAACGACGAGTCACGCCACTTTCTTTCAACAAGTTTCCGAAGAACAGCATACCTAACAAGGGCAGACCGGACGGAACCAGGAAGCAAGTCAGCAACAAACCTACGATCGGGAAAATAATCTTCTCGGTAGAGGAAACGGCTCTCGGCGGTTTCATGCGGATCAAACGTTCTTTCTGCGTGGTAAGCAATCTCATGAACGGGGGTTGGATAATAGGAACCAATGCCATGTATGAGTAGGCTGACACGGCGATCGCACCCATGAGGTTTGGCGCCAGCTTAGAAGAAAGGAAGATAGCGGTCGGACCGTCTGCGCCACCGATAATACCGATAGCACCTGCCTGGTTCGGCTCGAATCCCATTTGAAGGGCAATCGTGTAAGCTCCAAAGATACCGAACTGAGCGGCGGCACCGATCAATATCAATTTAGGATTGGATATCAACGCGGAGAAGTCGGTCATGGCCCCGATACCGAGGAAGATCAATGGTGGATACCATCCGGAGGTTACACCCTGATAGAGGATGTTGAGCACGGATCCTTGCTCATAAATACCTACTTGAAGACCAGCGTCCTTGAACGGGATATTACCGATAAGGATACCGAATCCGATAGGGATCAAAAGCATGGGTTCAAATTCATATTTAATAGCCAGGAGTATAAACAACAGACCTACCAGGATCATGATGAGATGTCCCGGAGTCGCATTGTATACACCTGTATAGGTAAGGAACAATTGCAAGTTCTCACCCAAGAATGTTAAAAAGCTCTCTTGCATAGTCTTATCCGATTACGACGAGATCAGCACCTTCTAGTACAGAGTCTCCCTTATGTACTTTAATTTCGATAATTTTACCGTCCCGGTCCGCGTTGATGTTGTTCTCCATCTTCATGGCTTCAAGGATAATCAAAGCCTGACCTCTTTTTACGGTATCACCCACGTTGCATTTAACTTGCAGGATCACGCCTGGTAGCGGGGTCTTTACGGCACCTTGAGTTGTTGAGGCTGCCGGACGGCTGACAACTGGTTCGCCACTAGCGGTGGTAGGAGCTTGTGCCGGACGTTTCAATGTGACCATTTGTTTTTTTGCCGGCTTCTCCATCTTTACTTGATAGGGAGTGCCGTTTACTTCAACGTCCGCGATGTCATCCACTACAGAGTTGATGTGTACTTTATATACGTTACCGTTAATGGTATATTTAAAACTTTTCATTCTTTGTTCGTTTTTAGATAATTACTTTTTGGGGGTTTGACGCAAACCGTAGAGTTTTGAACTCCAAGGAGAATAATTCCGTTGTACCTTGTGGATCGTGAGAACCGTGTTCTCGATATCGTGATTATCGTCACTCATCTCATACAAAGCGGTAGCGATAGCGGCGAAGATCTCACCCGATTCCTGACCGGCATCTGCGGCTACAGGTGCGGCGCCGGCTGTCTTCTGGACGTTACGCTTGCTAGCGGCGATAGATAATTTACCGATCTGCTTGAAAATAACGTACAACATGAATAATCCCAAGAATACTACGGCCATGGCGGTAAGAGTCATACCGATACCAATCGAGTCGTTCTTCTTGAAGTTGTCGATTTTCTCGTTGGAATCCAAGGTCAAGTTATTCGTGCTAGGAGTAACTTTCGTTAATTGAGCCCATTCTTCTTTACCGTCGACGATTCTACCGTAGCTGATATCGGCTTTTTGCCCGGCAGGTATGGTTATCTCATCGATCAAGCTCTTACCATCAGCGTCATACAAAGCTATATAATTAGCCTTCGACGGATCCAATACGAAGTTTATGTGAAACGTTCCGCGGCCCGGCTCACCATCCGCCCAAAACAGCGTGTGTTGGTGCGGGGGGATCTGGGTTAATACGTCTCCCTTCGGGATCGGATATTTCATAGGATCGTTCTTGTCATCCGTCAAGAAACATCCGGCGATATTCACCGTTCCGGCCGAGGTGTTGAACAACTCGATCCATCCGTGACGTTTGCCATAGTCGTCAACGAAGTTATCCTCGTTGATGACTAATACTTCATTTATGCGCATGGAGGTCGCACGCTGCGCCTTCGCTCCGAATGAAATGAGCAAAGCGAACAGTAGTAAGACCCCTATTTTCTTATTTATCATATTCATCTCCTGTTTTACCAATTATAAAGGCAGGTTGTCATGTTTCTTAGCAGGGTTGCTTAACTTCTTAGTCTGCAATTGCTGCAAAGCACGAATAATACGGAAACGAGTGTTACGCGGTTCGATAACATCGTCGATATAACCATATTGAGCCGCGTTATAAGGATTAGCGAATGCTTTCTTATATTCGGCTTCTTTCTCTGCCGCGCATGCTTTCGGGTCTTCAGAGGCCGCTACTTCCTTAGAGAAGATTACCTCTACGGCACCACTCGGTCCCATAACGGCGATCTCGGCTGTCGGCCACGCATAGTTCATATCTCCACGTAAGTGCTTAGAGCTCATTACGCAATAAGCGCCACCATACGACTTACGCAACGTCACCGTAATCTTAGGAACGGTAGCCTCGCCGTAAGCGTAAAGCAATTTAGCGCCGTGAAGGATTACACCGTTGTATTCCTGGCCTGTACCCGGAAGGAATCCCGGAACGTCAACCAAGGTAACCAAAGGAATATTGAAAGCGTCGCAGAAACGAACGAAGCGACCTGCCTTACGGGAAGCGTTGCTATCCAAGCATCCTGCCATAACTTTCGGTTGGTTGGCTACGATACCGACGGATTGTCCGTTGAAACGAGCGAAACCTACGATGATATTCTTAGCGTAATCCGCGTGAACCTCTAGGAACTCGTTGTTATCCACGATCGTGCCGATCACCTCATACATGTCGTAAGATTGGTTGGCGTTGTCAGGGATAATATCGTTCAATACATCATCCAGACGATCGATCGGGTCTTTACACTCAACGAGCGGAGTTTCCTCTAGGTTGTTCTGAGGTAAGAAGCTGAGCAATTTACGGATCAATTGCAAGCCATCCTCTTCTGTATCGACAGCGAAATGGGCTACACCCGATTTCGTGGTGTGTACGCTGGCTCCACCCAATTGCTCTTGGGTAACATCCTCACCTGTTACGGTTTTTACTACTTTCGGACCGGTCAAGAACATGTAGCTGGTGCCACGTGTCATGATATTGAAGTCTGTCAAGGCCGGAGAATAAACGGCTCCACCGGCGCAAGGGCCGAAGATACCGGAGATCTGGGGTACGACACCGGAAGCCAAGATATTGCGTTGGAAAATCTCAGCGTATCCCGCCAAAGCGTTAACGCCTTCCTGGATACGTGCTCCACCTGAATCGTTTAAGCCGATAACAGGGGCACCCATCTTCATGGCTTGATCCATTACTTTACAGATCTTCATGGCCAATGCCTCAGACAAAGCTCCACCGAATACGGTGAAATCTTGCGCGAAGATATATACCAAACGTCCGTCGATCGTACCATAACCTGTTACGATACCATCGCCCAGATATTTAGTTTTCTCGATACCGAAGTTTGTACAACGGTGTTGAACAAACATGTCGAATTCCTCGAAACTACCCTCGTCAAGCAACATGGCGATACGCTCACGAGCGGTATATTTGCCTTTTTTGTGCTGTGATTCGATTCTTTTTTCTCCCCCACCCAAGCGAGCTTGCTCACGAAGTGCGATGAGCTCTTTTACTTTTTCAAGCTGGTTACTCATTGTATTTTGATTTGTTGTTAAAAATGAACTTATTAATATTTATTTGCCAGGCATGCAAAGCTCTGTCAATACGCTGCAAGTTGATTTCGGGTGAAGGAACGCGATATTCAAGCCTTCAGCGCCACCACGGGGGGCTTTATCGATTAGTCTGACACCTTTTTCTTCTACCTCGTTCAACGCGGCCTGTACATCGGGTACGGCAAATGCGATATGGTGAATGCCTTCGCCTTTTTTCTCGATAAATTTAGCGATCGTGCTGTCTTCGCTAGTTGGCTCTAGTAATTCTATCTTCGTCTGTCCTACCTTGAAGAAAGCGGTTTTTACTTTTTGGTCGGGTACTTCTTCGATGTTATAGCATTTTAATCCAAGAACGCCTTCATAATAGGGCAAACAAGCTTCAATACTCTTTACTGCGATACCTAAATGTTCGATATGTGTAAGTTCCATGTCAATAATAATTTAAAGATTTAGTAAATGTTTCTTTTCTAATGTCTGCAAATGTACATTCTTTTTATGAAAGTGGAAATAATTCGCTGCTTTTTATTGCTTCCGGTCTTATTTGACTACATTAGTAGATATAGATAATTCGAGAACTTGGATTGCAATCCTGGTCACGATTCTGTGGCCTTCTTTATCAATTGCTGTGTGCGCCATTCGGAGGCGGTCATATTCTCGATCTCTTTGAATCGCTTGCCGAATTTGCAGCTTGAGGAGAATCCGGAATCGCAGGCTATCTGCTCAATGGGCATTTTGGGGTGATCGATCAGCAACCGCTTGGCGTATTCCATACGGAGGTTGTTGATCCACGAGGAAAACGAGCACTTGAACTCCGTGTTGATGAAGTTGGAGAGGTAGGTGCGGTTGGACGGGATGAGGTTTGCCAGCTGCTCGATGGTGATCCCGTTCTCAAGGAATCCCTCGCTCGCCACCCATTGGTGCAGGGCTACCTCTATCTTCTTGTGATAGGCCTCGCCTTGTCCCTTTTTATAGGGGATCGAGTCCTCGTCCGGAGGATTGGTTGCCGCCCTCTTCACGCTATCATAATTCAGCAGATAATTCATGAACGAGTTGAAGATATAGAAGAACATGAAGATGCCTGCCGTCATTTGTATGACGATGCCCCATTTGGGGGCGAAGGCTATGATGGCGCTTGTCAGGCCGAAGAAGATGATCCCGAAGGTGCTTTTATAGAGCCACTTTACGAACCCGTTCACATTGTCGGCGTAATAGTTGTCTACCTTATCTTTAGCCCGGTGGTAGGTGCGGAAGAAAATCCGGATAATGAGACACGCTTGCCATAAGAAGAACACGGCGGCCGTGATTTGTATGACTGTTCGTGGCGTGCCCTCCAGGCCTAACGTGGCGCTCCAGAGCGCGGCCATGCACGCCGCCCATTTGCCGAAGTCGCTTACGACGCGACGGCGGGTAATATAAGAGGTATTGAGCAGCGAGATGAACGACATCCCGAAAAGGATCGCCTCCATATAAAAACAGGTGATGTTCATCGCCGAGGCTATATGCGGCTCGAACGTACGGAACTCGAAGAGCCATTGCAGCAGTATTTGTACGCCGAAAAGAATAAACGCCGCGCCCATAATCCGGCGCGAGCGGTTGTAGGCGTGATACGCTTCCTTCCTCGGGGCTTTGCCCATAAGCAGGCAGCTTCCGAAGGTGAAAAGGGCAATCCAACCCACGAAGAGCGAGTAATTATAAAGAATATCTATCATAGCTTTCTAACGTTATCGGGGGCAAAAGTACGATTTTATCGGTAGAAACGCTTGTTTTAGGGGCTTGTAATGACCCTTTATCTCAATGCCAGCCAAGAGAAGTCTAATAAACTCGCTCGGCGGATTTGCGAATCCGCCGAGCGTAAGATGAGCCGCTGAAACACGTATATAGGCATCGCCCCACACGTATATCGCCATAAGCTTACACGTATATCCGCGTGGGCCCACACCGATATACGTGTGGGGCGATGCCTATATACCTCGGCGGATTACGATGCTTCGGCGGGTTTGCTTGGTTGCCTCGGCGGCTTTGCGATCCGATTGAACGGAACCCGATTGGATGGAACCTTATCCTTCGTTTCCTTCGTTTCCTTTAAGGGCTTTTCACGCACACACACATATACGTACGTAATATATGCGTGCGTGTGTGTATGAGAGGACTTCACGAGAAATAATGTAACCTTGCACATTCGTAACATATTCAAGGAGAGTGAATTGAACGGAACCCGATTGGATGGAACCTTATTCCGAAGTCTAAAAAGCATCTTAAAATAAGTTGCGAAATTGCTTATTTGATTATTAATTCATTACTTTTGTCATATAGCGAATGTAGCGTAAAAGCTATTCATTTGATGTATAAGATAAGCAAATAAAAGAACATATGGAAAGAACCGTATTTAATGAAGCCCAATTGGAGATGCTTAACATCCTGGCTGATGTACGTGATGAGAAAGAGTTGCAAGACTTGAAGCATCTCATTTCAGAGTATTATGCCTGTCGTGCCGACGCGGAGATGGAGAAGTTGTGGCAGTCTGGCGCTTGGAATGAGCAAACGCTGAAAGATTTGGAGAATGTCCACTACAGAACGCACTACAAGTAATCGTTCCCTTCGGTACAGGTGATACGTCTGCAGGAGTTTCTTGCAAGATTGAATGGGGAGCAATAATAACAATAGTAGACTATCCTGCCTCGGCGGATTTGCCATCCGATTGAACGGAAGAAAACGCAACTGTTCGGGATTTCCGAACAGTTCGACAGGCTGGAAGAAACGGTCGTACATTATATATACGTGCGTGCGTGTGTGTGTGAGAGGGCTTGCAGGAAACGAAGGAAACGAAGGAAAGATGGTTTTCGGCGGATCGCGAATCCGCCGCTTCCGAGTATGAGGATTTTCAATTAGAAGTCTACGATCAACCGCACGTTTAGCTGCCGCCCGGTTAGGTAATTGGGGACGGCGTATTGGGTGTTGTACACGTCTGTGATCCAATAGTAGGAGCTGACGTTCTTGATGTCTAATATGTTGAATACGTCCAGACCTAGCCAGATGTTTTTCAAGTGGCGGAAGAAGCCCTTGTCCATGATCGCGTCCGTGCCGCCCGCCAGTTGATAGGAGAGGCCGATGTCCACACGCTTGTAGGCGGGCGTGCGGAAATAGCCGGCCTCGTATCCTTGGCCGGGGATTGTCTGGGGAAGTCCCCCGGATAGAACCCCCTTCAGATTCAGCTTGACTCGTTTATAGCCCGGGAAATAATCTTGGAAGAAGAGCGATATGTTGTAGCCCTGGCTGTTGGCCATCGGTACGGTCGTCGTCTCGCGGATCGTTTGCTGGGCTTTCATCAAGGAGAAGCTGATCCAGGAATCGGTGCCTGGCACGAACTCGCCGAAGAACTTGACATCCAGCCCCATGGCGTAACCCTTGGCGCAGTTCTCGCCATAATAGCGGATCTTGACGTTGTCTACGGTGTAGGGGTTCAGATTGTCTAGCTTCTTATAATACATCTCGGCGGTCACCTTGAAATTACGGTCTACGGCGCGAAACGTATAATCGCCTCCCAAGATGAAGTGGATGGAGCGTTGCGACTTTAGGTCTTTGTTCAATACCGTGATATTATTGCCGTACTCGTCTTTGTCTACGCTACGCAATTCCTTGTAGAAGGGCGATTGATAATACAGTCCGGTGGCGAAGCGGAGCGTCAGGTCCTGATCGAAGTTCGGGATAAAGCCCAAGGAGGCGCGCGGACTGAAAAGGAACTCCTTATTATACGTCCAATAGCTACCCCGTACCCCCGCTACTAAGGTGAACATACCTTGCTTGGTCCTGAACTTGAACGCGTCTTGCGCGTAGGCGGAGAAGCGCGTGGTCTCTATCTGATTGTCGGAAAAGAGGTTCGAGTACACACTTACGATATCGCCGGCCTGCGGTAAGGAATAACCCGAGGAATCCCTTTTCTCCCATTCGCTGATCTTATCGTTGATCTTCTCCATCTGTACCGTGGCCCCCCATTTCAGCGTGTTGTTCAAGAGGCGCGCCACGCCATAATGCCCCACGTTTATGACGGTAGCGTTCAGGCGATTCCGCGCGTGCTCGTGATAACGGCCTACCGACATGGCGGCGGACGCGTCATCGTCCGGGTTCTCCGCCCCGTTCTCGCTCAGCCAATATTCGCCGGCTATGTCATAGCCTTCCTCTTCTTTACTCTTGAAGGCGGAGGCTTGGAGGCCCAGCTCCGTGTTCTCGCTCGGGTTGTGCTTCAAGGTGAGGGCCCCGAATAGGGTCTGGAACTTATCCCTTTCCCTTCCGTCGAAATAGACCTTGAAATTCCTCGGGTTCTCGGCGGTGCCGAAAGAGGTCTCCCGGCTATAAGGGGTGAACTTATAATTGTTGTTGGCTAGGTTGCCCAAGAAATTGATTTCCCATTTAGGAGCCAATTGATACGTGATGTAGGTTTGCAGATCGATGAATTTAGGGTCGTATTCGGCATCCGTATCCAGGGTGCCCAAGACCGACCGGCCGCTTTTAAAGCGGAATCCCGTAACCTGGGTGAACTTGCCGATAGAGCTGCCCACATAAGCGTTCGCCCCCAATAAGCTGGCGGAAGCCGAGCCTTCGAACATCTTCGGCTTTTTATAGGTGATGTCCAGCACGGAGCTCATCTTATCCCCGTAACGAGCCTCGAATCCACCGGCGGCGAAATTGACCGCCTCCGTCAGGTCCGGATTAATAAAGCTAAGGCCCTCTTGCTGCCCCGAGCGAATGAGGAGCGGGCGGAACACCTCGATGCCGTTCACATATACGATATTCTCGTCGTAGCTACCTCCGCGTACGGAATACTGCGAGCTCAGCTCGTTGTTGGACGATACGCCGGCAAACGTGACGACCAAGCTCTCTATGCTACCTCCGGAGGGATCGGGCAATAGCTTGATCCGGTCCGCGTTGAGAGACTCCATGGTCGTGGTCTGCTTGCGGATGGCTGTGACGGATACTTCCCCCAAATCGAAAGAGGTATTGTTCATCTGCACGTTCAGGCGCATATCCGCTTGTGCCGAGGGAATGATACGCTCGGCTTTATTATATCCCAGGCAGGAATAAATCACGGAGATAGAGTCTCCCGGCGATATGGAGAAGGAATAATATCCCTTCTCGTTGCTCATGGAGCCGATCAAGGTGTTCTTAACCCGGACATTCACCAGCTCCAAGGGGTTACCATCGGCGTCGCGGACATAGCCCGTGATCTTAATACGGCCTTCACCGAAGGCATTAGCGGAAAAAAATATAAATAGCAGCGCGGCTATCGCACGAATCTTCATAATCCAAATTTATTTAGTTGACAATTGTCACCTCGTAGTCATATTAACGAGAAAAAAGACTGATACGTATATATAGGTGCAAAAAATAATCTTTATATTTGCGTGTCTTAATATTAAAAGCATACAAAGAACGAGAAAAATGGAGAGTTTTGCAACACTTATACAAAATAGAAGAAGTACACGTAAGTTTACCGACCAACTTCTTTCCCCCGAGCAGGTAGAATTAATCTTGAAAGCGGCGCTGATGGCTCCGGCCTCCAAACGTAGTAATCCATGGCAGTTCGTGGTGGTGGAAGACAAGGAGATGCTGAGGAAGCTTGCCGGGTGCAAGAAGAATGGCTCCGCCTTTCTGGAGGGTTGCGCCTTGGCGGTGGTCGTCCTGGCGAATGTGTTGGAAAGCGATGTTTGGGTAGAGGACGCGTCGGTCGCCTCCATTTATATGCAATTGCAAGCGGAGGATTTGGGATTGGGCAGTTGCTGGTGCCAGATCCGGAACCGGATGACGGAGGATGAGGCGGAAGCGAATCAGTATGTCCGTTCGTTGCTGGATATCCCTTATCAACTGGATGTCTTGTCTATCATAGGCATCGGCTATAAGGATCAGGTTCGTAAGCCTTTCGATGAATCCCATTTGCAATGGGAGAAGATACATATAGGAAAGTTCTCCCTGCCGGAAGAAAAGAAAGAGGAGGAGGAATGAAGGTCGTATTTATAGGTGCCGGAAACCTAGCCACCCGGCTTTCGCTGGAAATGCGCAAGTCTGGCATGAGTATCGGGCAAGTATATAGCCATACAAGCGAGCATGCTAAGATGCTGGCCGATGAGTTGAGATGTGGATGGACCGTGATCCCCGAGGAGATTGTGGATGATGCCGACTTGTATGTCTTCTCGTTGAAAGATGCCGTGCTTCAAGAGGTGATCGCCCGTGTGAAACCGAACGACGGCTTGTGGGTGCATACGGCGGGTAGTATGCCCGCTTCCGTATTCGAGGGCTTTACGGCTAGATATGGGGTGATGTATCCGCTACAGACGTTTAGTAAGAACAGGGAGGTGGATTTCAAGAAAATACCGTTCTTTCTGGAGGCGAACTCGTCGGAGGACGAGAAGGTGCTGGGAGGGATGGCGAGAGCGCTCTCCCGCGATGTACGTTTCCTCTCGTCCGAGAAGCGAAAGAACTTACATTTAGCGGCGGTTTTCGCCTGTAATTTCACGAATCACATGTATGCGCTGGCGGAAAAGATATTGGCGGAGCAAGAAATACCGGGAGAGGTCTTGCTGCCTCTGATCGATGAGACCGCCGCCAAGGTGCATCTGATGTCGCCGGCCGCGGCCCAAACGGGACCCGCCATACGCTATGACGAGAATGTGATCAACAAACATAAGGCGATGCTCAAGGATCCGGATATGCGGAATCTGTATGAGCTAATCAGCCAAAGCATTCATAAATCATAAATCAAAAAGAATGAGTAGTATTAATTATGATTTGACGAAAATAAAGGCTTTTGTATTTGATGTAGACGGGGTACTGTCTTGTGATGTGATCCCGCTGCATCCGAATGGCGATCCGATGCGTACGGTCAATATCAAGGATGGCTATGCCTTGCAGCTGGCCGTGAAGAAAGGCTATGAGGTAGCTATCATCACGGGCGGATATACGGAAGCCGTGCAGATTCGTTTCTCTCGTTTGGGAATACAACATATTTATATGCGTAGCGCCGTAAAGACGCGCGACTTTAAGGATTTCATGGAAAAGACAGGCTTGTCGGCCGAGCAGATCATGTACGCGGGTGATGACATTCCTGATCATGAGGTAATGAGGCTAGTAGGATTGCCGGTGGCACCCGCGGATGCGGCACCGGAGATCAAGGAGATAGCGAAATATATATCCTCCCGGCGAGGGGGCGAAGGCGTGGCTAGAGACGTGATCGAGCAAACGATGCGGGCGCAAGGACACTGGTTCGGCGAGGAGGCTTTTGGATGGTGAAATGTTGGTGAAATGTTGGTGAATGTATAATGTTTAATCGAATAGGTTATGTTAGAGAATTTAAAAAAGTACAAGATCGTCTTAGCTTCTAATTCTCCGAGGCGACGAACTTTGTTGGCTGGTCTGGATGTTGACTTCGAGGTAAGAGTAATCCCGGATATAGACGAGTCTTACCCGGATTCGGTAGACTCCATGGAGATCCCTTTATATATTGCCCGTTCGAAAGCCGAGGTCTATAAACCGACGATGGCCGATGACGAGTTGCTGATCACGGCGGACACGATCGTCTGGACGTTCGACGGGGTTATGGGAAAACCGGCGGATCGGGAGGAAGCCTATGCGATGCTTCATTCTTTGTCTGACCATGTGCATCAGGTAATAACGGGCGTTTGTATCACGACGAAGGACAAGAGTGTTGGCTTCTCCGTAGAATCGGCGGTTTGTTTCGCTAAATTGGATGATGAGGAGATCAATTATTATCTGGATAAATATAAGCCGTATGATAAAGCCGGAGGCTACGGCATTCAGGAATGGATCGGTTACGTAGGGGTAGAGGCTATCATGGTAGCTTTTATAACGTGATGGGATTGCCGGTGCAAACGCTTTATCAGAAATTGAAACATTTTTAAGCTCCGTATCATATCCTATCTGATTGAATGGGTACGCTAAGGCAGGGGCGAGGGGAATCGGTAAGACGACCGGTTTCTCCACGTTCCCTCCCGGGGCGCGTTCAATGGGGGGGTAGATCACGCTTTAGGTAGGGGATTAAGGATTTTCGAGGATCGCTAATGTCTTTCGGTTAGGAAGGTATTCCAACATTCCTTGGGAGTAGGATACCTTTTGTTGTCCGTTGTGATCCGCGTAGATGATGAAATACTCTATCTGGGGAATGGATTGTGCCAGAAGCTTCGCCTTCTCTACGCCTAAAACCATGAAGGTGGTAGCGTAGGCGTCTGCCGTCATGCAATCTTCCGCCACGATCGTCGCGCTAAGGATGTTTTGCCCGGCGGGATAGCCGGTCGCCGGATTGATGGTATGGGCGTATTTCTTGCCGTCCTTGACGTAGAAGTTACGGTAGTCGCCGGAAGTAGCCACGCCTCCTTTCTGGCAGAGTTGTACGATCTCCTCCACATCATTGGTCACGCCGCTAGTCCCTATCTCCGGCTTGTTGATGCCGATTCGCCAACAGTCTCCTTGCTGATTTACGCCTTTCATGGTGACCTCGCCACCTATTTCCACCATGTAATCCGTTACGCCCTCCTTTTCGAGCAGGCGGGCGATGACATCGCAGGCATAACCTTTCGCGATGGAGGAACAATTCAATAGCACCCGGGGATCTTCCTTGACGATTCTCTTTCCTTCCAATCTCACTTTCTGATAACCGACGAAGGCCTTGATGCTATCGATCATCGGCGGGGTTACGCTGTCCATCTTGCTGAATCCGAATCCCCATAGGTTCACTAACGGAGCGCAAGTAATATCAAAGGCACCTCCAGATTTCCGGGAGATCTCCTCCGCCTTATTGAATACTTCGGTAAACCATTCGTCTACCTCCACCTCCTCGTTCTTATTGACTTTCGCGATCGTGGAGTTGGGGTTGAAAGGATTCAAGGAGAGGTTGAAGCGTTGCAGCTCGCTGTCGATCTTATCGGTTAGGATTTGCTTGGCCTTGTATTTGATGTGGTAACTGGTATGAAAAACGGAACCACTTTCCTCGAAATATTCGCCCTTCTCCGAACAAGCCATAAGCGAAACGATCAGCAGGCTGACTGCTATGAAAATATTCTTGCGCATCTCTATATAATATAATGTATAGGATTATTTGTTCAATAAAGGTATCTTTAGCTGAAGAATAAATGCTCTATCAAGATCTTTGTACCGATGCCGATTAAGATCAAACCACCGACGAGGTCCAGTCTCAAGTCGATTCTCTTGCCGAATCGGTTACCGAAATAGACACCGAAGGCCGAGAGCGCGAAGGTGACGACACCTATGGTAGAGGCTTGCAACAAGAGCGGCGACTTCAATATTGCCAGCGAGATCCCTACGGCGAGGGCATCGATACTTGTCGCTATTCCCAATCCGCACAATGTCCGGTTGCATAGCGGATCGAACTTCCCGTCTTCCTCCTCTTCCTTCGTGCTGTCGTATACCATTTTCCCGCCTAAGTAGAGCAAGAGGGCAAACGCGATCCAATGGTCGAAAGCGCAAATGTATCTTTCGAACCCTAATCCCAGCGTATAGCCGATTACGGTCATCCCGGCTTGGAATATGCCGAGTACGCTCGCTATCTTAATAATATTACCGGCGGTGCAGTTGTTCTTAAGAACCGCGCCGCCGGTAACCGATACTGCCAGGCTATCCATGGATAAGCCTATCGCTAGTAGCAGAACTTCAATGTATAACATACTAGAATGATTCCCGTTTAAATAATATCTTCTATGAGCTTACGTTGCTTCGCGGTCTCGTCGGGGCGGAAGGGTAGCTCATATCTCCTCTTCTATTTTATAGTTGTTGCGATTCGGGGAATTACGGGAAATCAACTCCCCGATAAATCCCGCTAGGAACATCTGGGTCCCCAGGATCATCGCCGTCAATGAAATATAGAAATAAGGGGAACTAGTAACCAAAGGCCTTAAATCGCCCGCATATATCGAGATCAGTTTCATGCTGAGTACGATTATTAAAGCGATAAAACCAATGAAGAACATAACGCTTCCCCATAACCCGAAGAAGTGCATCGGTTTCTTTCCGAACTTGGAAGTAAACCAAAGCGTGATCAGATCCAGGTAACCGTTCACGAAGCGATCCAACCCGAATTTGGTAGTTCCGTACTTGCGGGCTTGATGTTGCACTACTTTCTCGCCAATATTGTGAAATCCGGCGATCTTGGCTAAATAAGGTATGTAACGGTGCATATCGTTATACACCTCTATATTCTTAATGACCACATTCTTATACGCTTTCAATCCGCAATTGAAATCGTGCAAGTTCGTTATCCCCGAGAACTTACGAGCTGTCGCGTTGAATAGTTTCGTGGGAATCGTCTTCGATAACGGGTCGTATCTTTTCTTTTTCCAGCCGGATACCAGGTCGTATCCATCCTCGGTGATCATCTGGTACAGTTCGGGTATCTCATCCGGGCTATCCTGCAGATCGGCGTCCATGGTAATGACCACGTCACCTTTAGCTCGCTGGAATCCGCAATGCAGTCCTGGCGACTTGCCGTAGTTGCGACGGAACTTGATTCCCCGGATATGCGGAGAACGTTGTTTCAATTCCTCGATCACTTCCCAGGAATTATCCGTACTACCGTCGTTCACGAAAATCACTTCGTAGGTATAATTATGCTCTTTCATCACCCGCTCTATCCACGAGAATAACTCGGGTAAAGACTCGGCTTCGTTATACAATGGGATAACAACTGATATGTCCATTCTTTGTCTGTAATTAGCTTTTTAGCGGTTTTCAGTGATGGAACCCGTTGAATTGTTCCTGCACAAGAGAGCCGCTACAGGTATAGAAAGTATGATGCCGTAAAATACGTTATTAAATATTCCTTGTATGGCCATGTGGATGGGCGAGATACGAATCTTGCTGAGCGAGTCGAGCATCTCCGTGCTG
>JAQVCX010000132.1 GCA_028689545.1 Parabacteroides sp.
AAATCGAAAAATAATCAAGATGAGGAGAATATAGCTACATAGTGAGATATTAAAAAAGGTACCAAAAACACCATTATAGCGTAATTAGGTACCTATTTTGTAAAAGCGAAGTGTCAAAGATGAGATAATGTTTTTCTATACTATATTGTATCGAGCGGCCAAAGAAATATGTTATGATTTGTTTTCATTTTATCGTGTCATATTAGCTCAGTCGTAAAAGCCCGTGGATAAAATATCCGGTTTTAGCATTATATAGTGCGTAAGAGTCTTCCCGTTTGGATAGATTTACACGGAAAAATGTGTAACTTTGGGGGGTGATTTGTAAATAGTTTATAGTCGTATATATAATAAGCTAAAAATTAATTGATTAAAGTATATGTCAGACAGTATCGTTATTATTCCTACATACAACGAGAAGGAGAATATTGAGAATATCATTCGTGCCGTGTTTGGGCTGGAGAAAGCGTTTCATATCTTGGTGATCGACGATGGCTCTCCAGATGGGACGGCGGCTATCGTGAAAGGCTTGCAGAAGGAGTTCACGGAGCGTCTGTTTATCGTGGAGCGTAAAGGGAAGTTGGGGTTAGGTACCGCTTATATCCGTGGTTTTAAATGGGCTATCGAGCAGAAGTATGATTTCATTTTCGAGATGGATGCCGATTTCAGCCATAATCCCAATGACCTGCCGAAGTTATACGCCGCTTGTACCGAGCAGGGTGCCGATGTGGCCATCGGGTCGAGGTATTGCAACGGGGTGAATGTGGTGAACTGGCCGCTGGGTCGTGTGTTGATGTCTTATTTTGCCTCGGTGTATGTTCGTATCGTCACGGGTATGAAGATACAGGATACGACGGCGGGCTTTAAATGCTACCGTCGTGAGGTGTTGGAGACGATCGATCTGGATCGTGTTCATTTCAAGGGATACGCCTTTCAGGTGGAGATGAAGTTCACGGCTCATAAATGCGGCTTCAAACTCGTGGAGGTGCCGATCATCTTTATCAACCGTGCCTTGGGTGTATCCAAGATGAACTCTTCTATATTCGGGGAAGCCTTATTCGGTGTCCTTCAATTGAAATGGTGGAGCTTCTTCAGGAAGTATCCGAAGAGGGATGCGAGCCATATCCTATGAAAACAGAGTTTGACAATTTAATAGAATAAGAAAGATGAATAAAATATTAATCCAGAATCCGAAAATCATCAACGAGGGCCGTTCTTTTATCGGCTCGGTGTTGGTGGAGGGGGATAAGATCGCTGCGGTGTTCGAGGGAGAGGTTCCAGGGGATGTGCGTGCCGAGGCGAATCAAGTGATCGACGCTACGGGGAAATGGTTGATCCCGGGCGTTATCGACGATCAAGTGCATTTCCGGGATCCCGGGCTTACCCATAAAGGGGATATCGGGACCGAGAGCCGTGCCGCCGTGGCCGGTGGCGTGACGACCTTTATGGATATGCCGAACACGAAGCCACAGACCACGACGATCGCCGATCTGGAATGGAAATTCAATCGTGCCGCCGAGGTCTCCCGTGCGAATTACTCCTTCTTCTTCGGTGGAACGAACGATAATATGGACGAGATCCGCAAGCTGGATCGTAGCCGTGTGCCGGGGCTGAAACTGTTCCTCGGCTCGTCTACGGGGAATATGCTGGTGGACAAGAAAGAAACCTTGGAGCGTATCTTCGGTGAGGTCGGGATGCTGATCGCCATCCATGCGGAGAAAGAGGAGGTGATCCGGCGTAATATACTGTATTATACGAATCTGTATGGCGAGGATCTGGATATCTCTTTCCATAGTAAGATCCGTAGCGAGGAGGCCTGCTATCAATGCTCGGCCGAGGCGGTTGAGCTGGCTACCCGCTTGGATTCCCGTTTGCATATCCTGCATCTCTCCACGGAGAAGGAATTATCGTTGCTCAGTAACAGTCTACCCTTGAGCGAGAAAAAGATAACCGGCGAGGTCTGTGTCCACCATCTATGGTTTCATGACGGCGACTACGCCCAATTTGGCAATCGCATCAAGTGGAATCCTTCTATCAAGACGATCGAGGATCGTGCGGCGTTGCGTGAGGCGGTCAATAACAACACGATCGATATCGTGGCTACCGACCATGCCCCGCATCTACCCGAGGAGAAGCAAGGCTCTTGCCTGAAGGCGGCTTCCGGAGGGCCTCTTATCCAACACTCCTTGATCACGATGTTGGAGCTGGCGATGGAGGGTCGTTTCACGTACGAGAAGGTGGTCGAGAAGATGGCGCATATGCCGGCGGAGCTGTTCCATGTCGATAGGAGGGGATACATCCGTCCCGGATATTACGCCGATATCGTATTGATCGATCCGGAGCAGACTTGGACGGTATCCAAGGAGAATATCTTGTACAAATGCGGCTGGTCTCCTTTCGAGGGCTATACGTTCCATCATGGCGTATGGATGACTTTCGTGAATGGCGAGTTGGCCTATGGCGACGGGGAGGTGAATGATGCCGTGAGAGGTAAAGAAGCGAGGTTCTTATAAATCTACGGAATCTGTATGAGCTTATGGATTTGTAGGCTTAGCCTCCATTTGGGATGCCGGAGAATGTAATCCACCACCTCTTCGGTGTTTTGGCAGGAGCAGGGTTGTAGGAAATAGTGCCGTGCGGGAATTTCCGTGTAGGCGGAGAGGTCTTGCCCGGTATAAACCACCTTTATCTCATCGATCCTATTCAAGACAACCGGGGCGTTCTCCTTGGGCGAGCAAGTCACCCAGTCGATGCCGTTGGGTAAAGGGCGTGTGCCGTTCGTCTCGATACAAACCAGTTTCACTACCTCATGTAAGCGGGATATAAGCGACTTGTCGATCCATAAGCTTGGCTCTCCTCCCGTCAAGATCACCATCTGTGCGGGGAAGGAAGATACCTTCTCCACGATCTCCTCGTCTGTCATCATCACGCCCTCCTCATGGCGGGTGTCGCAGAAGCCACATTTAAGGTTGCAACCTGAGAAGCGGACGAATACGGCGGGAGTTCCCGTATAGAACCCTTCACCTTGCAAACTATAAAATATCTCGTTAATCTTTCTCATAGATGGCCGTGTTTCCTTCAGACTCTTTTACCTCTACCTTGAAACAAGACGGGATCTGTTCGCATATCCAACAGGCTATGTTCTCCGCCGTCGGGTTAAATGGCAGGATATCGTTTAAGTTCTGGTGATCCAATCTGGATTTCACCGCTTTCTTGATATGGCTGAAATCGATCACCATGCCATCGGCGTTTAATTCCTTTGAGCGGCAATAAACCGTGATCATCCAATTGTGACCATGTAAATTCTCACATTTGCTGGGGTAAGACAATCTCAAGCTATGGGAAGCGGAGATCTCCATGCGTTTAATTACGGTATACATAATGGAATCAAGCCTCTTGGTTTAACGCCTTCATCGAGAATAAGAAAGTCGTACCTTTGCCCTCGCCCTCAGACTCGAACCAAAGCTTTCCTCCATGAAGCTCCACGAAGTCCTTGCAAAGCATCAATCCCAGACCAGAGCCTTTCTCGTTCTTTGTCCCGTAGGTAGTGAAATGCGAGTCTTGTTTCAAAAGCTTGTCTTGATCCTCCTTCTTGATTCCCTTTCCGGTATCTTTCACACTAACGGTTACGAAATCTCCCTCGGAACGTGAGGATAAGGTGATCGTGCCCCCCTCGAAACTAAATTTCATGGCGTTAGAGATCAAGTTGCGGATAATCGTCTTGAGCATATCGATATCGACTAAGCCTACCAATTCCTTATCCAAATTATCTAGGATAATCTTCACGCCTTTTTGCGCCGCCATCGGGATATACATCTCGGCGGTACTGTCGATGATACTGTTTATGTCGGTCTGTTGCTTATATACATGTTGCTTGTTCAAACGGTTCTTGGCCCATTTCAGCAGATTGTCTAGCAGGAGGAAGATCTCCTCGGAGGTCTTGTTCATCATCTGGATCATCTCGTACACCTCGTCGCCTACTCGCTCCTTGTCCACCATCATCAAGATCGCGTTATTCATCATTTTCAATGAGCCTAGCGGGGAGCGCAGGTCATGGGCGATAACAGAGTATAACGTATCCCTTGACTCGATCGTGTTCTCCAGCTCGGCCTTGATGCGCTTGATGCTGTAAAGCTCGTAGCGGTAGGCTACCCTTTTCACCAGCTCCTCACGTTGGAAAGGCTTGGTGACGTATTCGGTGGCACCCAATTGGTAACCTTTCACGATACTTTGCATATCGCTTAGGGCGGACATGATAATCACGGGTATATCCGTTGTCTCGGGATTGCTTTTCAGATGCTGGAGAACCTCATATCCGTCCATTTCGGGCATCATGATATCGAGTAATATCAGATTGGGGTGTTTCTCGTTAGCTATGCGTAACGCTTTTGTCCCGCTATCGCAAGTCAAAAGCGTATATCCCTCTTTCTTTAGTATGGCTTGTACTAGCATGATGTTCGTAGGGACATCATCTACGATAAGGACTTTATACTCTGAGGCCAATTTATCCATTGTGTCTGAATTCTATTCTAGTTATCTTGATATTCAAATAGTACCAATAGTGCAAAAGTATTAATTTAAGTCGATATATGACTACTATTTGCCTATCTATTTTTTATTTTTTTTACACCGCTCCTCGTTTGGCTTTCTCCCAAGCGCCTGTTCCCTTATGCTTGGCGAGATAGCTATATCCTCGTATAACATTGATATTCATGAATAAAAAGTAATAAGGAACGAATAATAGCTTGTTCCGGATGCTCCGTCGTTCCATTTTATACCCCAAGTATCCCATCAGGTAAAACGCTAGTTGTAGGGCTAGGATGACCGTGTAAAGGGTATGTCCGGTACAGACCATGAGGAGGTTGAGGGGCAGGAGGGCGAAGAGGACGATCGGCGTGAGCGTCCAGCGCAGCACCCGGTGGCTAATGTATTGGAAGCTCAGTGTCCCGTACCGGAACATATTCAATAATCCCCGTAACCGCCATACCGATTGCAATCCGCCGGCCGATATACGTACTTTACGCTTCTCCTCCTCCCGCATGTCCAGGGAGGTGCTTTCAAGGGCATAGGCCTCTTTACTGTAGGCGATCTTGTAACCTCTCATCGCTATACGCAGGGAGAGGATGAAATCGTCCAGCAAGGTATCCGTGGGCATCTGCTCGAAGAGGGAGGTGCGGATGGCGAAGAGCTCGCCCGCCGCCCCGACGGCGGAGTATAGGCGGTAGTCCAGCCGCTTGAGGGTGGATTCGTATTTCCAGTATATGCCTTCCCCGGCGGTGGCTCCCTGCCCGGTCTGTATCTCCACCCGTTTTTCGCCAGCCACGCAGCCTACCCGTGGGTCGCCGAATTGGCGTATGATCTCCATGATGGCACCCTTGTTCAGCATCGTGTTGGCATCGGTGAAGATCACGTAGGGAGTATCTACGTAGGGTATGGCCCGGTTTAAGGCGGCGGTTTTGCCTTGCCGCTGTGGTTGGTACAGCACGGTGACCTCCGGGTACTCGGCGAGGCGTTCGTTCGTATGGTCGTCGCTGCCGTCCGTGATCCAGACTAGTTTTAGCTTATCCGCCGGATAGTCCAGCTCCCTGCAATTCGCCATCTTGCTTGCCACGATCGCCTCCTCGTTGTAGGCGGCTATCAGCAGCGTGGCTTCCGGAAGCGGCTCGGGTAGGCGGGGAAGCCGGGGCTTCACGAACAGCTCCTTGATCTTGACCATGAGGTATAATACGATCCCATACCCCAGATAGGTATAGAAAACGATCCCGATGCCGATCCAGAAGAGGATCTCAATGACTTGATAGCTCTTTTCCATAATTTATATCTTTGTTGATTGCGATTAATCCGTTTATTAGGCCCTTGCCTAGTGCCCCGATCAGCCGGAATTTTCCTTTTACGAGATAGATCAAGAGGCGTTTCGGAAAAGCCACTAGGGTTTGGTAGATGTATGAGTAAATTATTTCATTCCTTTTGTCGATCGATCGTTTGGCGAATAAAAGGCGGTTGCGGGTATGATAATAGACCTGAAGCGGACTTTGTTTCCCTACGCTCATGCTCTCTTTATGATAGACGATAGAGGTGGCCTCGTACCAAATCTCCAGCCCGGCTCGCCTTATTTGCACGCACCAGTCCAGCTCCTCGTAGTAAAGGAAATAAAATTCCGGCATCTTTCCATACTTCCGGATGTCAGAGGTGCGGATCATCATGGCCGCTCCGTGTGTGAACGCTGTTTTACTTGATTGGTCGAATTGACCCTTGTCTATTTGGTTGAACCCGATGTTCTCATTACGAAGGCTGACCGGGGTCATTGGTGTGGAACCTGCGTATTGCAGTCTTTTTTTATCGGGCCAGCAAGCTATCTTAGGAGATACGCTCCCGGTCGTTGAATTCAGGTCCAATACTTTTACCAAATTCTCTAATATCGGTCGATCGATAAGCGTATCGTTATTAAGAAAAAGCAGATAATCCCCGTTGGCATGAGATATCCCTAGGTTGTTGCCCCCTGCGAACCCTAGGTTTCTCTCGCTACGGATCACCTGTAAGGTCGGGTACTTTTCTTTTAAAATGACATATTCCTCCGGATTCCTAGAGGCGTTGTCTATCACGATTATCTCGTAAGGGAAAGTCTCGTGTACCTTGAATGCCTCAATCATCTCGCCGGTATTTTTCAGCCCGTTATAATTGATCGTGATAATGGATACCAATCTAGCCATGTTTCTCTTTTTTTATCGTTATGTTATGGGGTGTGCTCTGGAAGCTGTTGTCTTTCTCCTTCATCCGGCGTAAGGAGGCTATATATCCTTTTGTCAAGATGAAAAAGAGGAAAGGAAGTCTCGACAGGTTCATGTAGAGTTTCCGGGTATGCATCTTCCGGGGGATAGCTAGTGTATACGTCAAGATGCTGACCAGTATTAGCCCATACCATTTCAAGGCAAGGGGAAAAGACACGAGGCTCCACACCAGAGCGAGGATGAGCGGGATGATCAGTTTTAATATTCTCGGGAACGGGAACCATTGGAGCGCCTTGTCTATATAGTTCCGGTTGATGGTCCGAAGGTTGAGATTGCGTGTGATCAGCGAGAACGCCAATAGTTGGGCGTGGAACCAGCGGGATCGCTGCCGTGCCATGACCTCTTGGCGTGAGGTCTTCTCGTCGTACACGAGGATGTCTTCGGCGTAATCAACAAATATATTCTCCATGGCGAGATAGATCTCCAGCTCCTTGTCCTCGGCGAAAGTGCCGCATTTGGACATATGTGATTTCAGCCATTCGAAATCGAATACCATGCCGGAGCCTATCAGGGAGGAGGAGATCCCGATGTTGACCCGTCCTTTGCGGAAGATGGTGTTGTTGATCTCCTCGGATATACCGTCCCATACCGCTACCGAGGTGTTATCGTTCTTCAAGGTGCGATGCGTCTGCAGGGCGATATTGCCTTGTGTAATGTCGTTTACCCGGGTTAGGAAATCCGGGTCTGTTAGGTTGTCGGCATCCATGATGACGACCTTGTCTATCCCTTTGTCGATGTAGTCCAGGGCGTAGGTTATGGACTTATGTTTCATGCTGTGCTCGAAATCGGGCGTGAGCAATTCTATCGGATACCTGGCGAG
>JAQVCX010000001.1 GCA_028689545.1 Parabacteroides sp.
CTGTCAGGGACTCTCCACTACGCAGTTGTGATAATGCCTTGTCGCGCATTAACTGATACTCTTGACTATTTCTATCCATAATACAAAGGTAATTGTTTTTGGACAGAGTTCAGATTACAGCCTCTATATGAACCATTTAGTAACTGTTGTCATATCATTCATCTGTCTTAATTATCCATTTACCTTCTTTGCGTCCACCCTCACGAGCCAGAATACCTAATTTTTTTAATTGAGCAATGTCGGTCTCAATAGTCCTATCAGAAACAGACACCTTTTCCGAAATCTTTTCCGAAGTCTTTTCCGAAATCTTTTCCGAAATAGCTTTTGCAGACAAAGAAGCATCAGTAGCTAACACCTCTAAAACTAAGCGCTGTCGGTCAGATAATTTCTTTAGGACATCCTTTGGGACATTCTTTAGGACATCGTTTTTCTTTGTGCCATCCTTTGTGCCATCGCCAATATTCTCTATATGCAAAATCAGCTTAACCTGCATCAATTCAGGTTGCTCTATCAGCTCAGGTTTCAACCAATGCTTCTCATTCCATGCACTTAGGATGAGAGGGAAGCCAGAACCTAAGTTCTCACCATAACCTATCATGCGAAGCATAGCCTGCATTCGTTGGTTACGAGCTTTCGATTCACCACATAACCACCCAATTGTATCATTCCAAAGTAACACGCTCGCCATCAGCGAGTAGGTTGTATATATCTTGTTCGGTCATAATTCAATTATTACCTTTTATTCGTTTAACGTCACCTTTATACCAAGGTTGAGCACTTGCGATACCTTTTCGATAAAGGCTTTCTTCATAGGGTTGTTGCTATGAGTGATTAGCAGCCAACCATCGCCCAAGTCACGTTGGCTTTTGCCATATTTAGCATCACGTCGGTTAGAGATAACTGGTACCTTGCAGAACTTCAGATGATGCTCTTCTACCACCTGACGCACTTTCGCCACGCCTATCTTCTGAACCACTTTCACTAACGTATCAACAGCTTTCTTCTCTGCAATGATTGTGCCATCGGGAAAGAATACCGCCATATCTCGTGCTGGACCACGTTGTATTTTGTCATCAGCCTCAATATGAGTGTCATGCTGACGGTGTGCCACCTCTGGATCGATAACCATTTCTTTAGCATCGGGCATATCTGCAGTGAAGTTACGCTTACGGCTCAGGTGTACGCTAAGCGGTTGACCGGGAACATAGTCCACTACCAGCACCAACTCACGCTTTACGGGCTGTAGGGCTGGTTCTATGTTCTTGGTCAGAATAGGAAGAATCTCTTTCTTGATTATTTCTTCCTCTATCTCATTGGCCTTCTGTTCAAGGTCGTCATTTACAGGAAGTCCTTCCTTGCGAAGGGTTTCCATGGCTTTATATAGGTCGCTTAATCTGCTCATAATGTTTACTTATTACTAGATAATAGATTAGACTTTTCGATATAATTTTGATAAATCATCTGTAGGTTACTTCCTTCTCCGATATAGCCAAACACTAGTTCATCGCAAATTTGTGCGATATATTCATTTCTATGTTCGGCTACTGCTTTAGCGGTTCTTGTAGCAGACTGCGAAGTGGAAACAACCAGTAATCTATCGTCTTCCAGAAAACGTTGAAACTCTTGGGGAACCTGCTTATAGATGCTTCGGGCTAAAACCAATATAATCCGAGCACGTCGTTTTTCAAGAAATCGCAATATATCTTTTTCTATCTTCGATTGAAAACCACTGACGATGACATTGTTTTCTATATCCACTTCGGTAGCCCAGTCATAGCAGTTCATCACAGCACTTCCGCTCACTATGCGTGAACAGAAGAAGCCAGTTTTGTGCAGGTTCAATATATTTTTATTTCCCAGATACGTTAGTTCCATCTTCTCAATCAAACTTGTTTGTTTTCATCTGTTACATCCTCTTCCACTTGTTCAAAGAGTTCCGCCATACGTTGTTGCAGGAGTTTTTTATCTGGAAGATGCAGTTGATATTCGGCAACCATCGTAGGAGACATCGATCGACTCAAAGCGTATTCCACCACATCATTGTCTTTACTCTTACAGAGCAATACGCCTATACTTGGGTTCTCCTTAGGTTTCTTCACGTCCCTGTCCAATGCTTCGAGATAGAAATTGAGCTTGCCAAGATATTCAGGTTGGAAAGCATCCGTCTTTAGTTCGAAAGCCACAAGACACTGCAATTCACGATGATAGAAAAGCAAGTCTATACGAAAATCTTGATTCCCTACTTGCAGTTGGTATTCTTGGTCGATAAAAAGAAAATCCTTACCTAATTCCAGCACTAAATTCTTCATTTTAGCAATTAGAGCATGTCGAAAGCTATTCTCGGGTTTCGCTTCTTTACCCGTTATAAACTCCAATATATATTGGTCTTTAAATACACTTTCCGCCTGTGGTGCAAATTCTCTCACCACTGATGAGAGTTTTACACTACTTAGCATAGTGCGTTCATAAGTACAAGCTTTGAATTGCCTAACCAAATCTCTATTTGACAAATGTTCCTTAATGGCTAACCGTATATAAAACTCGCGTTCTTCCGTAGATTTGGCTCGGCTCATAATTACAAGATTATTGCTCCATGATAATTCTCGCAACAGTGTTGCGAGAATTACATTGTCAGCATACATCTCGTAAAATTGTTTCATTCTCCACAAATTTGATGCCGAATAACCTTTAGATTCAGACACTACTGAAGCTATATAGTTTGCCAACTCTGCCACTATACTCTTTCCCCAACTTGACTCCGCTACTCGTTGTGAAATATACTCGCCAATATGCCAATAAAGGTCGACCATTGCTTTGTTGGCCACATGCAGCACTTCGCTATGGGTGCGACGAATCATGCTTACCACTTCTGTGAAGTTGGCAACAGCATTCTTGTCAGTTGATTGTATTTGAATAGGTTTATCCATTGCTATTCCTCCTCATTGTTTAGTTCGCCCCCCATACGGTATTTTATATCGTAATTGATGATGAAATCAAGTTCTTCTTCAGTGAATCCGTAATGTTTGGCAAGGACTTTGTCAATGTCATCGATGATGGGCTTGGAGTAACGAGGATAAAATTCTTGGTATCGAACATTTCCTGTCTTAGTTGATATTTTATCTTTTTGAAGCGAAAACTTATTATAATCATTCATAAGTAAAGAACAACAACTCTCTAATACATTTCCATTATCCTTGGAAAATTGGCTCAAATTAAATGGAAATAATTCCAAATCAGATGGATTTAAATCCCTACAATTAGTTGTCATGATAAAGAACCAATAAAACAGTGAACTACTCAACACAGCTACTGCAATGTCTCGTTCATTTTCCTTATCGAAAAATAAATAGTTTTCACGACTAGAAACACTCTTTTCACCATTGAGAATAAAAATGGGTTGAAATGTTGTGAAAATTTTCCAATACCGGCCTCCACCAATACGATAATATAGTTTTGGATTCGTTTTAATATTAGAGAAATCATTCCCAATACTTTTATTTATAGTCATCTTATGAGCAATTAAATTCTCTATTTCCGTTGTATATTTCGGAATTATATAATTGCGCATTAATTTTGCTCCTGAATAAGCGATAGATTGAAATAATATAGGTCTTTGAATCGCAGTCCATTTTGTAAATTTTGTACTATATAGTTGCGATAATGATTTTGAATGGTTTATAAAAATAGTCAATAACACTTCTGCTCCTGTAAACAATTTACTTGGTCTTTCTGCATAGTTACTATACCATAGTATTCCAGATTCAATCAAAATAGATTGTACCACCTGCATCCTTTTTGTGCAAATAAGACTGATGGGTACAATCATACCAAAACCAGCATTACAATTAATTAGTTTTTTACTTCTTTCAATGCAATAAGCATACAGATTTCCACAAGAAAGAGTCTTATATCCATCAAGTTTATAAATGTCTGATACAGCTTTACCCGTGGCCTTTTCTTTCTTATTATATTCCACATACGGAGGATTACCAATAATCACATCAAATCCCCCATTCCCATGAATAATCTGATAATACTCAGCAATCCAATGAAATGGTTGATGGCTCGCTTTCCATTCATCAAAGTCAGGTTTGCCAGAAGCTGAGAACAACTGGTGATCGAGCATATCGGTAAGCGTATTCAGACGAAGCGACAAATCGTTCTTCGCTGCTTTGAATGCCACACGGTCGTCAGCATCAGCTAACTGCTGCGTACGAAAATGGTTGTAAGCCATAGAAACTTTTTCAAGTTCAAGTTCCACTTTCTCACGGAACTCTTGAGCAGTAAATATGTCAACGTATGCAGCACCATTTACCACTTCATCCTCCGAAGCATATCCCACCAACGTATTGCCACAACGGATATTAAAATCAATATCCGGCAATGGGTCAAGCCCTAAGTTTGGCAATCTACGATTGGCTTCTACCACAGCCACCATCTTGAGAAATAGGCGTAGTTTGGCAATTTCAGTAGCTTCGGTCATGATATCCACGCCATAGAGGTTGCGCAAAATAATGCTCTTATAAATGAAGTATTGGATATTGGAACGATACTTGTGCTCAATTTCATCCAATTCATCCTTAAATAAATTGGCATTCTGCGCATGAAAGTCCTGCATGCGGTCTATGCACACCTCGTACAATGGTTCGAGGATATTCATGGCAGCAAACAAGAAAGCACCCGAGCCACATGTTGGATCGAGAATAGTCACCTCTTGCAGTGCTTTATAGAAATGGCGCACCAAGTGTGGATTGGCAGTTCTGCCAATCACATCAGTAGCGAAACTACGAATATCAAGATTGTAGGTAATAAAATCATTGATTTGTGTGATTTCGCCATGCTCTATTTTGCCAAGAATATTTCCGCATCGCTGAAGTCGCTCAATAGATTCGCGCCAAATCTCAGTAGGCAAAGCCCATGGTTCTGGTGTGGGTCGGTTCCATTCCTTGCGACGTTCTAATAGATTGGGCTGCGTGGTGTCAATGCCCACCGATATATCTTCAGGAATCTTTGCAGCCCAGTCGTCAGAATATCCATGCTTCACGGCATCATAGATGTATCGGTCGCCACTGTTTTTGAGCAGTGTCCATACCTCTCCCGATGTAGTAAACACCTGTTCCATTTCCCGTGTTGCGTGTTGCACTTTATTGAAAAGGAAAGGCAAGATACAGTTGCGCCCTATGTATTCGGTGATGTCCTCTTTAGTGTAGTAAGCACCCATCTGAGCACGGTCGTTGATATACTGTTCAAAAATATAACCCAGCACGTCCGGATTGATATCTTTGCCTGTTGCTTCAATACGAGTATCCAAATGCCAACGCCACTTATCGAAGAAATCAAACAGACGTTCGAATGCTTCATCGGATATGTCAATATCTTGGTAATCATGCTCTAACTGATGCTTATCAAACATTCCACCATTGAGATAGGGAATACGTCCATACACTTTTTCAAACTCACCCGAATGAGTTGGGTCGTTCAATCCATCTTGAAACAAGTGGATAAGAAATTGAAGATAGAACGAACGGAAGAATTGATCTTCCCCCTGTTGCTGCTTGCACCAATTCAATTTATCACGAAGATAGTTTACATTGCCATCCAAGAAACCCTTCTTCTGAATAAAATAACAGAACATCAGGCGATTGAGCATCACCGAAGTGTACCACTGCTTGTTGCGATTCTTCTTCAAGTCAGTTATCTGGTCATCAATACCTGTGATGAACTTGGCAAAGGCATCGTGCTCTTTCTTAAAACCGGCATAGAAATCTTTTGTAACCTTCTCACTATTGATGGCAAATGTGCCTTGAATGCGTTCTTTTACATCAATGATGGTAGTTACCTCACTATTGCCAAACGAGAGGTCGTCTATCTTTGAATAAATAAAATCTGCCTTATCGGGTGTTTCATATTCAATAGATACAAGGTCGCGCTTCTCCATTTGTCGCACAGGAGCCACCCACAGGTGATGCTCTGTGTTTTTCAAAATATAAATAGCAAGATAGTCATTGGCACTACGGCGCAACTTGGTATCAATGCGCTTGCAGATCGCTGGGGTTGGCATAGTATCCACCTCACATTGAAGTATCTGAAAACCACTCCTTTCGGCTATCGTATAGAATTGATATTCAACATCTTCAATAGTGATAAGAGGCAACATGGCTTGTCCTCGATAATTGTTCCACCCCATTTCGGAGATAAACAACCCTTTGAAATCAGCCTCGTGTATGTAGTCCAAAAATAGATTCTTTCTCATCTTGTGTTTTCATTAATCGTTAAACTTAAGTCCCATCGAACAAATGATAGTATTCTCTTTATGTTCATTGGTTTCTTCCTCTATGCGGCATAGCGCACCCGTGCGTCGCATCTCCAAAATATACTCCACGATGTCGTCACTGGCCGTTTTACTTGATGTACGAAGCATTCTGCCCAACATAAACTTAGTCTGTTCCAATAGAGGATAATTGTAAATATCATCAATAGCCAACTTCAGCAATTCTTTGCTCTCTTCGGTAAAGAAAAGCGTTGAAGGCTGTTCGTAATAGTGTTCAAGCAAAGTAATAATGCGGTAGCGAGTACTAAAGCGGTTGCCCAGTATGCCGCCACTTACAGTGGCACTCTGTGTTTGAATCAGCTCAACAGCCTTACCAACGAGTTCATGATGCTGTTCCATTGCAGGCACGCTAGGTTCATTGGCATTACATTCCAAAGCCTGAAGTATCTTCTTCTGGCTTTGCGAAACTACCTCGCCATTGGCATCTAACCAAGTAAGGATATCAAAGTCGTTGGCAGTACGTGCATAAGTTATCACACCCTCTTTCAATCTACTAGCCGTTTGCTTTGTAGAATAAATCATGTTCTGAAGGTTCGGAATAATCTGCTTCAACTCCGGTCGTGCATCGGTAGCCGATTTCCATATCTGATAAGCCTGACTGGACAAGTCAACTTCTGATTCGTCATCATCATCCAACACACCACTCTTTTCATTAAACATATCAAGAAGATTCTGCTCGTTACCCTCAAAGAATATCTCGTCAGAGCCTACAATATTTGCATTCTCATTGATGCGATCATTCAGTCGGCCACGCAAATTAATAACCTCTTCCACCCCATCGGCTGGGAAGAATGAATAACAGAAAATCTTATCAGCTGTCTGTCCGATACGATCCACACGACCAGCACGCTGAATAAGACGTATGATAGCCCAAGGTAAATCGAAATTCACAATCACATGCGCGTCTTGCAAGTTCTGACCTTCTGAAAGTACATCCGTAGCAATCAATATTCTGGTTTGTTCGGCAAGTGGTATATCTTTTATGTCGTTGCTGATTGGCGAGAACTTTTCAGCACAAGCCGTAGGGCTTTCACTGGCTCCTGTAGCTACATCAATCGATGATACACCACGTTTTTTCAACTGGTTATAAATATACTGAGCCGTATCACTATATTGAGTAAAGATAATTACTTTATCGTTTTTATGATCTTCTACGAGAAGCTTCTGCAGTTCATTTAGTTTCTGGTCTGTCTCCTGTTTCCAATCGCCGCATAGTTTAATTATGGCAATCAATGTTTCGCAATCCTTTTTCAATTGTTGTTTCAGTGTGCGCTTAAAGTAGGAAGAAGGTAACCATGCCACATTGTTTTTGCTTGTGATGATTTTATAATATTCCTCAGCCTTTTTCATGTAGTAATCCAACTCGGTAGGAATATGGAGTGTTGCATCTACAGCAGTATCCACAGTTTCAGAACCAAATAATCCACTATTTGGGTCGGCATCTTCACAATAATCTTCTGGCAATGTATTTTCATCGCCAATAGACAACGGCAATTTATTATCTATGGCATAGACAAATACACAATTGCGAAGTATATGGCGGTAGATGGTCAACAAGAATGAAAAACCACTGGAATCGATTCGCTTAAAGAAAGTACTCTTACAGAAGCCCATCATGCGCTGTCCAGCACGAGACAGATTCTCTATCATCTGCTGCTCATGACGAGATGCATTTACTATTTGAGCTTCACTGATAAATTTGCTCAAACCATATCTAGGCAAATTCAATTCTTCCATCTGTGCTATCATATCCGGAGAATACAACCTATTATATTGATCACCTTTCTCTGTTTTAAACTTAATAGCACAAGGTTTTCTTTCTGGAAAATAGGAACGTGATTTATCGGGAAATTCCAAGTAGCGACGACCATTTGATGGATCTTCTTTGGAAAAATACTGTTTGATAAAAGAACGAGTTCTACGCACCAAGAACAATTTCATCAATTCATTCCAGTCCTCCACATACGGACTTTTTTCAAATGCCCGTATACTGCGAATAAACACATCGCTATGCTGCTGCAAGAATTGACGTTCACCACCCAAACTACGAATATACTCTTCTGGGCGTATGCCTAAATCTTGATCATCTGACAAGAATAATCTAAGTTGGTTGCTCAAGTCGCTGAAATCTTTGTTATAAGGAGTAGCAGTAAGCAATAGAACTTTGCTGTCTTGGTGCTCTATCAGTCCTTTGATGTTTTGATAACGTTTTCCCCCATTTCTAAGGTTATGACTTTCATCGACAATAATCAAACGATAATAACAAGCAGAATCCACATCAATGGGTTTTGACATGGACATGATATCGGCTTTTAAATCATATTTTCGCACATAACGCTGCCACATTTCCTGCAAGTTGGCTGGACAAATTATTAATGTGCTACTGGCATAGGTCATTTCATAGATCTTGGCTATAGCGCAAGCGGTAATGGTTTTACCCAAACCTACCACATCACCAATCATGGCACCACCACGTTTATCATTATTAAGATGTCGAGCGGCTATCTTAACTGCATTCTGTTGGAAATCGAATAACTCGTGACGAAACTCTGGCGTTAAGGTAAATTCCTTGATACCATTACGAGCTTCCTCGCTCAGGTGATAGGCAATTTTTAAATAGATATAATAAGGCAGAATGTCTTTGTCTGCAGCCCAACTATTATCGATAACATTGATTAGCTCTTCTGTAATATCCTCGCAGAATCGATCATCCCATCGGTCATCAAACCATTGGCTGAATTTGGCTGTCTCATCTACATTTGCAAATTCGGCATTCAGTTCACCTTGCTTTGTCAAGCCCGAATAAGTAAGGTTACTACTTCCCATCACACATATACGTTCAGCCCCATATACCTCTGGTTGATGAGCTATGTATAATTTAGCATGAAGAGGTTCACGCAAATAGAGTTTTACGCAAACTTTCTTCTCTTTCATTTGAGCAGAAAGGCGACGTAGTGTCCATTCGTCTTGTTTTGTAGGAAGTCCTAAAAGCAGTTGTCTCTTGAAATCAAGAGCTATTTGCAGCTTGCATCGCTGCACCATTTCAGCATCTGGCAATTTGTTATTCTTACCATAAAGCATTCTGATGTATTCATCGTTAGGTCGGTGCATACCTATCATGAGGCGGCAGGTGCGAAAAATACGATCTCGCTCTTCCTCTACATAATCTCCTGTTAATTGCTCCACTTGGTCAACAATGAGTTTCCAACCACGGAGATTAAAATACCCAACACAGAAATCAACACGTTTTACGTTAGGACTAGTTATTATTTTATTTAAACCAGCCTCAAACTTCTGATCTATGTTATCGTATATTCTAGCCATTATATTACTTCTATTAACTATTCTATTTTTAGTCTGTACTATCCACAATCAAATCTTTCATGCTGGCTGAAAGAATTTCAGCAATCTGTGCCAGCACTTCCAATGAAGGTTGTTGCCGGTTAGCACAATAAGCATTCACAGTACTAAAACTTTTGCCTATTTTTTCTGCTAAGTCTGTCTGAGAAAGACCTTTCTCAACAAGAGCTACTTTGATTCGATTCAGTTTTTTTGCCATTTTCTTAATTGTTTAATTTCAAAGGTATAGCAAATTACGCTAAATAGGGAATAATATCACATATTTCTTTTGTCTAATGAAGTATTTACCATTTAATTGACTATTTTGTCATGATAAGGACCCATTTTCAAGCAATTCAAGTCTAATACATAGATTAATAAAAACAAAATAGCGTGCAACTCATAGAGCTACACGCTATTTTATATAGATTTACCTTTCGGTATTTATCGTTTTTACTTCACTTCCTCAAAGTCTACGTCTGTAACATTTCCGTCTTTACCGTTGTTGTTACCTGCATTACCACCAGCTTGTTGACCACCGAAGTTAGGATTTGCTTGCGGGCCTCCTTGAGCACCTCCTTGAGCACCTCCTTGAGCGTTGTACATTTCTTGGCTAGCTGCCTGGAATACGCTGTTCAATTCAGCCATGGCTGCGTCAATGCCTGCGATATCTTGAGCCTTGTGAGCTTCTTTCAATTTGTTCAAGGAAGCTTCGATCGGGGCTTTCTTGTCTGCCGGAAGCTTGTCGCCAAGATCTTTCAATTGTTTCTCGGTCTGGAAGATCATGCTATCTGCCTGGTTCAACTTGTCGATACGCTCTTTCTCTTTCTTATCGGTCTCCGCGTTAGAAGCAGCTTCCTCTTTCATACGCTTAACCTCGTCATCGCTCAAACCGCTGGAAGCCTCGATACGGATACTTTGTACTTTACCGGTTCCCTTATCTTTCGCGGATACGTTTAAGATACCATTAGCGTCGATATCGAATGTAACCTCGATCTGAGGAACACCTCGTTGCGCGGCAGGTATTCCATCCAAGTGGAAACGACCGATAGACTTATTGTCTTTAGCCAAAGAACGCTCACCTTGCAAGATGTGGATCTCAACAGAAGGCTGGTTGTCTACGGCAGTCGTAAATGTCTCGGACTTCTTGGTCGGGATGGTCGTGTTAGACTCGATTAATTTAGTCATTACGCCACCCATTGTCTCAATACCTAAAGACAGTGGAGTAACATCCAACAACAATACATCCTTAACCTCACCTGTCAATACACCACCTTGGATCGCTGCGCCTACGGCTACAACCTCATCCGGGTTAACACCCTTAGACGGAGCCTTGCCGAAGAATTTCTCTACGATAGCCTGTATAGCCGGGATACGAGTAGAACCACCTACCAAGATAACCTCGTCGATATCAGAAGTAGACAAACCTGCGTCTTTCAAGGATTGACGACACGGTTCGATACAAGCTTGGATCAACCCGTCGGCCAATTGCTCGAATTTAGCACGAGTCAAAGTCTTAACCAAGTGCTTTGGAATACCGTTTACCGGCATGATATACGGTAAGTTGATTTCCGTGCTAGTCGTGCTTGACAACTCGATCTTCGCTTTCTCTGCAGCTTCTTTCAAACGTTGTAAAGCCATCGGGTCTTTACGCAAGTCTATGCCTTCCTCATGTTCGAATTCTTCAGCCAGCCAGTCGATGATTACGTGGTCGAAGTCATCACCACCCAGGTGAGTATCACCATTTGTTGATTTTACCTCGAATACACCGTCGCCTAACTCAAGGATAGAGATATCGAATGTACCACCACCTAAGTCGAATACGGCGATCTTCATATCTTTGTTCGTCTTATCCAAACCATAAGCCAAAGAAGCGGCAGTCGGCTCGTTTACGATACGGCGTACGGTCAAACCTGCGATCTCACCAGCCTCTTTCGTAGCTTGACGTTGAGCGTCGCTAAAGTAAGCAGGTACTGTGATAACGGCTTCTGTTACTTCCTGTCCCAAATAATCCTCGGCTGTCTTTTTCATTTTCTGCAAGACCATCGCTGAGATTTCCTGCGGAGTATACAAACGTCCTTCGATATCTACACGAGGAGTGTTGTTGTCACCACACGCTACTTTATAAGGAACACGATTGACTTCCTTTTGTACTTGGTCATAGGTCTCACCCATGAAACGTTTGATAGAGAATATCGTCTTTTGAGGATTGGTGATAGCCTGACGTTTAGCCGGATCACCTACCTTACGTTCGCCGCCTTCTACGAATGCTACGATTGAAGGTGTTGTTCTTTTACCTTCGCTGTTCGTGATAACAACCGGTTCGTTACCTTCCAATACAGCAACACAAGAGTTGGTTGTTCCTAAGTCGATTCCAATAATCTTTCCCATGATTGTAAATATTTTAATTGTTATTATTCATTGTTCGTATCCTCCTTATTTGGAGGATTCACATAGTATTCAACAAATGCCGTGCCAAAGAAGTTGGAGTTTGAAAATAAATAATACGTGTCATAAATCGTGACATTTTGACGGTTCGGCAGGATACAAAAAGCCCCGGAACTGTTTCAATAGACCCGGGGCTTCTCTAATGTTATTTGTTGATTATTTCCTTTTCTTCTTTCATGTCGAGCTCATTCTTGTCGGTATCAATGAATTTGTATTCAAGAAAGGCGAGACTTTGATTGGGAATAACTTTTAAACCATGTGTGTACTTCATTTTCCACTTCATGCTTAAGGGGAACAGCCCCTTGTTCACATACGCTGCGACATACGGATGTACATGCAGGGTGAATTTCTTCACGTGATGTTTGTTTACTAAGCAATCTATTTTTTCTTCCAGACTGTCGGTAAACAGGATGGAAGGCTTAACTGATCCTGTTCCGAAACAGGATGGGCAGTCTTCAGACGTATCCACGTCCATTGCCGGACGTACTCGTTGGCGGGTAATCTGCATCAATCCAAACTTGCTAAGAGGAAGGATGTTATGTTTAGCCCGGTCATTAGCCATTGCCTTTGTCATGTGTTCAAATAGCTTTTGTCGATTGCCTGCCTCTGCCATATCGATATAGTCTATGACGATGATTCCTCCCATGTCTCGCAAGCGAAGTTGACGGGCGATCTCGTCGGCGGCGGCTATATTTACGTCAATAGCTGTCTTCTCTTGGGCATCACTGCCTTTGGAACGGTTTCCGCTGTTCACGTCGATAACGTGCATAGCTTCCGTGTGCTCGATAATCAAGTAAGCTCCACTCTTGTAAGTGACAGTTCGTCCGAATAGCGACTTGATTTGCTTGGTGATCGCGAAGTTGTCTAAGATAGGAAGCTCTCCCGTATATAATTGTACGATTTCTTCCCGTCCTGGTGCGATCAAGCTCACATAGTCGCGGACATTGTTGTAGACCTCCTTGTCATTTACATAAATATTTTGGAAAGAGGGGTTGAATATGTCCCGAAGCAAAGCTACGGTACGTGCCGTTTCCTCATAGACGATAGCCGGAGCTTTGAGTTTAGGCACCTTTACGATATTATCTTCCCATCGTTTCACCAATGTCTTTAGTTCATGATCAAGCTCCGCGACACGTTTACCCTCCGAAGATGTCCGTACGATAACACTGAAATTCTTCGGCTTGATACTTTGGATTAACTGGCGCAAACGAGCCCGTTCCTCGCTTGATTTAATTTTGGTGGAGACAGATACTTTATCGGCGAACGGGATCAGCACGATATATCTTCCGGCAAAAGAAAGCTCGGAAGTCAATCGGGGACCTTTCGTCGAGATAGGCTCTTTAGCAATTTGAACCAACACCTCTTGTCCTGCTTTCAGCACATCGCTGATGCTCCCGTTCTTTTCGATCTCCGGTAGGATCTGTGTTTTCGACAGTAGTACCGGGGTCTTCTTGGGATCATTCACCAATTGCTTTAAATATTTCTGTTGGGTGTTGAAGTTTGGACCTAAGTCCAAATAGTGAAGAAACGCATCCTTTTTGTAACCGACATCAATGAACGCAGCGTTTAAGCCCGGCATCAGTTTCTTAACCTTGCCTAGATAGATATCACCAACGGCAAACGAGACGTTGCGGGCCTCCTTCTGGAGCTCCACAAGGCTCTTGTCCTCCATGACGGCGATAGATACCTCTTTGGACTGTACATCAACTACTAATTCACTAATCACTTAAGATGTGTTTTTAAGATCAGACCTTATAAAATACGCAAAGAACAAACTTAAAAGGTCACTTATTAAGTTTGTTCTTTAGAGTTTGTGATAGACTTATTTCTTCTTATGTCTATTCTTCTTCAGTCTCTTTTTGCGCTTGTGCGTAGACATCTTATGTCTTTTTCTTTTCTTTCCGCTTGGCATCGTTTTTAAATTTTTAAATTAAACGTATAGTAATTAATCACTTAACTTCACCGATAAAAGTCTTAGCTGGCTTGAATGACGGAATGTTATGTTCCGGGATGATGATCGTAGTATTTTTTGAAATATTACGAGCTGTCTTTTGAGCTCTTTTCTTAATAACGAAACTTCCGAAGCCTCTTAAGTAAACGTTTTCGCCCTGGGCTAAAGAACTCTTTACGATATCCATGAAGGACTCAACGCTTGCCAGCACTGTCTGTTTGTCGATACCAGTGCTTTTTGAAATTTCGCTAACAATATCTGCTTTAGTCATGTCTATAAATTAATTAATTGATTTTGACCTATTAATTTTTTGGAATGCAAATATATAGCTTTTTATTTAAGTGGAAAAAGAATTGAGCTTCAATTTTTAAATAAAAAGATTCTTCTCGATTCGTAATATATATGTATGTTTGCGGAAATCAAATAGTTATGATGCTGAAAAGAGGAAAAGAAGCCGTTATGTCACAGTCTGAAAGCGAGTTAGAAATTAGTCGGATATTGGTTGAATGGTACGAGGTCTATAAAAGAGAGCTTCCTTGGAGGGAGACAAGAGATCCTTATGTGATTTGGATATCGGAGATTATATTGCAACAAACCCGGGTCGCACAAGGTTTGGAGTATTTTTTACGTTTCACCGAACGTTTCCCGGATGTGGCATCCCTTGCGACGGCGGAAGAGGATGAGGTGCTGAAATATTGGCAGGGATTGGGGTATTATAGCCGGGCTCGCAACTTACACGCGGCGGCTAAGTCTATCATGGAACGGTTTGACGGTGTGTTTCCGGAGAATTATAAAGAGGTATTATCCTTGAAAGGAGTAGGGGAGTATACGGCGGCGGCGATCGTCTCCTTTGCTTGGAACCAACCGTATCCGGTCGTGGATGGAAATGTGTACCGGGTACTTTCCCGCTTGTTTGCCGTGGATACGCCGATCGATACCACGAAGGGTAAAAAGCAATTCGCGGAGCTGGCTGGAATGATCTTGGACCCTAAGAGCGCGGGGGCACATAATCAGGCGATCATGGAGTTGGGTGCTTTGCGATGTGTTCCTCAAAACCCGGACTGCGGAGTGTGCCCGCTAAAAGATAAATGTATGGCGTTTGCTTCCGGCAATGTGCAAGCTTATCCGGTGAAACAAAATAAGACGAAGACAAGGAATCGTTATTTCCACTATCTATACATTATATATAAAGGGCAAACTTGGATGAACAGACGGGCGGGTAAGGATATCTGGACCGGTTTATATGAGTTTCCCTTGATCGAGACGGATCATGCGATGGATTTTTCGGGTTTGTGCGAGACGCAAGCCTTCCGTGACCTATTGGGAGATGCCGGGAAATTGAGCGTCACCCAAGGGCTATCGAATGTAAAGCATACGCTTTCCCATCAAATTCTATACGCTTCTTTCTATCAAATAGAGATAGAGCAAGTTCCTGGATCCTTGGAGAATTACCTCTCTTTGCCTTGCCGGGATATTGAGAAGTATGCCGTTCCCCGGCTGATACATATTTATATAGAGAAATTAAACGGAAACTTGTGAGAATGATTGAATTTGTGTTTCTTTGTATGGTTATTAAGAATTTGAGCTATGTCATTGAATAAAGTTATATTGATCGGCAACGTAGGCAAGGATCCGGACGTTCGCTATTTTGACAGTGGTGCCGCTGTCGCTAATTTCCCGTTGGCAACCTCGGAGCGTGGGTATACGCTGACAAATGGAACGGTGATTCCGGAACGTACGGAGTGGCATAATATCGTGGTTCGTCGGGATTTGGTTCCTTTCGTGGAGAAATGGGTACGTAAAGGTTCCGGTGTATATGTGGAAGGCAAGATCCGTACGCGTAATTATGATGACCAAAACGGCGTGAAACGATATGTTACGGAGATCCATGCGGATCGTGTGGAGTTTTATAGCATGGGTACTCGTCCGGCCGATGGTGGGAATGCGACTGCCCAAGGCGGTAATACGCAGCCTAACACGGGCCAAGCGCAACCGGCTCAACCGACCACGGCGCCAAATACCGCTTATCAACAGCCGGCCGCCTCGCAGCCTAGCGCATTCTCGGAATCCAGTGACGCGGATGATCTCCCGTTCTGATATTGTTTAACTAATACTGTTTCCCTTGGACTCGGACTATTATTTATCGGGCTTATTTGAAAACGTAACGCTACAGGCACTGACAGTGGGCCCTGTGATCGCATTAAGCCTTACCTTTTTACTGTTGTTTGTTTCCGGCTTCGTGTCGGCCTCTGAAGTGGCATTCTTTTCTCTAACCCCGGCCGACTTGAATGAGATCGGGGAAGAGAATCGCCCGGCAGATCCTGTCATCAAACGTCTCCTTGAGCGTTCGGAGTATTTATTGGCATCTATATTGATCGCTAATAATTTCGTGAATGTAGCGGTCGTTATGCTTTGTACCTACGCGATCAACGCATGGATTAATTTCTCGGCCGCTCCTCTGCTAGGCTTTGTACTTGAGACGATTCTGTTGACTTTCTTACTTTTGCTTTTTGGAGAGATCATGCCTAAGATCTACGCGCAGAAGAATTCTTTGCGTTTTGTCCGTTTTTCAGCCTCCGTATTAAGTGGCTTGGAACGCTTCTGCCGCCCATTCTCTAGAATCTTGGTTAATTCCACATCGGTTATCAATAAGGCTTTGGCGAAAAAGAAATATGATATCTCTGTAGATGAGCTTTCTAAAGCGTTGGAGCTAACCTCTACCGAGATTCCTGAGGAGAAGGAGATGCTGGCGGAAATCATCAAGTTTTATAATAAGACCGCCAATGAGATCATGACTCCTCGTCTGGATATGGAAGATATCGATATCAAGATCAGTTTCCGTGAGGTGGTCGATTTTATTATCAAATCCGGCTATTCACGTATTCCGGTATATTCCGAGACGGAGGATAATATTAAGGGTATCTTATATATCAAGGATTTATTGCCCTATATCGACAAGCCTGATACATTCCGTTGGCAGAGCTTGATCCGGCCGGCCTATTTCGTGCCGGAAACCAAGAAGATCGATGATTTGCTGGAAGAGTTTCGTACCAATAAAATCCATATGGCGATCGTGGTCGATGAATTCGGCGGTACCTCCGGTATCGTGACGATGGAAGATATCCTAGAGGAAATTGTCGGAGAGATCTCCGATGAATATGATGAGGATGAGCAACAATTCATCCGTTTATCCGACGGTAGCCTGATCTTTGAGGCAAAGATCTTATTGACGGATTTCTTCCGGGTTATCAATGCCGAACCCTCTGACTTTGGAAAATTGACGGAAGAAGTGGAGACTTTGGCCGGTCTTTTACTGGAGATAAAAGGGGATTTTCCCCGCCGTAGGGAGATCATAGAATATGAGGAATATCGTTTCCAAGTGCTGGAAGTGGATAACAGGAGGATATTAAAGGTTAAATTTAACCGTATCCCCGAAGATACAGTGAATGATGAGAAAGGGAAAGATACGAAGTGAGTGCTTATGAGATGGATAACTGCTGTCATAGGAGGTTCCCTGTTTTTAGGGCTGTTCTGTACTTCGTGCGTGGAATATACGCCGAAGCCACGGGGCTATGTTCGTATCGAACCTTCGAAGGCACATTATAAACCGCTTGATCTTGGTTGTTTGCCTTTTAATTTTAATGTCTCTCAAGCCGCGGTCATAGAGGTGCCGGAGCAAAAGGAGGGTGTTACGGGCTTGAATCTCTCGTATCCGGAGCTAGAGGCAACGCTTTATTGCAGCTATTTGCCAATTACTCCCGCGTCTTTGGTGACGGTGGAGGCGGAAAGCCGCTCTTTCGCCGCCCGGCAGATAAAGTCGGAGAATCGGATATCTGAGAAAGCGTATTCCAATCCTGCCGCAAACGTCTATGGTTCCTTGTTCCTTCTGGATGGAGAGTCGGCTTCTCCCATACAATTCTTGTTGACAGACAGCGTATCGAATTTCTTCCGGGGGGCCTTGTATTTCGACTGTAAACCCAACGTGGATTCATTAGCTCCCGCTATTCAATATATCCGGGAAGATATCATAGAACTTATACAAACTTTTAGTTGGAAAGAATAATATGGCCTTGCTATATAAACAACTCTCGCCGCTGCATGGAGTCTGGAAAATGGAAGAAAGCTCTGAGGAGCTTTTGAGTATGCTTGATGAGCGTCAATCGGATTATTCTTCTTTTCTGGAGCGGGTATCGGCCGAGAAGCGGAGGCAGGAACGTTTCGCCAGCCGGGTGCTCTTAAAGGAGCTTTTAGGGGAGGAGGTAAGGGTTGACTATCATGCTACGGGTGCCCCGTTCCTCGCGTGCGTACCTTTATATATTAGTATATCTCACACGAAAGATTATGTGGCGGTAATCTTGGATAAGCGTCCGACGGGAATCGATATCGAGTATCGTTCGGACCGGATCTTGAAAATACGAAGTCGCTTCATGAATCCTGAAGAAGAGGCGGGTATCGATCCGGAACATGAGGTGGAGCATCTATTGATCCATTGGTGCGCCAAAGAGACCTTGTTCAAGATAATCGGCCAGGAAGGGGTGGACTTTCGAAAGCATCTTCACGTGAATCCTTTTCCTTATTTATCAGCTGGGACGTTTACGGGACGGGAAACCCGGACCGAGGCATGCCGGGAATATGAGTTGGCATATCAGGTTACGCCGGACTACGTATTGACTTGGTTGAAGTAAGTTAACTTCATACGCTAACGGAGTTAACTTCATTGGCAAACAGAGTTAAGTTCATAGGCCAACAGAGTTAACTCCTTGGGCCTACAGAGTTAACTTCATTGACCAACGGAGTTAACTCCATTGGCCTACGAAGCTAGCTTAATTAAATCATGTAGTTGGAAAGGCTTCGCTCGGCTTATTTCTGCCAGATCTCCCAAGCGGAGAAAGCCTGTAATAGAAGCATTTCTAGACCGTTTTTCACGACAGCGCCTTTTTCTTTTCCTTTCCTCATGAAAAGAGTCTCATCCGGATTATAAAGTAGATCATACAATAGATGATTCGGCGTAAGTAAATCGTACGGGATATCCGGACAGGAGTCGATATTCGGGAACATGCCTAGGGGAGTCGTGTTTACGATCACCGTATATTGCTCCATGGTTTTCGCCGTGATCTCATCGTATGTGATACAAAAGTCTTTCGGTTTGCGAGAAACCAGCGTGGCTCCTACACCTAGCTGTTTCAGCCCGTGGAAGACAGCCTTCGATGCCCCTCCTGTTCCAAGGATCAACGCTTTTCGGTGCGTCTCTTTCAATAAAGGATCAATCGATTGCTTGAATCCGATAATATCCGAGTTATATCCTTTCAGTTTCAGTTTGCCGAACAGTCCTTTCGTGAACTTGATGACATTTACCGCTCCGATCTGACGGGCGTCTTCATCCAAATCGTCTAAATATGGGATTACTTGTTCCTTATAAGGAATGGTCACGTTCAAACCGTTAAGTTCCGGGTTTTCTTTGATTACATTCTTGATTTCCTTGATAGAAGGAATCTCGAAATTCAAGTACTCAGCGTCTATCTTCTCCGCCTCAAACTTCTGGTTGAAATACGTTTTAGAAAACGAATGTCCGAGGGGATATCCCAGTAAGCCATATTTCTGCATAACCTTTTTATTGTTTATTCTTTAGATCCTGTATATAATGAACAGATCCCGAAGGTAAAGGTCCGTACACGGGCCTGCTTGAAGCCTTGACGGGTGAGTAAATCCGTCATGACCTTTCCCTGAGGAACTACCTTGATGGAAGCCGGCAAATAATTATACGCGACTTTTTCTTTAGAGAGTAGACATCCGATAAAGGGGATGACGGTCTTTGAGTAGATTTGGTAGAGTTGTCTCATGGGGAAATGTTCCGGTGTGGAAAGTTCCAAGATCATGATATGTCCACCGGGCTTCAGTACCCGGTACATCTCAGAGATACCTAGCTCTATGTTCTCAAAATTGCGAACCCCGAAAGCGGCGGTTACGGCATCGAACGAGTTTTCCTCGTAGGTCAAGGCCGTGCAGTCCTGTTGCTCGAAGGATATATGCTCCGAATAGCCGGCGGCAGCTACTTTTTTCCGTCCCACTTCCATCATGCCCAGCGAGATGTCGGCACCGACGATATGGTCGGGTCGCAGCTTCTTGTACATGGAGATAGCCAAGTCTCCGGTACCGGTAGCGATATCCAGTATCGTTTTAGGAGAGAAAGGACGCAGGAAAGCGATCCCTTTCCTGCGCCATATCTTGTCGATACCCAATGAGAGAGTATGGTTGAGCTGATCATACGTTTCGGCTATCGAGTCGAACATACGTTTGACTTGTGTGCCCTTTTGCTCCTCTTTGTTATAAGGAAGTATTGTCTCTGAACCATACTGTGTCATGTGCGGTATCTTATTTAGTCTGTAAATATTCGGTGACGTTTTTCTCGATGCGGTTCAGCAAGTTATCAGTCTCACCCTTTACGAAAGTCTCGCCCGTGATATGCTCGAATAATTCGATATATCGGTTGCTGATACCTTCTACGATCTCCGGTGTCATTTCAGGCACCTTCTGTCCGGATTTGCCTTGGAAGCCATTCTCCATCAACCATTCGCGAACGAACTCCTTGGAGAGTTGCTTTTGCGGTTCACCCTTGGCGAAACGATCCTCATATCCTTCTGAGTAGAAATAACGGGAGGAGTCCGGAGTATGGATCTCGTCGATCAAATAGATCTTGCCGTCACGATGGCCGAACTCATATTTCGTGTCGACCAAGATCAAGCCACGTTCCTTAGCGATCTCGGAACCGCGTTTGAACAAGGCCATCGTATATTTCTCAAGAACCTCGTAGTCCTCTTTCGTAACCAAACCTTTAGCGAGAATCTCCTCTTTAGAGATATCTTGATCGTGCTCTCCGATCTCGGCCTTTGTAGTCGGGGTGATGATGGGCTCGGGGAAACGCTGGTTCTCACGCATACCTTCCGGTAGTTTCACGCCGCAGATCTCGCGTACGCCGCCCTTATAAGCACGCCATGCGCTTCCGCAAAGGTAACCGCGTACGATCATCTCCACCGGGAAACCTTGGCATTGAACGCCAACCGTAACCATCGGGTCTGGGGTAGCCAGTTTCCAGTTCGGGCAAATATCAGTCGTAGCGTCGAGAAACTTGGCGGCGATCTGGTTCAACATTTGTCCCTTGTAAGGAATACCTTCCGGCAAGATAACGTCGAAAGCGGAAATACGGTCTGTAGCGACCATTACCAATACCTCGTCATTGATGTTGTACACGTCGCGTACTTTCCCGTGGTAGACGCTCTTTTGTCCCGGGAAATTGAAGTCTGTCTTAACTAATGCCTTCTTCATGACTGTTTCTTTTAGTTTTTGTCTATATTTATTTTCTTTTCTCTCACCTCTTTAATCTCTTTCTTCCGTTGATCGTCGAACTTATCATAAGCCTCTACGATGCGTTGGACCAGTTTATGCCGCACGATATCTTTCTTGGTGAACTCGATCCTGCCGATCCCGTTTACGCCCTTCAATATTTGCATGGCTTGTATCAGTCCGGATGTGGTGGAAGGCGGAAGGTCTATCTGCGTGACATCTCCCGTTACGATCATCTTGGCGCTCGTGCCCAAGCGAGTCAGGAACATCTTGATCTGATGCGTTGTCGTGTTTTGCGCCTCGTCCAATATAATGACAGCGTCGTTCAAGGTACGACCGCGCATAAACGCCAGCGGGGCGATCTGTATCACATTGTTCTCCATATATTCCTTCAGCTTGGCCGCCGGGATCATGTCCTGCAAGGCATCGTAAAGCGGTTGCAAATAGGGATCCAGCTTATCTTTCATCTCGCCCGGCAAGAAACCCAGTTTCTCTCCGGCTTCCACGGCGGGGCGGCTTAATATGATCTTCCGTACCTCCTTGTTCTTTAATGCTTTTACGGCTAAGGCGATAGCGATGAACGTCTTGCCCGAACCGGCGGGTCCTGTGGCGAAAACCAGATCGTTGTTGTCGAAAGCCTTTACCAATAACTGCTGATTCTCGGTACGTGCGGTAATCGGCTTGCCGTTCATGCCGTGTATGATCAGGTTCTCCTGCTTCACGACCGTGGGGCCTTTCCCTTTGATAATATCCAGAATCACGTCTTCGGAGAGCGAGTTGAACTCCTCGCAGTATTTTTCCACCTCACGGATTTTCTTGAGAAAAAGCTCAGACTCATCCTCATCTCCAATCACTTTCATCACATTCCCACGGGCAACGATACGCAATTTAGGAAACAATGTCTTGATCAATTGCATATTCGTGTTGTTCACGCCGTAGAAAATCACCGGGTCTACGCTTTCAAGAATATAAATTCTTTCAATCATCCGCTATTCTTTTTATTAAGTTACGCTTCAAAAAGATGTGCTATTGTTTATTATTCGAATTAAGTTACAAAATTAGTAATATTCTTTATCCGTAGAAGCAATGGGAGAAGTTTTATTTGGAGAAAAACTAATTGGAGTGGAAGGGTAATATCGGATTTTTCCGTATGTTTGTCAAGTAAAATGAAGGTAATGAAGATGAAGACAGTGTTTAATATTATGTTGTTGCTCGTCGTGGTCGTTTCGGCAACAGCTTTTTCTTCGTGTAAGGAGAAAAGAGGAGAACTGAAAAGGATTTGGTATAATGGAAGTTATAATCGTGATTTTAAGGACTTGAACGACGTACATCTGGCTGCCGCGAAGAAGATCGGCATAGAGCCGGTCTCTTCTAGGGAAGAGGCGGAGCATGCCTCCCGGGATATGGTAGAGATAGAGACGAATGAGGATTACGAGGTAGAGGAGTTGACGCACTCCATCCCGTATTTAGTACCGGAGGCCGCCACTTTGTTGAGTGATATCGGAAAGAATTTCCAAGATTCCTTGCGCAACCTGAACGCTTCCATCTATAAGATAAAAGTGACGAGTATAACCCGCACGGTCGCTGATGTCAAGAAACTGAAGAAAAGAAACTCGAACTCGTCGTTGAACTCAGCTCACCAATATGGCACGACATTCGATGTGTCGTGGGTACGCTATGCGAAGGTCGACGAGAAGGATACCTTGAATATTGATAAGGATCGCTTGAAAATGGTGCTTGCCTCCGTGCTTCGTGATCTGCGCCGGGCAGATCGTTGCTATATCAAGCACGAACGCAAGCAAGGCTGTTTCCATATTACGGCTCGTGGGTCGTGATTCTCATGTCATTTAGTTTTAATCCCATACATCCTCGAAATTTGTCGGATAGCTTTTCCGGCACTTTTCCAGCTCTTCGTCGCTCATTCGTTGGTAGATGGAATATCCGTAGACCTTGATTCCATCTCCTCGTTGGCCTAGATATTCGATAGCCTCTAGCTTGCTATCTTCCAGCTTTAATAGTTGAAGGGAAGTCTCTCCGTGTGCGGTGGAGACTTGGTTCCCCTTTTCCTCGTATGTATAAGCGGTTGTCCAATAACAATCGGCAGGTATCGCATCCGCCCAAAAGAAACGGGTTACGGAGTCTTTTGCGAAATAATATTGATCCGGGCTTCCACCGATCATATCCTCCCAATAAGGTTTTTGGGCCAATTTCCCATTTTCCTCTATCTCATAAGTGTCGATCCATTTCCACCCGTATCCTACTATTTCTTGCTCGAACTCAGTTTTCGATAGCGGCTCTAGGTTGGGTAATGTCCATTCTCCATGGTCTCCTTTCTCGAAGTCGAACTCCCATTTGTCGTTTCCGCAGGCGACAAGTATTCCCGACAGGAGAAAAAGAATGGTTGCTTTTGTAAGTGTGAACTTTGTCATAATCATGTTTTTTATTAACTCTTATTTATTAGAAGATGTGCAATATAGTGAGAAAGTTGCATCACTGAAAGTGTTTTCATCGAAATATTTCCCTAAATAGTTTGGTTTATAAAATAAACTTATCTACATTTGCGCAGTGCAAAGAGTAATGCGCAGCTCCTTTGCATTTTTTTATCCATGAATGGTTTATAAAGTAAACTTGTTTGTAGTAACAGCAGTAAGATTAAGAGGAGGATACTAAAATGAGACGAGTTCTATTCATATTATATGTATTCATATGGGTATGTGGTTGCGTAGAGGCACGTACTATAATCGTAGAGGTTGGTAATATACGTGGTAGCCAGGATATTTTGGGGCGAACAGTTTATAAAGCCCATGTTTCCGATGCGGAAGGAAATGTCGTGGAATATGCGACCGCTGTGCTTTTATCGGGAGAAAAACAGGTAGGAGGTGCCGTGGCGAATAGTGATGGCGATTTTAGCATAGAGGCGGAGGCCGGGAAATATAGGCTTGTAGTGCAATGTCTCGGATACGAGCCTTTACGGAAAGAGCTGATCTTGCCGATAAAACAGCGGGATTCCTTGATCCTGGATCTATCGAGCCACGCCTTGAAGGAAGTCGTCGTTCAGGCGAAGAATATCGAGCGGAAGGGGGATCGCTTTATCATGTCGGTCATACCATCCGCCGGAAAGGATGGCACGGAATTATTATCGCAAGCGCCGGGTGTCTGGCTCTCGGATGAAACGATCTCGATTAACGGGGCGCAAGGAACGAGCGTGTTTGTGGATGACCGCGAGATTCGTTTGACGGGGGAGGAGCTACTGGCTTATTTGCGGTCTTTGAGATCGGAGGATATAAAAAGGATCGAGGTGATACCGATCGCCGGTGTGGAGTATGAGGCCTCTACTAAGGGCGGAGTGATCAAGATCTCATTGCGTCGTCGTCCGGATAACGGTATGCAAGGTTATGTATCTTTAGGTACTTCATTATCTCCATCGTTGCAAGGGTATATTCCATCGGCATCTGTAAACGCACGTGTCGGGAAATGGAGCTTGGATGGAGCGGTATCGGGCACTTTTACTCCCCGGAATAAGGGAGAGATGAATTCCAGCAGGGAATACGGCGCTGAGGAAAATAAGTTTGTGTCTCAATCCCTTTATGATACGGATTCCAAATATGGGAATGGACGCATCGGGGCTATTTTCGAGATCGATTCGCTGAATAGTGTCGGGGCTGAGATCGAATATATCCGTCAAGCTTCGGACGGGACATCTTGGAGCCGAACGGATTTAGTGAAGGACGCTTATCCTATAAAGAGTACGGGAAATTATCGGCAGAAGGATGATTATAACACGTTTTCCGCTACGGTCAATTACTTACGCAAAATGGATGAGCGAGGCTCGATGTTGAAGGTCATAGCCGATTACGTAAGTAAGCGATCAACCGGGGATAATCTCCATACGATCCGTTATGAACAGTCCGGTGGAAGCCGTGATACGGTTTACCGGAGTAACGCGGCGGCGGATTATGATATGGCGACAACCGATATCTCTTTCCAAAAGAACCTGCGTAAAAAGATGTCTTTGAAAATCGGGGCCAAGTACACCTATACGTTGATGGATGATCATTCGCTGTACGAGGGCTTAACCGCTGGTGGAAGTTGGATTCCGAATGAGGAATATGGATATGCCTTGAGATATAATGAGAACATAGTAGGAGCTTACGCCTCTTTCTCCGGAGAGATCAAGAAGTGGTCGTTCGCCGCGGGAGTACGGGCGGAATATTCCAAGACATCGGATCGAAGTGAGGAGTTTAGCCGGGATTACCTGGATCTTTTTCCGAACTTGAGCGTGACCTATGCGTTCGATCCCTTCAAGAGGTGGATGCTGGTCGGGCAATATGCCCGTAATATAGAACGTCCTCCATTCTATACCTTGAATCCGAATCGTATACAGAGTTCGGACTATAGCTACCAGATCGGGAATCCTTATCTACGTCCTACGTATATCAATCGTTTCAGCGTAACGTTGGTTTATAATTATCGCTATACGCTGACGGTAGGAGGAAACTTACACCACGACTTGATCCGGGAGTTCTGTAAGCAGGATGTGGCGAATCCCGATGTATCTTATATCACGTATGAGAATCACGATCGGGAAAATCATTGGTTCGTGGCGCTCAGCTTGCCGTATCAACCCTTTACTTGGTGTAACTTGACAGGTAATTTCATAGGCGTACGTCAGGATATCCGGATGACGGAATCCGCTTCTTTCTCACCTCATTACTTAGGGTTCGCCAATGCGATCGCTACCTTTACGCTTCCGGCGGGTTTCACGGTAGAGGCCCGGTATAATGGAACGAGCCGGCTATATTCCGGTAATAGCGAGATCGCTCCCCGGCATACGGTTGGAGTGATGGCGAGGAAGAAGCTCTGGAATGATAAGCTATTGCTGGCGGCTTCAGTCGATAATATCTTTAATCAAGGTAATGAGTACGCCAGTACATTGGATGTTTATCGATCGTCCTCCCAGTACGAGAACGGACTTACAGGGAGGGTCTTTAAGGTTACGTTGACATGGAATTTCAATAGCGGAAAGAAAGTGAAGAAGAGTAAGATTGAGACAGGCTCCGGTTCCGAACGGAGTCGCTTGAATGAAAAATAGAGAACATAAACATAACAAGAACAATTTAAAAACAATTAGTAGTATGGAAGACAGGAATTTAACCGAGAAAGAAAGTTTGGAACTTATCACTCGGATGATTAAAGAGACACAAGAGAATACGGTTCGGTATGCGGCTTATCCATTGCTGATCTGGGGGTATATGACGTTGGCTATCTCACTTACGGTGTGGTACGTCCTTTCTTTTGTGGGTGATTATTATGAGATACAATTCTTATGGTTCTTATTGCCGGTGGTGGCTTTCCCCCTGACCTTATTTTATAGCCGGAAGGATTGTTCCAAGCGAGGAACCCGTAATTACATAGACCGGATTACGGGGCAGATATGGATGGTGTTCGGTTTCGTGGGTTTTTTCCTCTCGGTGGCCTCATTCGTGGGACGGGTGGATATTTATTTCTTGATACCGCTCCTGATGGGCATGGGCGTGACGCTCTCCGGCTGTGTATCCCGCTTTAAGCCGATGGTTTACTTGGGGATGATAGGCATCGCTTTCTCTTTCTTGATGCTGTGGATACAGGGTATAGATCGTCTATTGGTTTTTACCGCTATATTTATAGTCATGATGGTTATTCCCGGCCATCTATTAAACCATCAAATGAAGAAACAATGTTTAAAGAACTAGATCCATTATTACACTCCCAGCTCCGGCTAGCGGTGATGTCCATTTTACTATCGGTGGAGGAGGCGGAGTTTGTTTATCTGAAAGAGAAGACGAACGCTACGGCGGGAAACCTCAGTGTCCAGCTGGATAAACTAAGCGAGGCGGGCTATATCGAGATAGAGAAGGGCTTTGTCGGGAAGAAGCCCCGGACGGTTTGCCGTATGATGGAGAAAGGCCGTGCGGCGATGGAGGAGTATGTGAATACCTTGAGACAGTATATTAATATTTGAGTCAAATATCTCATATCGTTCGTGTTAATATACTTGATCGATGAGGCTTACTCGCCTTTTCTCTTGGCTTTGATTACACGTATATACGCATAGCCTGTTACGTATATACGTGTAGCCCATCACTGGTATTCGCGTAGCCCTACACCGATATACGTGTGGGCCTGCGTGTATAGTGGTGCGATTTATAGGCCTCTTTCGTGCTTTTGTAACGCTCGCAACCTATTCATACTTATCTTTGTTATACTATAAATCAAAATATAGAGAAGTATGGTAGTGATCGATTTAACGAAAGAGGCTTTTATCGCCAATGTCGGTGATTTTGAGGAGAATCCCAAAGATTGGAAGTATATAGGAAGTCGTCCTTGCCTTATAGATTTTCACGCTCCTTGGTGTGGTTATTGCAAACGCTTAAGTCCGATATTGGATGAGTTTGCCAAAGAATTTGATGGGAAGATTTATATTTATAAAGTAGATGTAGATCAAGAGGAGGCCCTTGAGACCGCCTTTAATATCCGAACGATTCCCACTCTGATGTTTTGCCCGCTAGACGGTCCCCGTGAGATGATGCTCGGCACGATGGGAAAGCAGGAGCTGAAGCAGTTGATTCAGGAGAAGCTGTTGAAATAAGGAAATATCATTTTATAATTATGGGTTCTGATTACGGAACCCATAATTATTTTTATCTTTGTGAGACCGTATATCAAAAAAATATAGAACTCATGAATGATTCAATATCAAAGTACGCTGAGGATTTGAAGCAGCTGTATATAAATCTGAATAATGTAGGAACTTTACAGTTTCAGAAAGAAGGCGCGGATTTCTATGTGCCTTTATATGAGCGTAAGTTGAGAAGATTGAAAGTGGCTTTAACATTGGATACGAGTACCCAAGATTGCTTTTATATTTATGGGCAGCCGGGCTCCGGAAAATCTACGGCTTTAAATTACTTTGATGATGATGATTTACGGAATTCTTATGAATTGGTTTTAATCAGAGGACGTTATTTATTTGATCTACAGGATATAGATATTATTGATATCTTATTGATGTTTGCGCTGGAACTGTTAAAGCGGTTGCGGAAAAAGGATATGTTTGAGGCTACGATTAAAAAATTATATGATCAGCATATAGAAAAAGCGGAATATGTCCAAGAAGAGGCCCAAAGAGAGGGTGCGAATGTTAATGCGAATGTGGGCTTAGGTGTCCCTTTTACTAAATTATTAAGTCTGTTTATAGGCGCTCACGCTACTATTGAAGCGGAGTATCATTTGGAAACGGAGAAGCGCGAATTGTGTCGGAGATTCTTCAATATCAGTAAAGTTGATTTCTTGGCGATGATCAACCAGATGATTAGTCAATATGCCGCGGAAAATAATCAGAAACAAATACTTGTGATTTGGGATGATTTGGAGAAAATTGAAAAGCCTTCACAAATTAGAGATATTTTTATAGAGAATAGGAGTTACTTGACAGATCTTCAATGTAAAAAAATAATTATTACTCCGGTTTGTTTAGCTTTAGAAGCGAAGTTCCTTCATCAAGATTCTAAAGAATATTTTCTGGGTTTAAAGATTAAAGAATCAATAAGAGGAGGTGTACATTCCGCTTTAGAGGAAGATTGTGAGTTGTTGCGTAAGATTGCTCTTAAACGTGTAAGTAATACAGCTTTATATGGAAAGGACGTGATTGATACGGCGATTCGTTATTCTGGTGGTAATGTGCGTCAATTTGTCCGGTTGTTGGCTTCTGCTTGTTTGAACGCCTATATGAACAAATGCGAATCTATATCCATAGAAGATATCATAGAGGCTGCATCTAGTCTGAAAAAAAATATGCAACCCGTTTTAATGGGGAATCGTTCGTTGCTTCTGCTATTAGATTCGATTCAGAAGAATCAGTTTGGTTGTCAAGAAAACAATGATGTCTTAACGATCGCTCTTTCTTCGTTATTTATTTTTATTTGTCAAAATGGAGATTGGTGGAGTACGGTTAATCCACTGCTCGAGGATTCTATAAGTCTTTATCTGAATGAAGGATGATTTGATTTATACATATATCTCTGCTGAACAAGCTTTAGAATTAGATACTTGTATGCGGCATCCTGCTTTAGAGTTGGAGGAGCTTTCTTTTGTGGGTTTTATATCTTCCTCGGATGTGGATTTGGCGGACTTGTTTATTCGGTTTTTGCGGGCTCATTTACGGTTTCCCATAGAGGAGATTTGGGATAAGCGCACGTTGGATGTGGCATATCGAAAGGGAGATAAAAATACGGTTTTTGTAGTACGTTGTGATTGTTTTGAATCAGAGGAATTAGTGAATTCCGTTTATCCGTCCATGTTGATCTATCGTGATTTTATTTTTGAACGGAATTTGAAACATATTTATATGGGTGATGCCCGTTTTATTGAATCAGCGACTAAATACATGCCTGATTTATTTCTGGTCAATAATGTCGTACTTCAGCTAACGAATATTCGTCGTCAAGTTGAAGATGATATAGTTATCGCTAAGAGTCTGACAGGTAAAGTTCTCATTCCGGAGGATTCGAAGGAGGATTTGATGTTATGGTTGGGGCAGCGGGCGTTCAATGTTTTGGATGGGAAAGGAAAGGTGCTGAAATTAAATAAGCAGAGGGCGAAGTCCAATGCTTATGCAAAGTCTTTCCTTTACACGGATCTTTCTTCTTTACAAATAACATTGAACAATGAAAAAGAAGCAATGAACTGCTTGGATAAAGCAGGGAAATACTCAGATCAAATAAAAAGCAGGAATTTCAAACAGACGGTAGCGCTACAGAAAGCTTTGCTATACGTAAATCAAAGGGAATGGGAACGTGCTGAGTTTGAAATGAAATCGTTGATTGAACAATTGGTGGTTGGAGATTCAATATATATAATCATTGCGGCCTATAATCTTTTAGCTTATAGTCTTATAAAACAATATAAAGCAGGGGAGGCTAATCATGCGGTACGTCATGCCTTGCGGGAAAGCATTGCTAGTGGAGATGTCTTAGCGAAAGCGACTTCCTTGGGGTTATTGGGTGATATTAATTCTGCTCGAGGTCGTTATATCGATGCGAGAAAGTCCTATCGGGATAGCTTATCTTTTTACGCTTCCAGACAAAAGTTACCTCAGGTTGCTTTTGATTTGTTGCGTTTAGGAGACTCTTATAAAGAGGTAGGCGAATATCATTTTGCCCGTATGTATTATCAAGCGGCGTTGGAACTTTATACTTATCGTCGGTTAAATTATGGAAAGGCTCTTTCTTTGAGGGAATTGGCTTTGAAAGATATGGCTTTAGATCAGTTGGATTCAGCAAAGGAGAATCTGTTAGAGAGTATAAAATTATTTGTAAAAGAAAGATCTCCCTATGATCAAGCGTATTCAGAAGTTTGCTTGGGTGAATGTTTTTTGCTAGAAGGTCAGCTTCAAGATGCGGATTATAAGCTTGAAGAGGCATCTGGATTACTGGAGTGCGAATGGGGGAAAATGATGTTATCCCGTTTACGTGGACTTCTTTTAATGCGTACTTCCGATTATGACAGGGCTTCGAAATATTTGAAAGAGGCCTTATCTTTCTTTAAGCGGATAGATGATCGATCAAATAAGCTATCTGTATTGATTGATATGGGGGAACTTTCTTACTGTCAAGCCGATTTATCAAGTTCTTTGTCTTTTTTGCAAGAGGCATTAAATCTGACAAATGAATATCAGATTATACCGAGTCGGGTACGCATTTACGAGATCTTGGCAAAAGTTTATGATGAATTGGGAGAGCCGGATAAAGCCATGAAGTATAAAACTCAGTGTCAACGAATCCAAGCCCTCCTTCAGTTGTTACAAGAATTGAATAAACAGTAATCCCAATCCTACAGAGACCCCGGTCGCTATCAAGCCCGGCATCATGAAAGAATGGTTCAAGACGTATTTACCGATGCGGGTCGTGCCCGTGCGGTCGAAGTTGATGGCGGCTACGACGGTCGGGTAGTTGGGGATGAAGAAGTAACCGTTTACGGCGGGGAATAAGGCGATCAGCATATAGGGCGAGATTCCCAACGCGATCCCTAGCGGCAATAACGCGCGAATGGTAGCCGCTTGGCTAAATAATAAGATGGACATCACGAAAAGGGCCAACCCGAATAACCAAGGCATCTGCGTAACCACATGCTCGATAGATCCCTTTAATTCCGCCATATTACCGGCGATAAACGTATCTCCCATCCAAGCGATACCGAAGATCGCTACCACCGCTTGCATGCCCGCGGAGAAAACAGAGCCTTGCGCGGCCTTGATACCATCCGTCTTTGTGAATAATAAGATGAAAGCGGAGGCCGTCAGCATCAATACCTCAATAATATGAGACATCTGCATCGAGACCTTTTCCGTGCCGACGGTGAAGACCGGACGTAGGGACTCTATCGAACCGAAAAGAACGATCGCTATCGTAGCGAGAACAAAGATAGAGACCGATAACGCCGCTTTCATTTGGTTTTCCACGCCTTTCGCCTCGTAATGCTTCGTGTTGAACTCATGGTTCGCTACCCGCTTTAAGTATTCCGGATCTTGATCCAATTCCTTTCCTACCCTTAAAGAATAGATCGCTCCCGCCAATACCCCTAGTAAGGTGGAAGGAACAGAGATCATAAGGATATTCATCAAGGAGATATTGTATCCGGACAACATACTCAATAGAGCTACCGTAGCCGCCGAGATCGGACTGGCCGTAATAGCCTGCTGGGAAGCGATCACGGCGATCGCCATCGGACGTTCGGGACGGATCTTCGTCTCCGTAGCTACCTCGGCGATTACCGGAAGGACCGAATAAGCCACATGCCCCGTTCCGGCGATGAAGGTAAACAAATAGGTGACGAACGGGCTTAATATCGTGATTCTTTGAGGATTCTTGCGAAGCAGTTTCTCCGCCCACTTCACCATCAGGTCAAGCCCGCCAGCGGCTTGCATACAACTAGCCGCCGCGATCACGGCAACGATCATAAGCATGACATCGATAGGGGGGGAAGTTGGCTGAAGCCCGAATCCAAAGGTGAGTATACCCAGTCCGAGACCTCCTAACACGCCTAATCCGATACCTCCGATACGGGCACCTATAATAATGGCTATTAAAACGAAAGCTAATTGTAACAACATGATGTGCAATTCTTTTGATTTAGTTTGTAATGGAGACAAAAATAAGTATTTTTGCTCCGCTATGAACAACAAAAACACAAAAAAGGAATGAAAAGAACAAGTTTAGCTCTTTTGATAGGTCTGTTTGGCCTGTTTCCCGCTCTTTTCTCACAGGTTCGTACGGAAACCCTGTTGGAAAAGAATTGGAAGTTCACCCGGGAAGACAGCCCGGAGTTTATCAATCCCACGCTCGACGAGAGTAAATGGCAGTCCGTGACCGTTCCGCATGATTGGGCGATTTACGGCCCTTTCAGCTCGCAGAACGATAAGCAAGAGGTGGCTATCGCCCAAGACGGACAGACGGAGGCCCTGGAGCACGCCGGCCGTACCGGTGGCTTGCCTTTCGTGGGAGTCGGCTGGTATCGGACCGCGTTTGAGGTCCCTCAGTTTGCGGATGGAAAGCGTGCCACGATCCTGTTCGACGGTGCGATGAGCCATGCCAAGGTCTACGTGAACGGGCAAGAGGTGGGATATTGGCCGTATGGTTATAACTCTTTCTATTTCGATATCACGAAACAACTCATCCCGGGGAAAAAGAACACCTTGGCGGTTCGCCTTGAGAACTTGCCGGAATCCTCCCGTTGGTATCCGGGGGCGGGATTATACCGGAATGTACATCTGATCGTGACGGAAAACGCCTATATCCCGACGTGGGGAACCTACATTACGACCCCCGCCGCCACGAAGGAGTTCGCCAAGGTCAACGTGCGGACGAAAATCGTATTGCCGGAAGGTGCCGATGCCGGCAAGTATAGCGTGAAAACCAGTGTATGGAACCCGAACAGGCAGAAGCTGACCGAGTTGATCACCCCGCTTTCACAACTAAAGTATAACGATAATAGCGTAGCCCAAGAGTTCGTTATCCAGACCCCTACTTTATGGTCGCCGGATATGCCCGCCCTGTATTCGGCGGAGACTCGTCTCTATGAGGGCGATCAGTTGAAAGATATCTATACGACCCCGTTCGGTATCCGTTCGATCGAGATCATCCCGGATAAAGGCTTCTTCTTGAATGGCGAGAAGACGGTATTCAAGGGCGTTTGCAATCACCACGACCTAGGCCCGCTGGGTGCCGCCGTCAACGAGGCCGCTATCCGTCGCCAGATCCAGATCTTGAAGGATATGGGATGCAACGCGATCCGCACGTCCCACAATATGCCGGCTCCCGAGTTGGTGAAGGCTTGCGACGAGATGGGTATGATGTTGATGGTGGAGAGCTTCGACGAATGGAACAAGGCGAAATGCGCGAACGGCTACAACTTGATTTTCGACGAATGGGTGGAGAAAGACCTCGTGAATCTGGTACATCATTACCGGAGCAATCCGAGCGTCGTGATGTGGTGCGTCGGCAACGAGGTGCCCAACCAATGGGATGAGAGCGGCTGTAAGATCTCCAAGTTCTTGCAGGACATCTGCCATCGGGAAGACCCGACTCGTCCGGTGACGCAAGGTATGGATGCCCCGGATGCCGTCGTGAATAATAATATGGCGGCGGTGATGGACGTGGCGGGCTTCAACTATCGCCCGTTCCGTTATCAGGTGAATTACCAGAAACTGCCTCAGCGGATCGTCTTGGGAAGCGAGACCGCCTCCACGGTTAGCTCACGAGGGGTGTATAAATTCCCGGTAGAGCGGAAGGCGATGGCCGTTTACGAGGATCACCAAAGCTCCTCGTACGACGTGGAGCATTGCGGCTGGTCCAACTTGCCGGAGGATGATTTCATCCAGCATGAGGATCTTCCGTATTGCATCGGCGAGTTTGTCTGGACCGGCTTCGATTACCTGGGCGAGCCTACCCCTTATTATACGAATTGGCCCAGCCATAGCTCCTTGTTCGGGATCATCGACTTAGCGGGCATCCCCAAGGATCGTTATTATCTATACCGTAGCCATTGGAACAAGAGCGCCAACACCTTGCATATCCTGCCGCATTGGACCTGGCCGGGACGTGAGGGCGAGGTGACCCCCGTATTCGTCTATACCAACTATCCTTCCGCCGAGTTGTTCATCAACGGTAAGAGTCAAGGAAGACGCACGAAAGACCTGAGCGTCGGCATCGACAGTAGTTATACCGAGGCGGCCCAGAAGAGTTTCGAGCGCCAGAAACGGTATCGCTTGATGTGGATGGATACCCGATACGAGCCGGGAACCTTGAAGGTGGTCGCCTATGATAAGGAGGGCAACGCCGTGGCCGAGGAAGAGGTGCGTACCGCCGGGAAGCCGCATCATATCGAGCTATCCGCCGATCGTAGCCAATTGGCGGCGGACGGGAAGGACCTTTCCTTTATCAACGTGAGAGTGGTCGATAAGAACGGCAACCTTTGCCCGGACGATACCCGCCAGATCCAGTTTAAGGTACGTGGTGCCGGCACCTACCGTGCGGCGGCGAATGGAAACAGCGCCAGTCTGGAACTCTTCCATCTCCCGCAAATGAAACTGTTTAGCGGCCAGCTTACCGCTATCGTGCAGACAGCCGAGGAGCCGGGAACGATCTATTTCGAGGCTTCCGCACCGGGAGTAAAAGGAGCGACCCTTGAATTGATCAGTAAGTAATCCGGATGATCCCGATAAAGAAAGCCGCGCAACCCAAGTCCGAATACGGCTGTGAGTTGCGCGGCTTTTTTATACGATATTGTGGCGGCGAGACCCTTATTCTTATATAATTGCTACGGATTAACGTTCAAATAATAGGTCGCTGTGCCTATTAAAGAACTTCCATTATACATTGCGCAGGTAATGCGAAGAGAGCCGCCGGAATGCTGGGAGTTTAGATAGACACTGACATCTAATCGATTATCGGAAGGATAAGTGTACCATCTATCGCATTCTCCATAAAATTCAGCGTTCCACCTATACGAGGTCGGAGTCCCTGTCTTTGTATAAGCAAATAAAGTCGTTGTAGCATTACCCCCTGGTGCATTGATAGAGGAACTTCCGCTACTATAATCATCTTGGTTTTTACCGATATATACAGCCGGCTTATCGTTCTTTTAGAGATATAGTAGATTTGATGCGTCATAGGGACAATGAGCTTTTGGATGCCTCATAAGAGCAGATGGTCCCCATTTGGAAATGAATATATTGGGGGTGGATGTTGTTACTGCGGAATGATTATCACTAAGATAGGATACTTTCGTTGCGGCACCTGTTGTTGATATATAGCTACCATCTAACCAATATACGTTTGTGGGATTAATAGATGCTCCCATCCAAACGGCCGATCCGCCCTCTGTCATATGCCAAGCATATGCATGGCAGTTGTAAGTGCTGGTAGCGCTGCTTATTAATGTTGCTTGTGGATAGGTCGTTGTGTTATATTGATCACTACTTGCTTTTTGTGAGGCTGACAAATCCTCACTACAATAATATGTGTCACTAACGAGTGTCCCGTTAGGAGTGTAAACAGTGGCGGCTGCTCCCAAAGTTTTTGTTTCAACATTGAGATTCGGCCAAATTGTGTCTAAATCCTTTATTGTGAGCCAGTCATCCGGAATATCTAAAATTCGTTCTCCTGATAAAGTGTAGAATAAGAACTCGCAAGTTAAGCAGGAATTTACTCCGTCAAAAACGAGAATGAGTTCTTTCCCCTCTTTTTCCAAAGTAAAGACCCAAGGGTATGGATAGTCTGCTCCTTTAACATGGGAGCGAGCGACAGAATCTATTGCATTCACCAACCATTTAGGATATGTTATCTTTCCGTCTTTAATGACAATCTCTGAACTGGATGCCAAGATCTCGTTGTCTCCTCCTTGTATGTTATCAAGGTCATTGTCACATGCGTTTAGCAGGAACACTAGTATGATTGTTAAATAATATATCGCTCTTTTCATGATTTCAATTTATTAAAGGTTACAATGTATTGTTTTAATAACTCTTCGATTACATTACTGCCCGTTAGCTTTTCATCGGTGGTGAATTGTTTAAATTTGGGCGTAATGGTTCTGTTGTCTATCTGTTCTAGACTTCGACCTAGAAGATATATTATTGCTTTAAGGCTATATTGTCCATAAATATCTGGGTTATTTTGTTTGTAAAGGAGTTTCTTTACGGCTTCAGATGAGATCTCTTGCTGTAAAAGTTTATCTGTATTAGACAATATCGCCTCATTAGACAGAAGAGCCTCGATTACCATTTGCCGACTGATTTCGTTACCTATTTCTATGGAAGTCAACACTCCTGATTTCAGTAATTCTTGCTTTTTCATCTTCTTAAACAGTAAAGAAGCATTGTCTTTCCTTTTGAATAACTCTTGTAATCCGTTAAAACGTGTGGAAACCTTGCTGATTCCTTCCTGTATTCCATTGTAAGCGAATATGTCACCTAGTAATGGGTAAGCAAGGCAAAGCTCTATCAGCTCTTCTGTTGATACCGTTTTTAATATCTCTGCCGGAATTTGGCAGGCTTTCAGCATGTCCTCATGTGTGGATAATGCTTGCCAAGCCTCCGTTCCTGGTTTTATGGGGTAATCCCAACTTTTTATTGATTGTGCATTCATATCTATCGATATAAACACGAGGAGGAAAATGCTCCAAACGAAAGTTACTGTTTTTTTCATCTCTCTTTAGGATTTAGGGTAAATAATATGAGATTGGTATTCCTTGATTAAGGATATTTTTAAAAATAGTCTTTTATGTAAAGATAATCAACTATTTATATGTTAATTATATTGAATACCTGTAGATTCCTTTTGCTGATGTCCTTGTTCCTGTGCAAAACCGGACACAGTGTTCGATTCCGGACACTGCGGGGAGGCTCCCGTTTCTTATTACCAACCACTTACGTTTTTGGCACGGGGTTTGCTCTTGGGAGGGGGGAAAATAAAACATACTAAATATGGATAGAGAGATATCAAGGGAAGTTCAGAAAAAGGAGCAGCGCAAGCGGTTTATTAAGCTGGGGGCGGGGATCGGTATCGCCGTTGTCGTGATAGGCGGGGCGATCGGTTTCATGCAAACCAGCCTGCAACGGAAGGACTTGGTCTTTTCAACGGTGGATAAGGGCGTGATCGAGGTGTCCGTCAGCGCGTCGGGCAAGGTGGTGCCCGCTTTCGAGGAGATCATCAACTCGCCGATCAACTCCCGCATCGTGGAGATCTACAAGAAGGGGGGCGATTCCGTGGAGGTGGGCACCCCGATCTTGAAGCTGGACTTGCTGAGCGCCGAGACGGACTACAATAAACAACTGGACGAGGAGCAAATGAAGCGCCTCCAGCTGGATCAGCTCCGCATACAGAACCGCAACAAGCTGTCCGCTATGGAGATGCAGCTAAAGGTGTCGCGCATGGAGCTGAACCGGAAAGAGGTGGAGCTGCGCAACGAGCGCTATCTGGATAGCCTAGGAGCGGGGACGACCGACAAGGTCCGCCAAGTGGAGCTGGACTATAACGTCAGCGTCTTGAAACTGCGTGAGGATGAGCAGAAGTACGAGAACGAGCAGTCCCTAACCGGTGCCGACTATAAGGTGAAAGAGCTCGACCTGAACATCTTCCGCAAGAGCCTGGCCGAGACGAGGCGCACCCTGGAGGATGCCCAGATCCGTGCGCCCCGCAAGGCGATCCTCACCTACGTGAACAACGAGGTAGGCGCCCAGGTCTCCCAAGGTAGCCGTGTGGCGATCGTGTCGGACCTGTCCCACTTCAAGATAGAGGGCGAGATAGCCGATACCTACGGCGACCGGATCGCCGCCGGCAGCAAGGCGGTCGTGAAGGTGGGCAACGATAAGCTGGATGGCGTGGTGAGCGATGTCACCCCCCTGTCGAAGAACGGCGTGATCTCCTTCACCGTGCAGCTGGAGGAGGACAACCACCGCCGCCTGCGCTCCGGGCTGAAGACCGACGTGTACGTGATGAACGCCATCAAGGACGACGTGCTGCGTATCGCCAACGCCTCCTTCTACGTAGGGAAGGGGGAGTATGAGTTGTTTGTCGTCAGCGGAGACCAATTGATCAAGCGGAAGGTGCAGCTGGGCGACAGCAACTTCGAGTACGTGGAGGTAGTAGCCGGACTGGAGCCGGGCGACGAGGTGGTCGTCTCGGACATGACGAGCTTCAAGGAGAAGAACAAACTGAGATTGAAATAACAAAGCAACGAATATGATTAAGCAATACATCAAACAAGCCCTCCAGCAGCTTAGGGAGAACACGCTCGTAAGCGTGATCTCGATCGCTGGAACCGCTCTCGCCATAGCCATGATACTGGTGATGGTGCTGGTCTTCCAGATCAACTCGGCGGGGTTCGCCCCGGAGACCGACCGGAATCGTTTCCTCTATGTATGGGGGACGGAGATAGCCCCTAAAAACGAGCAAGGAAGCCGGAATCGCGGCAATATGTCGGCCGAGGTCGTGAAGGAATGCTTCTACACGTTGAAAAGGCCGGAAGCCGTGGCCGCCTATGTCCGGGATAAGCGTCCGGTGTCGTTGCCCGGCAAGAGGTCTTTCAAGGAGTATGACATTTGCTATACCGACGCGGGTTATTGGCATATATTCGATCATCGTTTCGTGGAGGGAGGGGCTTTCGGCGAGGCGGATTTCCGCTCTGCCGTACCCAAGATCGTCTTGTCGAGGCGGATGGCGACCCGCCTGTTCGGAGGGGAGAAGGCCGTCGGGCGGCAGGTCGTGATGGATTACGTGACCTTTACGGTTTGCGGCGTGGTAAGCGATGTGCCCAACCCCTTGATGGTCTCCTACTTCGACGCTTGCGTGCCTTATTCCTGCGACGATAACCTGATGAGGGGCAATAGCGAATACGGCGAGAATATGGTAGGTGTTCTTAGCATGGTGTTGCTGGCCCGTTCCTCGTCGGATTTCGATGCCGTTCGCTCGGAGCTGGATGCGCGGGTGCGGCGATATAATGAGGGCAAGGCCGATTACAGTGTCGATTTCCCCGCCGGGGCGCTTTCCCAACTGGACGCGGCGATGGGCAGCGGGGCTTGGAAGCGGGTGGACTGGAAAACCTACCTGGCGGGATCGGGCGCTTTCCTTTTCTTCCTCTTATTGGTCCCGGCGTTGAACCTGACAGGCGTGATCCAATCGTCCGTGCAGAAGCGGAAAGAGGAGATCGGGTTGAGGAAGGCCTTCGGGGCTACCGGGCGGAACCTCTTGACGCAGATACTCTCGGAGAACCTCGTGCTGACCTTGATCGGCGGCGCGATCGGCATCGGCTTGTCCTTGCTTCTGCTGGTGCTCAGCAAATCCTTTATGCTGAACGAGGGAATCACGCTTACGCTGCCGATGCTCATCAAGCCCGGTTTGTTCCTATCCGCTCTCGTCTTCGTTTTCCTGCTGAATATACTGAGCGCCGGCATCCCGGCCTGGCGTACGACGCGGCAGCCGATCGTGGAGGCGCTGAAGGGGGAAGAGTGAACTTCAATGAATAATGAATAGTGAATCATGAAACGAATAACGAATAATGAGTTGCCAGCTATTAACTTTCAACTGTCAACTTTCAACTGTCAACTAATATGGTAAAGCATGTATTAAAGATAATATGGGCGCAGCGCAAGAGCAACGGCTGGATACTGGCCGAGCTGGTCATCGTGATGTGCGCCCTCTGGTTTATGGTGGATAAGATGTGGGTGGATTTGCGCTGCTACTACGCCCCGATGGGGTATGATATAACGGATACGTGGCGCTTGAAGCTGTCCGCGCTCTCGCCGAACGCCCCGGGGTATGTGCCCGACTCGCTGAGCGGCTCGGATCCCACGCGGGACCTGCTGACCCTCGTGGAGCGTATACGCCAGGAGCAGGAGATAGCGGAAGTCTGCGTCACGTATTGGTCCATGCCTTACGCGTTCGGCAACTCGTGGGGAGGTGTCTATCCGCTCGACGGGGATACGGCGGCTTCCTCGGGGAAGAGCTTCCACATGCTAAGGGTGGGGCCTACCTATTTCGACGTGTTCCGCGTCAAGGACAAGGAGGGGCGCACGGTCACTCCCCTGGTGCGCGACGCTTATAGGCCGACGGTGGTCACGGCGGAGGCTGAGGAGGCCTTCTTCAAGGGTCGGTCGGCCGTGGGGCACAAGATCTCGTATAACGACGACCTGTCCGACCCCCTCACTATCGTGGCGGTGCTCCCCACCTTCCGCAGCAATGACTTCGACCGCCCGGAGAATTGCACGTTCTCCATCTTGAAGGACGATAAGCTGGAGGATATGGTGAAGGCTTTCGGCATAGAGCGCGCCGAGCTATCCGTCCGCACGAGACGGCCGATGACCGAGGACGAGATGTACGCCTTCCTGGAGGGCGCGGCGGAGCGGATGACGGTGAACAACGTCTTCGTCTACGGCGTCACCCTCCTTGCCGACCAGCGCGACACGCAGCTCAGCTTCACCAAGAACGAGAACAGCAAGAAGCTCTCCATGATGGCCTTCCTGCTGGCGAACGTCTTCTTCGGCATCGTGGGCACCTTCTGGTTGCGCACCGAGCGGCGGCGGGGCGAGATAGGCCTCCGCGTGGCGATCGGCTCCAGCCGGGGCAAGCTGGGCGGCCTCATGTACCTGGAGGGCGTGACCCTCTTGGCGATCACCCTGCCGATCGTGCTGCTCTTCGCCTTCAACATGGCCTTCCTCGACAAGCTGGATTCCTACCGCGAGCCGCTCACCCTCTTGCGCTTCGCGGCTACCCTCGGCCTCTCCTACCTCCTGATGTCCGGCATGATCTGCCTCGGCATCTGGCTCCCCGTCCGCAAGGCCGTAAGGATGGCCCCGGCGGAGGCGTTGCATTATGAATAGACACCTACCTAGTTGGACGGAATGGGGGCGATTCAGGTTAGCAACACCTACCTAGTTGGACGGAATGGGGGCGATTCTGGTTAGCAATCCTACTTAGTTGTAGAGACGCGGCACGCCGCGTCTCTACAACCGGGTAAATTAGTTCGGTGGAAGGGGGATTATTTTGGTTAGTAATCATTATCTTTGTGCCAATAAAAGACGCAACCCTCCTCCCCCCCGCTGTCCGATAACGAATCAAGTGTTCGTTATCGGACAGCTTTCGTTTGGGGGGTATCGCTAGGAACCAGGAGGTTACGTTTCTGGCACGCTATTTGCCTTTATCGGGCAAAGTAGTACATGAACGATTAAAACAACAACAATCATGATCAAACTAACAAATCTACAGAAGATCTACCGTACGAAAGAGATAGAGACGGTAGCGTTGGAGAACGTGAACCTGGAGGTTCAGAAAGGCGAGTTCCTTAGCATCATGGGGCCCTCCGGTTGCGGGAAGTCCACCCTGCTGAACATCATGGGGCTGCTGGACGCGCCCACCTCGGGCACGGTGGAGATCAACGGCGTGAACACCGTGGGCATGGGCGACAAGGAGCTGGCCGCCTTCCGTAACCGCCAGCTCGGCTTCGTCTTCCAGAGCTTCCACCTGATCAACTCGCTGAACGTGCTGGACAACGTGGAGCTGCCCCTGCTTTATCGCAAGGTCTCCTCCTCCGAGCGCCGCGAGCTGGCCAAGGCCGTGCTGGAGAAGGTGGGCCTGAGCCACCGCACCCGCCACTTCCCCACGCAGCTCTCCGGCGGACAGTGCCAGCGCGTGGCCATCGCCCGCGCCATCGTGGGCAACCCGGACATCATCCTCGCCGACGAGCCGACCGGTAACCTCGATTCCAAGATGGGTATCGAGGTCATGGAACTGCTCCACCAGCTCAACCAGGAGGACGGCCGCACCATCGTGATGGTCACCCACAACGAGGCGCAGGCCAAGCAGACCAGCCGCACCGTGCGCTTCTTCGACGGCAGGCAGGTGCAGTGAGGGCGTCGCACACGGGGGATCTCCATGCGTGAGACCCCCCGAGCGGCACCTCACCTCATAGCTATGAGGCATGATACCTCAAACCTATGATGCATCGTACATCAAAGCTATGAGGTACGACACCTCAAAGGTATGAGGTGAGGTGTCACCCGGGGTGTCTCGATACCTTATATCACGGTGAAGGTGAGCGTACCATACCGGGGCTCTTTATAGAGGTGATAAGTAGGGGTGAACTGGGTTCCGACCGTCGCTAGCCATTCGCCGGGCGTAAATTCGATGCCGGGTACGAAGCAAAGCCTCCCGCCGCTGTTGATGAGCATATCGGCGGCGGCGTAGAAACGCTCCTCGCCGGTCTCGGCGCAGCGCAGGGTAAGGCCCACCTCGGGGGAGTCGCCCGCCAGTTTCAGCCGGTCGCCGTAGATCGAGATGAAGGGGTGCTCGCCCGCGGGAAGCTGGTTGTAAGGCTCGTCGCTGTCGGGCGTGCGGGGCTGGATGCGGAGGCTGACGTAGGTAGGGCGGGGCATCGAGTTGTAGTCCACCTGGTAGGTCTCGTTCACGGCCTTGAGGTTGGCCACCCGCTGTTTCAGCCGGGGCGCGGGGCGCAGGCGGGCGGCGAGGGTATGGCGGTCGGGGTCGAACTTCTCGTACGGGGTCTCGAAAGGCCCGTTCATGGTCAGTTCCGTCCGTCCGAAGCCGAAGTCCACGTTGTAGCCCTCCTCCAGCGCCTCGTAGATCTCCTCCTTGAGGAGGTTGAAGGTGTTGACGAGCGTCTCCTTGCGATACTCGCTCCGTTTGTCCACTACACGGGCGGCGATGTTATCGATGTCGAGCGTACGTTGCCACACGACGCTTCCCTTGTAGCTAGCGTTGCCGGGCAGGTGGCTCTTGCTGACGCGGAAGCTCAGCTTGCGAAGCGGCTTTGGCAGCTCCGACTTAGGTAATTCTTTATCCATGGTAACGTGGTTTAAGATGATTAAGATGCAAAGATAAGAAAGATAACGCGAACGGTATGGAGATTCCGTGGAATGATTACCCGGTTGTAGAGACGGGGCGTGCCCCGTCTCATCCCGTCCGAATGGTAGCATTGGATACTATTGGACGGCGGGGAGACGGGGCACGCCCCGTCTCTACAACTAGGGATGATCGTATTCAATGTTACAGGGATGATCGTATCGGGTAAATGGATGAAATAATAGAATGAACAATAAATAAACACATTATGTATAAGATATACCTTAAACAAGCCTGGGCCCTCATCCGGCAAGAGCGGTTGTTCAGCTTGATATACGTCGTGGGGACGGGGCTGGCGATCTCGATGGTGATGGCCATAGCGGTGGCCTACCATATCCGTACGGCGAATATCGCCCCCGAGGTGCATCGGGATCGGATGTGTTACCTCCAGAACGTGAAGTACGAGTGGAAGGATACGGAGGGCAATTACAAGGCCGCTTGCGGTCCTCGCTTCGTCAAGGAGGTGATCGGCAATCTCAGCGTCCCGGCGGACGTGGCGGTGACCACCAGCTCTTTCATGCTGCCCTTCGTGTATGGCGACGTTTTTATGCGTGTTCCCGGTGGAGACGAGTCCCCCAAGGTGAGGCTGAAAGGGTGCGACGACGGTTTCTGGCGGGTCTATCGCTTCAGCTTCGTGGAGGGCCGCCCCTTCACGAAGGAGGAGTTCCTCTCCGGCGTGCCCCGCGTGGTGCTGTGCCGCTCGCTGGCCGGCCGGCTGTTCGGGCATGAGGCGGCGGCGGGGCAGACGGTCTGGCTGAACGATCTGGAGTACACGGTGAGCGGTGTCGTGGAAGACGTGTCCGGCGTGACCGCCGATGTCTACGCCGAGGCGTGGGTCACCTATTCCTCCCTCTCCGTCACCATGGATCAAGCCTTGGACGAGCGTGAGGGAGCCGCCGGCCTGCTGGAGGCCAATATCCTGCTAGCCGACGCTTCCGACCTGCCGGCGCTCTCGGAGGAGCTGCGGCGGCAGGTGAGGCGCTATAATAGTGGGCTGTCCGAGGGGCGTGTCGTATGCGAGGATCCGCTGAGCTACGCCGACAATCTCCTGGCCGCGTTGTTCGGCCCCGAGACCTATATCGTGCTCGGCATGGCGCTTCTCCTTTTCCTGCTGGTACCGGCGCTGAACCTTTCCGGGCTGAGCGCGTCGAGGATACAAGAGCGCGTCGGCGAGCTGGGCATCCGCAAGGCGTTCGGGGCGACGAGGGCTACGCTGATGGGGCAGATATTCTTGGAGAACATGGTGCTGATGTTGCCCGGCGGCGTGGCGGGGCTGCTCTTCTCCTATGGGCTGGTGTTCGTTTTCCGCGACACCCTCCTCGTGCCCCGGTTCAATCTCCTGGGGGCGAGCGGGGAGGTCTTCCTCTCGCCGGGGATGCTGCTCAATATGTCGGTCTTCGCCTACGCTTTCGGGGTCTGCGTGGTGCTGAACCTGCTATCCTCGATGCTGCCCGCCTGGAGGATCGTGAGGGGGAATATAACGGAAGCTTTAAATGAATAGGAGGTACAAGTCATGATGATACATATATTGAAACTGATAAGATCTCGTGCGGGTGGTAGCGGATGGATACTGGCCGAGTTGCTGGTGGTGTTCGTGGTGATCTGGTTTATGACCGGCTATTTCTTGATGATGGGGAAGCTGAGGCATGAGCCGGTGGGCTACGACCTCGACGGCGTTTACCAAGCGGTGCTCGCCACGCGTGCCTCCAACAGCCCCTCGTTCGTGGCTTACGAGGAGGGCGGCGATGGGGCGGCTCGCGACGTGGAGCGTATCGTGGAACGCCTCCGGCGGCATCCCGGCGTGGAGGCGGTGGGGCTGTCGGTCTCTTCCTTGCCTTATGCCTTGTCTACGTCGGGAAGCCGGGCGCGGACGGATTCCGTCACGGCAAGCGTGCGGATGATGATGGTCTCGCCGGGCTACTTCCGGGTGTTCGGCATCCGGCCAGTCTCGGGGGGAAGCCCGGAGGAGTTGGGCGAGGCCCTGTCGCGGGCCGGCGAGGGCAAGGGGAGGGTCATCTCCGCAGGCCTAGCGAAAAGGCTCTATGGCACGACCGACGCTATCGGCGCCGGCATATACCTCAATAAGGACACCCTCCCCGGATCGGTGATAGCCGTGACGGGACCAGTCCGCAATGACGAGTTCGACCGGCGGAACCAATGCTGCGTTTTCTCCTTGCTCGACTTGCGTGAGCAGGGCAACCTGAGGCAGGCGCAGATCACCTTCCGGGTCCGTCCGGACGCGGTCACGGCCGATTACGCGGACCGGCTCATGAAAGAGATGAGGCGGCAATTGATGGCGGGCAACTTCAGGGTGTCGGAGATAAGGGATTACCGGGAGGTGCGTGCCTCCTTTATGGAAAACTCGCTGTATAGTAGCGCCCAGCGGATTGTCTCCGCCTTGGGCCTGTTCCTGCTCACGAACGTGTTCCTCGCGGTGATCGGTACGTTCTGGTTCCACGTGAGCCGTCGCCGTCCGGAAGTAGGCTTGCGTATGGCGGTAGGCTCCACGCGTGCTTCCGTCCTAGGCTTGGTGATGGGGGAGGGCTTGATGCTGCTGACGATCGCTACTGTCCCGGCCCTGTTGATTTGCGCCAACCTAGCTTGGCTGGACCTTATGCCGCCGGGCTTGGTGGAATCCAAGCTAGGCTGTTTCCTGATCAACTCCTTGCTGACTTGGCTGATCCTTGCGCTCATCATCATCCTGGCCACCTGGTACCCCTCCCGAAAAGCCTCCAGCCTAGAGCCCGCCGATGCCCTGCGCTATGACGGCTAGTGGAGATTCACCATCCGGCAGTCGATCCCTTTACCCGGTTGTAGAGACGGGGCGTGCCCCGTCTCATCCCGTCCGAACGGTAACATTGGATACTATTGGACGGCGGGGAGACGGGGCACGCCCCGTCTCTACAACTAGGGATGATCGTATTCAATGTTACCGCCCTGGCGGGATGATAAGCAATAGTATAATAACAAAGAGAATATAAACTATAACACATTATGTATAAGATCTACTTAAAACAAGCCTGGGCCCTCTTGAAGGAGAACCGTCTCCTCAGCCTGGTATCCATCCTCGGCACGGCCTTGGCGATCTGCATGATCATGGTGATGGTCATTGTCTTCGAGATACAAAATAAAGGCTTCAAGCCGGAGTTGAACCGGGACAGGACGCTTTACGTGAAGGACGTGGCGATCACGGATAAGAATGAGGAGGATGACGGTATGAACTATTCCCTTGTCGGTGGCCGTGTGGCTAAGGAGTGTTTCTTAACCTTGAAAACCCCGGAGGCTGTCAGCATGCAATTGATGCGGATGCAAACGCTGGTCACTTCCACGGATCAAACGAGCCGGATGAAATGCGATCAGATACGGACCGACGAGGGCTTCTGGAATATCTTCGATTTCGAGTTCTTGGCGGGAAAACCCTTCCTGCGGAGCGATGTGGAGAGTAATATCAAGAAAGCGGTGATCAGCCGTGGTTTGGCGCTCCGCATATTCGGGTTGGCCGACGAGAGCGTTATCGGGCAAACGATATTGGTGGCACGCCGTCCGTACGTGGTTGGCGGTATCGTGGAGGACGTATCTCCCCTCGCCAGCTGTGCGTATGCCCAGATATGGATTCCTTATGCTCAATCGGAGGTGGATCGGCTGATAAACGAGGATACATTGGAGGGGCTGATCGGTAGCTACCGGGTCTTGATATTGGCCCGCTCTGTCGATGACTTCGACCAGATCAAGGCCGAGGTGGAGCAAAATGTAGCCCGGTTTAATAACTCCTTGCAAGAACTCAAGATCGACTTGATGAAGCAGCCGGATACGCAGATGGAGAGCCGCCTTCGTTTGTGGAGTAATATCGTGCCCGACGTGCCGAGAATGTTGGGGCAATATGCGTTGGTCTTGATCGTCTTGCTTCTGGTCCCGGCCATGAACCTTAGCGGGCTTACCGCGTCAAGGATGCAGAAACGCATGGGCGAGCTGGGTGTACGGAAAGCGTTCGGCGCTAACCGTGGCACGTTGATACGGCAGGTGCTGGCGGAGAATCTCGCCGTGACGTTATTGGGCGGGGCGTTGGGATTGCTGTTCTCCTATGTGGCGGTCTTCTTGCTTAAGGATTGGCTGCTGGGCTCGTTCGAGCTGGCTTCCTTGAATAGCGGTCTGACGTTGAGCGCGGGGATGCTGATCCGCCCGGCAATCTTCTTCTTCGCCTTCTTGTTCTGTTTGTTGCTGAATCTGCTGAGCGCGGCGATCCCGGCGTGGAATGCCTCTAGCGGGAATATAGTGGATTCTTTGAATGATAACTAATCACCGGGTTTATTAATTCTATAATTCATCACTGATATGATAAAGCATCTAGTAAAAATCATCTGGAACCAGCGTAGGCGCAATGGATGGATTGCCGCCGAGATCCTGTTGGTATTCGTGGTTCTGTGGTATATAATCGATTCGCTAATGGCGGTCGGGAAAGTCTTCTTCGCCCCGATGGGATGGGATATCGACCATGTCTATTGGATCTCGATGGGCGTGGAGGAGGTAGACCGTAACGAGATGGATTCTACCTATCGATACGTCACTTCCGGACGCAGTATGCTGACGGCGATAGACCGTATCAAGACCTGCCCGGGCGTAGAGGCGGTGGGCGTGGGGCTGATGTCCATGCCGTATGTGGGGGAGAATTCGTATATGCTTGTAGGGGTAAGCGATTCTGTGAATATTGAATACGTAAAGCTGGAACGGGTGACTCCAGGTTTCATGGAGGTGTTTGGCTTTCGTCCTATGGAGGGTGAGCGAAAGAGTTGGGAGGAAATGCTGAGTGGTAATCAAGTCATTCTCTCCGGTCGTTCGTTTGATGAGTTTAAGGAAAAAGGAGGTAAACGAGAGCAAGGTGTTTTCTTCGGGGACGATATGCGCGTGATCGGTGGGGTTACTGCCTCATTTCGCGCGGACCGTTTCCAGCGGGGAGCGAGCTGGTTGTTTAGGCGTCTGACGGACGAGGAGATTGCCGAGGACGATACCGATTTCCATGTGAAGATAGCCGTTCGGGTAAACCCTTCTGCGGATCATGATTTCCCGGAGTTCTTCCTGAGGCAAATGGAGAAGCAACTCTCCATAGACCGCTTGTATCTGTTGGATGTCATCCCATACTCGGACTTGAGATATAGCATGGAATTGAGAAATGGCGTAAAATCCGAGTTGCAGAACCAGATAGCTGTGATGGGATTCTTGCTGTTCAATATATTCTTGGGGATCATCGGTACGTTCTGGTTCCGCACGGAACAACGGAAAGGGGAGATGGGGTTGCGAATAGCCTTGGGCTCTACCCGTTTCGGGTTGAAAGGGATTATGATCGCCGAGGGAATTTTACTGTTGACTTTGGTAGCGATTCCCGCTTCGATTATTTGCGTCAACCTCCAAGTGTCGGAGATAACGAAGTCCTATTATATGGATTATACGTTGGGACGCTTTTTGATAGGCTTTGCGATGACTTATCTCATAATGGCTATCATGGTTGTTTTGGGTATATGGTATCCGGTAAGTCAACTCGCCCGTCTGGAGCCTGCGGAAGCGCTACGCTATGAATAGTTGACAATTGATAGTTGACAGTTGATAGTTAATTACCGCTAGGCGCAACTGCCAACTGTCAACTGTCCACTAAAACGTCATTGACGCATACACCCCATAATGTCCGTCTCCCGCTACCGGGCTGATCGACAGGTTATGCTTCTTGGCGAACGGACGAGTGAAGATATAAGCGCTTCCCGCGCCAATAACGGCTCCCGCCGTTACGTCCCACCAATCATGCTTCTTCCCGTAGACCCGGCTCCAACCGACATACGTCGATATCGCATAGGCGGGAATACCCCATTTCCACCCGTAACGCCGTTGGATAAAAGCCGCCCCGGCGAAGGATACGGAGGTATGCATAGACGGGAAAGAATGATTATCGCTGAAGTCGGGTCGCTCTTTCTTCACTAGGTATTTCAGCGCATAGGTTACGCCCAATGTTGTAACTCCGGTGAAAACACCTTGTTTCAGTCCTTGCCAATCTTGGGTTGCCAATATGGTCGCCAAACTCGCCACCGGAGTGATAAACACCAATACGTCTCCCGAGGTCCGCACGGCCTTGCGGCTACCGGTCACCTCCAGTTCCTGCGCGCTCACCGACAGGCAAAGCAGTAGCATTGTTAATGTGAAAAGGATATGTCTCATTTCTATTAATTTTTAATCTTGAAGAATAAGGGCCTTGATACGTTCGATAAATCTTGCGGTTTCCTTAACTCTAGGCAATACCTCTTCTTCTGATAAATTGTAGTTGTCATTATAATCACCCTTCAGCCTTAAGGAAAAAAGACGGGAATAAAGGGCTCCGTCTGCCTTCTCTACTTTCGAGGTGGCAACGAAATGTTGTCCAAAAAGGCGGATAATACCATCATGGCTCTTTGCTTCGAACTTGTTTTTTATCAGTAATGCCGAAACTATGTAATATGCGGCGTAATAAAGTCTATTCGCAACGATTTCCCAGTAGCCCGCTTCGATATTGATTTGTATGTGGCTGAAAGTCATTTCAGCTTTCTCAATCCTGTATTTTACGATGTCTATTCGTTCTTCTTCTGTTAGACTCATAGTAATTGTACTCCTTCTTTCTCTACATTCTTATAAAAAGGGGTGAATTTATTGGCCAGCCATTCCTTTAGGGTATACATGACAGGGGTGATCTGGATAGCGTTATGCCAGCCTAATTCAAATAATGGGTACGAATAATTATCGAAATCCGTATCGTCCAATTTTTCTTTATCAAGTACGATCAATACATCCCAATCTGAATCAGGTCGGGCATCTCCTCTCGCTTGAGAACCGAAAAGATAAGCTCGGGCACCGGATGGTAGCTTTCGTAGGTTCTGCTTTATAAGCCTTGTTATATATTCATTACTCATAATTGTTAACTGTCTAGTTGATAACGCAAAGATAGCTATTCACATGAAAAGATCCATGATTTTAGGTATAAAGATAATCAATCCGACGATCGCCGCCGCTATAGCCATCAATAACACGGCTCCCGCCGCCAAGTCCTTTGTCCGCTTGATAGCCTCGTTGTATTCCGGCGAGACCAGATCCGCTAACGCCTCGATGGATGAGTTCACCGCCTCGGCTGCTAATACCGCCCCGATCGCGATCGCCACGGCTACCCATTCCATGCGAGATAAACCGAGCAGAGCCCCGGCTATCAATACGCAGACCGCCGCGAAACAATGTATCCAAGCGTTATGCTCTTTCGTTATCAATAACCTAATCCCATGGAAAGCGAATTTAAAGCTTTTGGCTCTCTTCCGGAATGTGAAACCGTCGTTCTTCATTTGTGTAACGTTGTGATATCTCTTATTGAGGAGGGCAAAGATAGGTATTTTTTGCCATGTACGCATACCAAAAACGGACACACTGTTCATTATCGGACACTCACTATAACCCTATTCGCTGGATTATCAATCATCTATGTTTTTGGCATGCCTTTTGCCTATCTGTGGGCAAAATATATACGGAGATGAGAAAGATCTATATAGCGATATGTTGTCTGTGGGCGGGAATCTCGGGAGTAGCAGCCCAAGACAACACGAATAAAGTCAAGGTAACCCTGCGGCAAGCGATCCAGATCGCCCAGCTTCAATCCGTAGACGCTGCCGTGGCGCTCAATGAGTTGCGGACGGCTTATTGGGAATATCGTACGCATAGGGCGGATCAGTTGCCGGAAGTGATATTTACGGGGACCCTGCCTTCCTATAGCAAGCAATATTCCAAATACCAGCAATCGGACGGTTCTTATACTTATGTGCAAAACAATGCCTTAGGACTGAACGGAGAGATTTCTATCGCCCAGAACATAGCCTTGACCGGAGGTAAGATCGCCTTGAAGACTTCCTTGGATTTTACCCGGCAGCTAGGCGGAGACGCTTTCAATGAGTTTATGAGCGTACCTGTTAGTCTGACGTTGACGCAACCGATCTTTGGCGTGAATGACCAAAAATGGAAACGCCGTATCGAGCCCGTCCGTTACCAAGAGGCGAAAGCCGCTTATATGGAGAACGTGGAGAATGTGACGATCGCTACCATCACGAATTACTTCAACTTGCTATTGGCGGAAGATAATCTGGATATCTGTAACCAGAATTTGGTGAACGCCAATAAACTCTATGATATAGCGATCGCGAAGCGTAAGATCGGGCATATCTCGGAGAGCGAGTTGATGCGCTTGAAACAGTCGGCCTTGCAAGCGAAAGGTAAGCTGACCGAGGCTCAATCCAATTATAATGCGATGATGTTCAAACTCCGTTCCTTCTTAGGGATGAGCGAGCAAGACGTGATCGAGCCGGTCCTTCCCGAGTCGATAGAGGGAGTCCGTATGGAGTATCAGGCGGTATTGGAGAAGGCCCAGGAAAACAACTCGTTCTCAAAGAATATCATGCGCCGCCAGTTGGAGGCGGATTATGATGTGGCGACCGCCAAGGGAAACCGTCGAAGCATTAATCTGTTTGCCTCCGTGGGCTATACCGGTAAGGATGTGTCCATGCGAGGAGCTTACAACCCGTTGAAAGATAACCAGATCGTAGAGGTTGGACTTTCGATTCCTATCTTGGACTGGGGAAAAAGGAAAGGTAAGGTAAAAGTAGCCGAATCGAATCGGGATGTCGTACTTTCCAAGATCCGCCAGGAGCAAATGGATTTTAATCAAGATATCTTCCTTTTGGTGGAGAATTTCAATAATCAGGCCGCGCAATTGGAGATAGCCGCCGAGGTGGATACGTTGGCGGAGAAGCGCTACAAGACCTCGATCGAGACTTTTATGATCGGAAAGATCGATATCCTGGACTTGAATGATGCCCAGAGCTCGAAGGATGACGCGAAGCAAAAACATATCCAAGAACTGTATTATTACTGGCGCTATTTTTATAACATCCGTAGTATAACATTGTATGATTTCTTGAATAATCGTACATTAGATGCCGATTTAATAAAGTTGATAGTTGAGAAGTGACAACTAAAAAAATAGCGTATGATACTGATAATAGATGATGACTCGGTTGTTCGTTCCTCGCTCACATTCCTGCTAAAACGTGCGGGTTTCCAGCCGGAGGCGGTTCCGGGGCCGAAGGAGGCCTTGGAGGTGGTTCGTGCCACGGCGCCGGAGCTGATCTTGATGGATATGAATTTCACGTTGACGACCACGGGCGAGGAGGGGATTCAATTACTGAAACAGGTGAAGATCTTTCGTCCCGATGTACCCGTGATCTTGATGACCGCTTGGGGATCGATCTCTTTGGCGGTGCAGGGAATGCAAGCCGGAGCCTTCGATTTCATCACGAAGCCTTGGAATAACTTGGTATTATTAAAATCGATTCGGACCGCCTTGGAGCTAAGTGAGCAGAAGAAGGAGACAAACGCTCCCTTGAATCGTTCGGATGCCGATCATAAATTTCATTTTGATAAGATCGTGGGGCAAAGTGCCGCTTTGATGGATGTCTTGGGGACGGTCTCGCGTATTGCCCCGACAAACGCCTCTGTCTTGATTACCGGCGAGAGCGGTACGGGAAAAGAGTTGATAGCGGAAGCGATCCATGCGAATAGCCCTCGGTCGAAAGAGGCTTTCGTGAAGGTGAACCTCGGCGGACTTTCCCAGAGTCTTTTCGAGAGCGAGATGTTCGGACATAAGAAGGGGGCTTTTACAGATGCGTACATTGACCGGGTAGGACGTTTCGAGATGGCGAACAAAGGTACTATCTTCTTGGATGAGATCGGCGATTTGGAGTTGTCTTGCCAAGTGAAGCTGCTTCGAGTGTTGCAAGACCAGACCTTTGAGGTCTTGGGAGATAGCCGCCCCCGTAAGGTGGATATACGGGTCGTAAGCGCTACGAACCGTGATTTACGATCGATGGTGGCGGACCGTACGTTCCGTGAGGATCTCTTTTATCGGATCAACTTGATCACGGTGCATTTACCCGCTTTGCGTGAGCGAAGGGAGGATATCCCATTGCTGGCCCGGTATTTCGCGGATAAGCAATCGGAGGTCAATGGGTTATCGAGGGTCGAGTTTTCATCGGATGCCCAGGCCTATTTAAGCCGTCTTCCTTTTCCCGGTAATATCCGTGAGTTGAAGAACTTGGTGGAGCGTACGATCCTCGTATCGGGTAAGACGCTCTTGGATGCCACGGATTTCGAGGGTCATTCCGTAAATACACTAGGTCCTAAATCAATGATTCCGTCTTCTTTGGAGGGGCTTACCTTGGATGAGCTAGAGAAGCAAACCATTTTACGCTCTTTGGAAGCGCATGGGGGGAACTTATCGCATGTAGCCACGGCTTTGGGAATCAGCCGTGCCGCTTTGTACCGGAGATTAGAGAAATACGGAATCCCGATCGATAAATAAGAAGAGACGAGGATGAGGCTGAAAGGATTATTCTGGATATTGACGACACTGCTGTTGGCTATATTGGCAGTGGTGACTTATTATGTCTTTTATACGTCTTCTATCCGGATGTTTTTCGCGGTAGAAGCCTTGGTATTACTTACGATTGTCTATTTATTTGTCTTTTATCGCCGTATCATAAAGCCCTTGCATATCATCGGAAACGGCATGGAGCTGTTGAAAGAGCAAGACTTTAGTTCCCGCTTGGGAAAGGTAGGGCAAACGGAGGCGGACCGGGTGGTCGATGTGTTTAATAAGATGATGGAGCAGTTGAAGAATGAGCGTTTGCATCTCCGGGAGCAAAACCATTTCTTGGACTTGCTGGTCAACGCCTCTCCAATGGGGGTGATCATCTTGAACTTGGATGAGGAGATCCTGTCCATGAACCCGGCGGCGTGTAAATTGTTTGGCGCGCGAAGCTCGGAGGATATGGAGGGAAAACGTTTTCTCCAACTAGATTCTCCCTTGGCGGAAGAATTGGTGCGGGTTCCGATGTATCAAGCGCAGACCGTCCGGCTGAACGACGCTAATATTTATAAATGTACGCATTCCTCATTCGTGGACCGGGGCTTTCACCACCAATTTTATTTGATAGAGACGTTGACCCAAGAGGTGTTCAAGGCCGAGAAGAAGGCGTATGAGAAGGTGATACGTATGATCTCTCATGAGGTGAATAATACGACCGCGGGTATTACCTCTACTTTGGATACGCTGGAATCTACTTTCAGTGGTATGGAAGATATGGAGGATGTCCGCGAGGTCTTGCGGGTCTCCATAGAACGCTGCTATAGCATGAGCCATTTCATCACCAATTTCGCCGATGTGGTACGTATTCCCGAACCCCAGAGCCGCCCGCAAGAACTGAACCAAGTGGTGTCCGCTTGCAAACGCTTTATGGAGACGGTTTGCCAGAACCGGAATATCGAGATTGTCATGGATTTGAGCGAGGAATCTCCCGTCGTGAATTTGGATAATTCCTTATTCGAGCAAGTCTTGGTCAATATTATCAAGAATGCCGCCGAATCCATCGAGCGGGATGGAAAGATCTATATCCGGACGACTGTCCGTCCCATCTGTCTGGAGATCGCCGATACGGGCAAGGGCATCGACAAGGAGACGGAAACGAAACTATTCAGCCCGTTCTTCTCTACGAAACCGAACGGACAAGGCATCGGCTTGATCTTTATCCGTGAGGTGCTATTGAAACATGATTGCCGGTTCTCTCTCCGCTCTTACGCGGATGGATTGACAAGGTTTAAGATTTGGTTCGCTTGAAAGGAACGGGCGGGATGAATCGATGAGTCACCCCGCCCGTTTTTATATTCCTTAGTTACTTTATATTATAACCATTGATTCATGAACAGATCCATCTCTTCCGCATGGGCTTCCAAGCTCTGAAGTAGCTTGAATTGGGCTTTCGTGCGGATTAAGTTGTGTTTCGGGCTATGGATCTTATAATAGGTATCGCCGTTGATATAATCCGTTAAGAAGCGAACGGTCTGCATATACGTCAATAAGCGGCCACCGTAAGGCAACAATTTGATCTCGGTAGGTGTTAAGAACGCCTTGGCCTTTTCCATATATCCGCGGGTATAGGCTTTGAAAATCTCCATATTAACGTTTACGTTATCCAGATTCTCATCGTCCTCGGCACCTGTATTGGCTCCGGTACGGATAAAGTCGCCGATATCGGAAAGGACGAAGCCCGGCATTACGGTATCCAAGTCGATCACGCAAAGCACCTTGTCGCTATCAGCGTCGAACATCATGTTATTTACTTTCGTATCGCAATGGTTCGTACGTTTCTTCAGTTGACCGTCACGGTACAGGCGTTCTTGGATGCACATCGCCTCGGCACGTTTCTCTATCTCCTCTACCAAATCTTTCACCTCTTCCAGCCGGCCTGCCGGATTAGCGGCTACGGCCTCATGGAATTGTCGCAAGCGGAACTCCATGTTATGGAAATCCGGGATGGTCTCGCCCAGCGTACCCTCGGGTATATCGGACAACATGGTCTGGAAATCGCCGAACGCCTTGCCGGCCTCGTAAGAAAGCTCGGGAGTTACTTCCTCATAGCTTTTGCTGCGAGGGATGAATAGGCATACCCGCCAATAACTATCTCCGTCGAAATAATATTTTTTCCCGTCTTTAGTCGGCAAGAAGGTCAATACCTTGCGGTCGATGTCCGTCTCCCCTTTTTCCTCCAGTTTCTTACGGATATGAGTGGTAACCACGTGGATGTTGTTTTGCAGCATGTCCACATTGGTGAAGATCAAATGGTTGATACGTTGTAGCACGTATTTGATCTCCCCTTTCTCGTTGGTCACTTTTAATGTATCATTGATGTGTCCGTTTCCGAATGGTTCAGCGGAAACTACTTTCTCGTCCAACTGGAACTGATCCAGTATGTTTAGTAATTGTTCTTTCGTTTTTGCCATGATATTTCATTCTGTTAACTCCGGCAAAGATACAAAAAAAGGCCACGATACAAATCGTGACCTTTTTTTATTTCTTAAAAGAAAGAAATCTTATTTCTTATGACGGTTACCATAACGGCTCATGAACTTATCAACACGTCCGGCTGTATCGACCAACTTAGACTTACCAGTGTAGAACGGGTGAGAAGTACTAGAGATCTCGACCTTTACCAACGGATAAGTTACGCCGTCAATCTCGATCGTCTCTTTAGCGTTAATTGTAGAACGAGTGATGAATACATCATCGTTTGACATGTCCTTAAATACTACAGGACGATAGTTTTCAGGATGAATACCTTTTTTCATTGCTTTATTATCTATATTTAATTTATACTCTGTATATATATGGTAACCGGTATTTTGGCTTGCAAAGGTAAGGCTTTGCCACAAACAAACAAAGAAAATCGTATTATTTTTTCAGAGGACATTGATTTTGTGTTATTTTATATGCTTTAAGGCATTATTTGTCGTGAATCTTGATTATCTTTGTGCAAGTTTTTAATCATTAACGTAATAACATAATAACAACTATGGTAAATTACAAAGATTTGGGCTTGGTGAACACAAAAGAAATGTTCGCTAAGGCTATCAAGGGCGGATATGCTATCCCTGCATTCAACTTCAATAATATGGAACAGATGCAGGCTATCGTAAAGGCTGCTGTAGAGACAAAATCTCCGGTTATCTTACAGGTTTCTAAGGGCGCTCGCCAATACGCAAACGCTACTTTGCTTCGTTACATGGCACAAGGTGCTGTTGAATATGCTAAGGAATTAGGTTGCCCGAATCCTCAGATCGTTCTTCACTTAGACCATGGTGATACGTTTGAGACTTGCAAGAGCTGTATCGACTCTGGTTTCTCATCTGTAATGATCGACGGTTCTCACCTTCCTTACGAAGAGAACGTTGCTTTGACTAAGAAGGTTGTTGAGTACGCTCATCAATTTGATGTAACTGTAGAAGGCGAGCTTGGTGTATTGGCAGGTGTAGAGGATGAGGTTTCTTCAGACCACCATACTTATACGGATCCTGAGGAAGTAATTGATTTCGCTCACCGTACAGGTTGCGATTCTTTGGCTATCTCAATTGGTACTTCTCACGGTGCTTATAAATTTACACCGGAACAATGCCATATCGATCCGGCTACTGGCCGTATGGTACCTCCTCCATTGGCATTCAATGTATTGGACGCTGTAATGGAGAAACTTCCGGGATTCCCTATCGTTCTTCACGGTTCTTCTTCTGTTCCTCAGGAAGAGGTTGAGACTATCAATAAGTTCGGTGGTGCTTTGAAGGCTGCTATCGGTATTCCTGAAGAGGAGTTGCGTAAGGCCGCTAAGTCTGCTGTTTGTAAGATCAATATCGACTCAGACTCTCGTTTGGCGATGACTGCTGCTATCCGCAAGACTTTCGCTGAGAAACCGGCTGAATTCGATCCTCGTAAATATCTGGGCCCGGCTCGTGATAACATGGAGAAACTTTACAAACACAAGATCATCAACGTTCTTGCTTCTAACGACAAGTTATAATCGGAAGTTTCTTGATACAAATAAAAGAAGGCCATCTCGGAAACGGGATGGCCTTTTTTGATTGGAAGGTGAGTAGGAGATGGCCGGTCGGTTAAGAGGAGTGAACCGAATGCGTTCTAACACTTATTTGTATGGCCCCACGCACTTAAGTGTGTGGGCTGAATTAGTTAATAGTTCCGGCCGTAAGAGCCAAGTGTGTGAGGCCTAAGAGTTAAGTGTGTATATGAAGCCTGCGCTTAAGCGAATGTATGAATAATATTCGTATCTTTGGCAGATTTTCAAACTGAGTAAAAAAACAAAAAGATGAAAAAGTTACTATGTGTGTGGATGGCCTTCTGCGGCCTTTTGTTGATTCCCGGAAACATGAGGGGACAGTCCTTGAAAGATATCTTAAATTCATCTGCCGTAAAGAACGCCGTGACCTCTGTCACCGGAGGGAAAGCCGTGACTTTCGAGAGTTTACAGGGAACTTGGACGTATGTGAACCCAGCCTTGCGATTGGAAAGCGATAATGCCTTGAAGAATGTAGCGGGAAGCTTGGCGGCTACCGAGGCGGAGAAGAAAATGAAGGAATATTGCGCGAAAGTAGGTATCGTGGAAGGCGTATTTAATTATGCCTTTAACTCGGATAGTACGTTTACGAGCGCGTTGAAAAAGGGGAGCCTGAAAGGTACTTACTCGGTGAATCCGGTGGATAAAACGGTGACGTTACGGTACACGGTAGGTAATAAGAAACTGACAGTTTCTACGCTTACCGCCCATGTCGTCCTTTCCGGTAATGAGCTGACATTGCTTTTTAACGCGGATAAGTTGCTGAAGTTCTTGAACACGGTCTCTTCTATATCCAACAATACGACCTTGCAAACTATCAATAAGCTGGCAAGTGAGTACGACGGCCTGATGCTGGGTTTCGATTTGAAGAAATAATGTGAAATAATGAGTTATCCTCGTACCTCACTGCCCGCTCCCATGCGTGGAAGGTGAGTAGGAGGATACGATTTCTAATAGGGTCTCCCCGTAGTTCGCCATGACCTTTTTGCCGATCCCGGGTATCTTCAACAGTTCTTTCGAGTTGGTGGGCAACGTGTTGCAAATGCCGATCAAGGCTTTCTGCTGCAGGATCGTGTAAGGCGGTAATCCCTTTTCTGCTGCAAGCTCTTGCCTCCATTGTTTTAAATGGGCATATAGCTCGGGGTGTACGACATCGGAGGAGAAGAGAGGTTCTCCCACTACCGCGGGTTTTTGGGTAGATTTCCGCTTATTGATAAGGGCCGATTCCTCGATGCTGGCTTTAGCCTTGGCGGATAGATAGTCGATGAGGCGGAAACCATCTTGGCAGGCTTTTAAGGTGGCTACCTTGATCGTAAACTCATCGCTGAAGGCTTTCAACGCCGATGTAAATGCTTTGCGAGCCTCTTTATTGTCGATCTCCACGTCGGAAGCCTCTATCAAGGGTTGGCAATAGGTCTCGATCTTTTCCAGAAAGTAAGCGCAACCTTTTCGGATGCGGTCTTGTATATGCTCGTCTGTATCATAGAGACTCGTGCTGGAGATCATGCGGGTGAGTTGCTGGCAGAAACGTTCGCCTACGTCTACTATATCCGAACGGAAATAATCCCGAACCCGGGGATATTGGTTGCTTAACTCCGGGTATAGTTTCTGCAGATGGGTGTATGCCATGTAAGAGGCATATTGCAACTTTTGTTGTACGGGATTGAAGTCGAATAGCTCGGTTACCAACGTCAAATAATATTGTTGTTGGGCTTGCCGTAGTTGGTCCTCACACGGTTGACGCTCCGGAAGGGAAGAGGTGTAATTGGATATCTTCTCATCGTTGATCATGGCGTTCCGGGTGATCGGGCTGCTCAATACCATTCCTTCCAATGTCTTGCAACGGCTCAAGGCTACGTAGACTTGTCCGTGCGAGAAAGCGGCGGAGGCGTCGATGATGGCATGCTCGAAAGTCAATCCCTGGCTTTTATGGATAGTGATCGCCCAAGCGGTTTTCAGCGGGTATTGGCTGAAAGAGCCGGCGATTGTTTCCGTGATTTCCTTCGTGTTCTCGTCGATCGTATATTTTACGTTTGTCCATGTCTCCCGGTCTACGATGATCTCATTGCCTAATTTGTCGGATACGATAATCTTGCTCGGGCTGATGAAGACGATTCGGCCGATCTTTCCGTTATAATATCGCCTCTCGCCGGAAGAGTCGTTCTTTACGAACATGACTTGTGCGTCTTTCTTTAGCTCCAACGCTTCGTCGGTCGGGTAGGAGTAAGCCGGAAAATCATCCTTGATCTCCGCCCGGAACGTATAAGCCTTATTGGATAGTTCTTGTAGCTTCCGGTTATTGATTTGTTGGGCTTGATAATTATGGGTTGTCAGCGTGATATAACCCGCTTTGTCATCCGGCTTGAAATTGGGGACATAGCGTTGGTTTAAGGCCTGTAGCGTATTCTCGTCGAAGCGGTTTTCCCGTATATTGTTCAATAAGCGTACGAAGGTATCGTCCGCTTGGCGATATACATGGGTTAACTCGATGCAAAGATAATCACTCTCGGAAAGCGCCTTACAATCAAAAAAGAAGGGAGAGGCGTAATGCTCCTTCAGCAAGTTCCATTCCTCTTCTTTCACCACGGGGGCTAATTGCTGCAAATCGCCGATCAATAATAATTGAACGCCCCCAAAGGGTTTATTCCTATCCCGGTAACGACGTAGCATATCACTGATAGCGTCCAGCAAATCGGCACGTACCATACTGACCTCATCGATCACGAGCAAGTCCATACTACGGATGATATTGATCTTATCCCGGCTGAATTTATGGGAAAAGGATTTATTTTGCCCCGTGGCCATCTCACTGCCCGGTATATACGGTCCGAAAGGTAGCTGAAAGAAGGAATGAATCGTTACACCGCCAGCATTGATCGCCGCTACTCCGGTAGGCGCTACCACGATCATCCGTTTGGGGGAAGTCTCTTTAAGTTTCTTTAAGAATGTGGTCTTTCCTGTTCCCGCTTTTCCGGTAAGGAAGATATTAGTCCCGGTATTTTCCAGATAGTTGAAGGCAAGGTTCAATTGTAAATTCGTTTGCATGTTTGTATAGTTTAAGAGAATGCACAAATATATATATAATTTTTGAGATTTTCATAGGATATATACTTCATTGTGGATAGAAGATACACTTCGAAAATCAAGTAGGAGATTCTTAGGACAACAAGCTAAGTAGTAATGGCAAATAATCCTTCAACTTGACTCGTAATATTTTTAGGGCCTGTTGAATCCGGTAATCGACTGTTTTGGGAGATACGTTTAGCTTTGTGGCTATTTCTTGATAGGTCATATCTTGGAAACGATTCATCTCAAAGGCTTGCTTGTAACTTTCTGGTAATTCATGGAGCGCTTTCTCTATTTTAGAGGTTAATTCTTTTACAATATAAAAATCGGGGTCGTCATAGGGTGTGTCGGAATGGTTATATAAAATCGTTAGAATGTTTTTTCTTAACTCATCTTTATTGATCTGCTTCAGGCAATTATTGCGAACCGCCCGGAATAAATAAGATATGGGAGAAGACTCTATTACGACGACCTCTTTATTTTCCCATAACCAAATCATGATCTCTTGTACGATTTCTTCTCCATTTTCGAAATCCACAAATTGATTCGCGTAAGAACATAGCACCGGATAGTATTTAAGAAAGAAGCGATCAAAAGCTTTCTCGTCCCCATTCTGGATAGACGAAAAAAGCCGGATATCCTCATTTTGCACGCTCCTTAACTCCATCGTTACCTTGTTGATTTCTTTGTTAGTCGCGAATGTATGAAAAATACCAGGGCAATCGCACCAAAATCCACATCTTTGTTGAATACGCATTCATAATCATGTTTGGTCACCAAATGTATTATTTATCTGCGGGGGATCATACTGTTTATTGTATATTTCTTGAAAACTGGAGACATAGTAATCCGCTTTACTATCTATAGAAACGGCGATTACTATTAATAGAAATACGAAATACTATGTATAGAAATCGGTGCCCTTATTGGTATTATTTTGTTAATGCTTGATTGTCAAACAAGTAAATCAAAGCTCCCATATATTGAACTTATTGTATTTTCTAAGGATTAAATGGGGTGCGGTTGCCCGGGCAAATGGATGAAAAACACTAATTTTTTCACTTTTTGTTTAGGAGGTTTCTTCACTTAGGGCTCTTATATATAAACAGCTTATGAAAGACAGATCTAAATACGAAATAAATGAGTCTCTTCTCTTACGTTACTTCAATAAACAGGTAACGGAGGAAGAGATTGGGTATGTGGAAGATTGGATACAAGCGTCGGAGGAGAACCGAAAGGTCGCCCGTGATATACATTATATTACATTTGCCGTTACCACATTGCGTAATTTACAAAGTACCCCATCGGAGAAAGCATTGCGAAATGTCAAAAGAAAAATGTATCGAAAACGGTCTTGGACTCTATTTAAAACGAGATTCCAACAAATAGCCGCTATTCTTTTTATCCCTTTGCTGCTGAGTTTAAGTTATTATATGTTGGAGGGGAAGCAAGAGTCACCTCGCTTGATTGAGATGCGTATGAATCCCGGTATGACAGGCTCTGTCGTCTTACCAGATGGTACTAAAGTATGGTTAAATTCAGATACTTATATCAAATATCCATCCACTTTTACTTCCGAACTGCGGGAGGTAGAATTAAATGGAGAGGCTTATTTTTCTGTAGCCAAGGAACCGAACCGCAAATTTATAGTCCACTCAAACGAGGATCAAGTCGAAATAGAGGTTCTTGGTACGGAATTTAACATCGACGCATATCGAGATAATGGATTTATTACGACGACATTGGTTTCCGGCTCAGTACGATTGTCGTATATGAATACTAAAAACCAGAAGCATTCTCTATTAATGCAGCCCGACGATAGAGTAATATATGATCGAACTGGCAAGTTCGTTAATAAGCACAAAGCCGATGTAGAAAGGGATATCTCGTGGAGAGATGGAACGATTATTCTAAAAGAGACTCCATTAAAAGAGGTGTTATGGACATTGAGCAAACGTTTCAATGTGGAGTTTGAGGTTCGGAACCAGCGTTTACAATCGAGTTCTTTTACAGGTATATTTAAGAACCAACGGTTGGAGAGGATTTTAGAATATTTCAAAATAGCATCTCATGTTAATTACTCAATACACCAAGAGACAGGAAAAGATGGTGAGATATTAAAAAAGAAAGTGATAGTATATTAATTGTTTAACCTTAAAATTGTAAAAGACATGAAACAAACTTAGTCTGATTAGTGGATGAATAACTTATCCGCAAAAAGTAAACAGTGATTTTCTAACATTTAAACCATTAAAAATAATACAAATCTATGGGAAACATCTATAGTATTCATAGCAGAATGCCATTGCGTATGAAATTAGCTAGCATGCTGTTAATTGGATCAATCAGTATGGCCAATGCCGCTACAGGGTATGGGCAATCTGCCTTATTATCCATCAAGGCTCAAAACGAATCAGTCCAAAATGTATTAGAAGAGATCGAGAGTCAATCTGAATACAGCTTTTTCTATGATAATAAGCAAATTAACACAAGAAGAAAAGTGTCTATCAAGAGTGAGGGAAAAGATATTTTCTCTGTACTTGATGACCTGTTTGGTGACACCAATATCACTTATAAGATATTGGATAAAAACATCATCTTGTCTGTAAAAGATACGAATCCGGAAACAGGAGTTTCTGCCAAATTACAGTCTTTCAAAAAGATTACGGGTGTGATTACGGATCAGAATGGTGAGCCGATTATTGGAGCGAACGTTGTGGTGAAAGGTTCTACGGTCGGTACGATTACCGGATTGGATGGGGATTTTATACTGGAGGTGCCGGATAAAGCGATTCTATTAGTCTCGTACATCGGCTATGTGCAAAAAGAGATTCCTGTAAACAGCGCTTCTGTATATACAATTAAGTTACAAGAAGATACACAAAAGCTAGATGAGGTGATCGTTACCGCTTTGGGTATCAAGAGGGAAGAGAAAGCCTTGGGCTATTCCGTACAGAAAGTGGGAGGAGAGGAGCTTTCCGTAGTGAAAGGTACGGATGTGGCGAGTAGCTTGACCGGTAAGATTGCGGGTTTGTCTATCAATAACAGCTCCGAGATATCCGAGAAACCTGAGTTGAAATTAAGAGGAGAGGATCCGTTGGTGGTTATAGACGGTGTGGCTTACGGCAATATGACTTTAAGCGATATCAGCGCGGATGATATCGAGAGTATCGATGTATTAAAAGGCGCTACCGCTTCCGCTTTGTATGGTGTTAGAGGGCGTGCCGGTGCGGTGATGATCACGACGAAGAAGAGTGGGAAAGAAGGTACTTTAACAGTAAATGTATCTAATAACACGATGTTTAGCGTAGGATATCTGAATATGCCTAAGGCTCAAGCTGGATACAGTACCGGAAACTATGGGAAACTCGAATATAACAGCGGTAATGTGTGGGGTGACTATATGGATGGTCATGAGGTAGAGCAATATGACCCCGAGACCATGGAGCTAAAGAAAATGCCTTTATTATCCAAAGGTCGTGATAATATCCCTAATTTCATGCGTCCTAGCTTGGTGACAAATACAAACGTGAATATTTCTCAATCCGGAAAATTAGGCGGTTTCCGTGTATCGGCCACTCAAGTACATCATAACGGGCAGTTCCCGAACTCGTCCTTGGATAAATATATCATTAACGGTGGAGGTAATATTACTTATAATAAATTTAAGTTGGATGCCAGTTTCTCTTATAAGAAAGAGAAGGCCCCTAATATGCCGAAGGTGGATTATGGTGGGGGTAATATTCTGTACAATATGTTAGTCTGGGGTGGTACGGAATATGATATCCGTGATTTTAAGAATTACTGGAAAGTAAAAGATCAACAGCAAAACTGGGGATTTACTTCCTGGTATGATAACCCATACTATATTATGCATGAGCGGATAGATCAAAGAGATAATAATCTGTTTAATACGAACTTGACGTTGAGTTATGAGATTCTGAAGAATCTCTCGGTGATGTTCCGTTCCGGTTATGATAATTATAGCAATAATCAAGAGAAGCGTCAGTCCGTAGGCGATAGTGGCGAGAAGAGAGGTTATTATTTCTATGGAGACAAAGACGGGTCTAGTTTCAATAATGACTTGATCGTGAATGGCGATTTCAAATGGAAAGATTTTGGTATCGATGTGATAGGTGGTCTTTCTTCTTATTGGTATCAAACGGCGGAATTCACTTCTAATACTCGTGGAGGCTTGTCTGTTCCTGGTTTTTATTCCTTGAATGCCTCGGTAGAACGTCCGGCTGTGGAAAAGAAGATAAAGGAGAAGGCCTTGTATAGCGTTTACGGTAAAGTTGGTTTATCTTGGAGAAGCGGTATCTACGTAGATGTGACTGGACGTAATGACTGGTCTTCTACCTTGCCCTCCGATTCCCGGTCTTATTTCTATCCATCCGTGTCCGGGAGCTTTATCCCGACCGCATTTTATAATCCGATAGAAGAAGTGCTCGATTTCTGGAAGATACGTGCCTCTTGGACGGTAGCAAAGAAGGATTTGGACGTATATGATATCAATCGGGTATTCGAGGTCGCTACCGATGTTTGGAATGGAATGTCTACAGCTACTTACCCTACCAAATTGCGTGATCCGAATATTAAGCCGGAAACGGAGAACTCTTACGAATTAGGAACGGATTTCCGTTTCTTCAATAATCGCCTAGGATTGGATTATACCTACTTTACCCGATTGCGTTATGACCGATTGATCGAGGCGAATATCTCCCAGGCTTCCGGTTCAGAGAAGATCATTACGAATACATCGGAAGAGTTGCGGCAGAAAGGTATGGAAATCACGATATCCGGAAAGCCGGTCGTGACGAAGGAGTTTAATTGGGAGAGTGCTCTGAATATCTCTTATTGGCATTGGTATTACGACAAGCTGGATCCCGTACATAGTTCCAAAGATCCTCGTATTGGTGAAGGGGAACGCTATGACAAGTTCTTTATGACCGATTGGGAAACGGATCATGCGGGCAATATCGTTCATCAAGCGGGTCTACCGTAAAGATAAGTTTGAGACCGTAATGGGATATAAGGATCCTAAATGCTATCTGGGTTGGACGAATAAATTCTCCTATAAGAATATTGATTTAAGTATCTCCATTGATGGTCGTATCGGTGGATTGATGTATTCTTGGACGGAGCAAGCGATGTGGAATTCGGGAGCGCATCCGGATAGTGATAATCAATGGCGTTATGATGAGGTGGTTAATGGTAAGCAAAACTATATCGGACAAGGTGTGAAAGTGGTCAGCGGTTCCGCTTCTTACGATCCGTATGGCAAAGTGCAGGAAGATACCCGGGTATTTGCCCCGAATGATGTCCCTGTTTCATACCAGAATTATACACAAGTATATAATGAGAATCCGTGGGACCATCAAGCTCGGCAAAATATTAAAGACGCTTCTTTCATCAAACTGAGAGAAGTCGCTTTGAACTATACGTTGCCTGCCTCTATCGCACAGAAAATCTTGATGAAGAATGTGCGGGTAGGTGTGATCGGACAGAACTTATTGATGTGGACGAAAGAGTTTAAGTTCTCTGATCCGGATCGTGGAAAAGAAAACTTGAATACGCCGACCGCACGATATATTGGTTTTAATATTAATTTAACACTTTAATAGCAAATAGATTATGAAAAAGATATTTTCGTCTTTATTGATATCTCTGGCGTTGGTCTCTTGTGGAGATTTTGACGAGGTCAACCTTAATCCGGATACTCCAACTACAGTTACTCCGGACTTCTTGGCGACTCGTATCATCTTGAAAACAACAGAGAGTGATAACGGTAAATGGTTTATCTCTGATTCTTGGTTGATGAAAACGACTTCATTTACCGAGCATATGGAATGGTTCCTCTATAATAAATTCGAGCGAGATAACTTTAAAAGTTACTATCATTTAATGGATGCCCAGAAAATGCTGGAACTGGCGGAAGCAAATACAGATATGTCGGAGGAAGATAAGAACGCTTACCGGGCATTGAATCATTTTATCCGTTCTTATATATTCTATGGAGCAACCATGTCGATGGGAGATGTCCCTTGTTCCGAGGCGATCAAGGGAGAGAAAGAGGGTATTTTTTCTCCTAAATACGATACTCAAGAAGAAGTGTTCGCTACGATCTTAAAGGAACTGCGTGAGGCTTCGGAATTGTTCGCTAAGGCTTCGACTCTGAATGGCGATCCTGTTTTTGGCGGTGACGTGAGTACATGGCAACGTACCGTGAATAGCTTTACGCTTCGGGTCTTGAATATGTTGAGTAAGAAACAGACGGTAGGCGATATGAATGTGCGTTCCCTGTTTGAACAAGTAGCGGCAGAGCCGTTGATGCGTAGTGAGGCGGATTCGTATCAACGGGTATATGATGCCGGGAAAAGCGCTCAATGGTATCCGTTCTATTATGAGAAGCAAAATTTCTGGTCTTATCCGGTAATGACATCTTTTATGGTGGATATGATGAAGAACCTAGGAGACAAACGTCTTTTCTTTTATGCGGAACCGGCTCCTGATTTATCCTCAAACCCGGGAGATTCCTTTGATGCGTATAGCGGTGTGAATCCTGTGTTAGAATATGGACAGGTGCAAGCCGAGTTTACAAAAGGATTGCATTCCCCGATTAATAAGCGATATTATCGGGTCGCTGAAGGAGAGCCGGTTAAGTTTATAGCTTACTCGGAATTGCAATTTATCTTGGCGGAAGCCGCTTTGCGTGGTTGGAAAACCCCTTCTTCCGCGAAAGAACATTATGAGAATGGCGTGAGAGCTGCCATGAACTTTACCACGGAGAACACTCCGGAGGAATATCGCCATGGAGCGACGATCGATGCGGCTTACGTAGATGATTATCTAAATGGAAAAGCTAAATTTGATGCCAAGAATGGATTGGAACAGATCATGACTCAAAAGTTGATAGGATCTTTCTTCCAATTGAAGTTTAATTCGTACTACGATTATCGTCGTACCGGATACCCTCGTGTCCCGATTGATCCGGCGACTAACATGAATGAAGTGAAGACTCAATTACCGATTCGTTGGATGTACCCTGATGAGGAATATTCTCAGAACCGGACAAATATTGAGGAAGCGATCCAAAGACAGTTTGGTGGTAATGATACACCCAACGATGTGATGTGGTTATTGAAATAAGATTATTTTATGAGAATTCATTGGTTCTGTTTAGTATTGGCGGCGGTCTTCATGACCGCTTGCCATTCCAGTAAGGATATTAAGGTCTTACAATTTAATATCTGGCAGGAAGGTACGGTCGTGGAGAATGGTTTCCCGGCTATTGTGGAAAATATTATAGCGTTGGACCCAGACTTGGTTACTTTCAGTGAGGTGCGTAATTATAATGATGTTTCTTTTATACCCCATTTGCTGTCGGAGTTGGAGAAACATGGCGTTAAATATTACGGAAAGGAAAGCGTGAGTACGGGTATCTTGTCGAAGTATGAGATACAATCGCAAGAAGTGGTTTATCCCTTAAAAAATGACCGGGGATCTGTTATTAAGGCAACTATTCAAATAAAAGGGAAAGAGATTGTTTTGTATTCCGCTCATTTGGATTGGCTGAATTGCTCTTCTTATTTACCTCGGGGATATGATGGTTGCACATGGAAAAAGATGGAGCAACCTATCGTGGATGTTGATTCCATATTGGCGGATAACAGGGCTTCTTTCCGGGATGATGAGGTGCGGGCGATTGTAGAGGATGCCCGGAAAGAACGGGAACAAGGACGAATTGTCATGATCGGTGGTGATTTTAACGAACCTTCCCATTTGGATTGGCAAGCCGATACGAAAGATATTAGGGAACATCGGGGAATAGTTGTTAATTGGGATTGTTCCATGCTCTTAGCCAAAGATGGTTATAAGGATGCTTTCCGTGAGATTTATCCGGATCCGGTCGCTTATCCTGGATTTACTTTCCCCGCAAATAACCCTAAGGTTGATTTAAGCAAATTGGCTTGGTCTCCGGAGGCGGACGATCGGGAAAGAATCGATTTTATTTATTATTATCCAGACAGGTCTATCGCACTGAAAGACATACAGGTCGTTGGTCCGGAAGGATCTGTCTTATATGGGGAACGTACGGAAAAGGATCTCGACAGTCAAGATCCTATTATCGCCCCTACGGGGATATGGCCTACAGATCATAAAGCTTTGCTAGCTACATTCGAAGTGAAATAAAAAGAGATGGGGTAAGAACGAGGATCGATATCCTTGTTACTTACCCCATCTCTCAAATAAGAACGCTGAATACTAAAATCTATCAGACGATCAAATTCGCTATCATTTGTATAAACAAGATCAAGAATACCATCGCTATTGGATAGACCGTAGCGTAGGCTACGCTTGGGGCTGGGCTATCAGTCATGGAATCCGCGGCGGCGAGTCCCGGCGTACTGGTCATGCCTCCGGCGATTGTTCCTACCAGATCTAGTATATTGATCTTGAAATAATAATATCCTATTAGTAAGGCGATGACCATGGGAACCATCGTTATGGCGATGCCGACTCCAAATAAGGTCAAGCCGCTCGATTGGAAGGTAGAAACCAAATTTACACCGGCGGATGTTCCTACCTCGGAGAGGAATAACAATAATCCCAATTGGCGAAGCAGGTTATTGGCGGAACCGGACATAGACCAGATGATCGGACCGGTCTTGCCGATGGCGCTTAATACCAGGGCTACTATTAGGATACCACCCGTCAAGCCCGGGGAAAACGAGATGGTATCGGAGAAAGATATATTTAATTTCCCGAATAAGACTCCGAGCACGATACCCATGGCGATCGGGAAAAAGTCCGTATCCGAAAGACGTTTCTCATCATTGCCTATGAATTGGGCGAGTTCATTTACGCTTTCTTTCTCTCCTGCTACCATCAGCTTATCGCCGAATTTCAATACCAAGTTAGGTTCGGGAGAGAGGTCGATACCGCTTCGGCGTACACGTGTTACCGTACATTCGAATGTGCCTTGTAGGTTCAGATGTCCAAGTGATTTGTTGATAATGCTTTTGTTGGTCAGTAACAGAGATTGTAGGGTCTGGCCGCTGCTCAAGGGTAAATCTCCCTCGATGCGTTCTCCGAGTAGTATGGTTAATTGATCCAACGATTTATCTGTACCTACGGCTTTCACGTAATCACTTTCATGCAATAAGGTATGTGGGGTTGGCATGGAGGTGACATTCTCGTGTTTGATGCGCGAGACTACGGCACCTGTCATGGCCCGTACCTGCAATTGCGCCAGGCTTTTCCCGAAGATGTTTTTATTTGTCACCTTAAAGGCCGCGGTATGTAAGGTCGGATACTGGCTTTTCCGTTGATCCTCCAGTCTTTTCGCCTCGGCGATTAGATCTTTGCGAAGTAGCTTAGGCAATAGCTTAACAAAAAGGATTACGCCGATCACGCCGAAAGGATAGGCGATACCGTAAGCGATAGAGGCAGCGGAGGATTGCGTGGAATCGATCGCTACCGCCAAACCGGGTGTGCTGGTCAAGGCTCCGGCTATCAGCCCGACAATACTCGGCGTATCGATATCTAGCAGATACTTGAATATCACTCCTGTGAGACAAGCCGAGCCTACTATCAACAATGTGAGTATAATCAACGTCTTTCCTTTCGATCGGAACGAGTCGAAAAATCCAGGTCCCGCTTGTATACCAATGGTGAAGATGAATAACACCAGTCCCATATTCCCCAGTTCCTTAGGGATGATGACACCGAAATGGCCGAATAACAAGGCGATGAAGATAACCGCCGATACGTCTAGAGAGAGGCCCTTGATTTGTATCCTGCCCAGCATGAACCCAAGCGCTATGATCAGGAATAAAGCGAAATAAGAGGATTGAAGCAATGTCTCAAACATGTTAGATAGTTTAGATGTGAAGCATTTCAGACCGCGAAATTAAACTTTTTAGTCCATTTGGGCAATGGCTTGGCTGGATTTCTGTACCTTTGTGCCGTATTTTATAAGATAAAGTAAAGAGTATAAGCGTGAGACGATATTTTATATATCTGGGATATAACGGAAAGAATTTCCGGGGTTGGCAGATCCAGCCGAATGGTATGACGGTGCAGCAATCTATAGAGGAGGCCTTGGCTACTTTAATGCGTGAGCCGGTTCCTGTCGTGGGAGCTGGGCGTACCGATGCCGGTGTGCATGCTCGCTCAATGATCGCCCATTTTGATCGGGAGGAACCGATCGGGGATCTGGCGTTTCTTGCTGAGAAGTTGAACCGGCTTCTTCCTAAAGATATCGCCATTTATAAGGTCGTTCCTGTCATACCGGAAGCGCATGCCCGCTTCGACGCTACTTCACGAACCTATAAATATTATATTACGACAAAGAAAGATCCGTTTAATTACGAGTTGGTCTATAAACTTCCCGGTCGTTTGGATTTCGAGGCGATGAACGAGGCGTGTAAGGTCTTATTCGATTATATCGACTTTACGAGTTTCAGTAAGTTGCATACGGATGTAAAGACGAATAATTGCCATATCCAACATGCGGGTTGGACGCAAGAAGGGGGTGTCTGGGTGTTTACGATCCGTGCCGACCGTTTCCTCCGTAATATGGTGCGTGCGATCGTGGGTACTTTGCTAGAGGTAGGAAGAGGACGCTTGACAATAGACGGCTTCCGAAACGTGATTGAGGCAAAGGATCGTTGCAAGGCCGGAACCTCCGTGCCGGGACACGCCCTGTTCCTGGTAGATGTCACGTATCCGGAGAAACTCTTTCTAGTTGACAGTTGACAAGTGACAGTTGACAGTCGCGCAAAGCGATAAAAACTGTCAACCATCCCTTGCGTCTCTCAACAATCACCCTCTCATAAACTATCAACTGTCAACTATCAACTGTCAACTAATATGTGGTTATCTTTAGCCTTCCTCTCCGCCTTCTTGTTAGGTTGTTACGAGGTCAATAAAAAAATGTCGTTAAACGGGAATGCCGTTATTCCCGTTTTATTCTTCAATACGCTCATAAGCAGTTTGATTTTCGTTCCGTTCATCTTGCTCTCTTTCTATACGGATTGGTTGGATGGAACGATGGTGTATGTGCCCCGTGCCTCTTTGGAGGATCATGTGAAAGTGTTGATAAAGGCCGTGATCGTCTTATCTTCTTGGATATCGGGGTATTTTGCCTTGAAGCATCTGCCGCTGACGATAACCGGGCCGATCAAGGCTAGCCAGCCCGTGCTTACGCTACTGGGCGCGATGCTTCTTTTCGGGGAGCGGCTGAATCTATTTCAATGGGTCGGAGTCTTGCTTTCTATCGCTTCCTTTTATCTCCTTTCCTCTTCGGGGAAGAAAGAAGGAATTAATTTCGCCCATAATAAATGGATCTTTTTCACGGTCTTGTCTATCTTGACCGGGGCGATGAGCGGATTATATGATAAGCATTTGATGCGTAGCATGGATATTATGACGGTGCAAGTCTGGTTTAATGTCTATCAATGTGTTATCATGTCGTTCATCCTATTGTTCCTCTGGTATCCGAACCGGAAAAGAAGCACGCCTTTCCAATGGCGATGGAACATTGTTTTTATCTCTGTATTCTTATGTATAGCGGATTGGGTCTATTTTTATGCCTTGACATTCCCGGACTCCATGATCTCGATCGTATCGATGGTACGCCGGAGTAACGTACTGGTGACATTCTTGGCGGGAGCCATCTTCTTCCATGAAAAAAACTTAAAGAACAAGGCGATCGACTTATTCCTTGTGTTGTTAGGAATGATATTCTTATATTTGGGGACAAAATAGAAAATTAGAGAATGAGACGAGTTATAGTTACGTTGTTGATTTGTGTGTTTGCGCTGGGTATGAACGCGCAAGATATGACAAGTGTGTTCACGGCGATGCCGGACCAGTACATCCCTCAATTGGAGCACGCTTGGCGAAAGGATTTGGTGGATCTTTATACTTCCGGAAAAGAATCCCGGCTGAAAAATACGATGAATGGCTTCTCTACCCTGCAAAAGCTAACGAACGATTACCTTTTGCTGCAAACCACGGAGCGTAGCGCGGTAGAGCTGAAGTTGCTTCCCTTGGTGAACAATACCTACGTCATTTGTATGATCTCTACGGTAAACGCACCGGTTCCGGATAGCCGTATCGAGTTTTTCACGACCAACTGGGAGCCTTTGGCGACTTCTGATTTATTCACGCAGCCAACCGCTGATTGGTATATCAAGCAAGGAGTGGATAAGAAAGACGAAGCCTATCAAGAGGCCGCCTCACATTTGGATATGGATTTAATCCAATATCGATTGAGCCCGGACGACCAGACTTTGACCGCCATTTATACGACTCCTCAATATCTGAGTAAAGAAGTCCGAGAGAAAATAGGGCCGTACTTGAGCGAACCGAAAGTCTATACGTGGCAGAAATATCATTTTCAGTAATCTCTTTCCTTATCTGTATCTATTCCGACATCGTATTAATACCGCGAAGCCATTGCGGTATTAATGCGTAAAGAGTCTTTTTTCTCTCAATAACTGGGCCTCTGAGTTAAGCGTGAGGCAAACCTCCTTGTTTTTATGCTCTATTTGAATACGTAAGACCTTACCGAAGGCTTATCTATTTGCGTCATCTCACCTATCTAAGCGGGTGGTGTGGGGGGCAAAGTTTTTTCCAAATAAGTTAATTCCCCATGATATGTTTTTCTTCCTTTGTCGTCTTGATTATAGAAATGGAACTTGAGACGTTTAAAATAACCGTACTACCTCTCCGGCAGAAGATGTTGAATTTCTCCCGGAGACTGGTTGAGGACACAGCCGATGCTGAGGATGTGGTGCAAGAGGCATTCATAAAGCTTTGGTATATCCGGGAAAAACTGGATGCCTACCATAGCGTGGAGGCGCTGGCTATGCAGGTTACGAAAAACCTTTCATTGGATAAGATGAGGTTGCGAAAGCCGCAGGGATCGGAGTTGGAGAGCGTTACATTGATATCGGAAGCGGTAAGTCCGGACGAACAACTGGAGCAAAGGGATGCCGCCGAGTGCATACGGCGCTTGATCGCCCAGTTACCTACTTTGCAGCAAACCATTATCCGGATGAAGGATATAGAGGGTTATGAGTTAGCCGAGATCGCGGAGATTACGGCTACACCGGTCGAGAATGTCCGGGTGAATCTCTCAAGGGCTCGGAAAAGGATAAGGGAACAGTTTTTACAATTAAATAAACAAGAGAAATGGACATAGACGAGTTATTAAACCGATATTTTGAAGGAGAAACCTCTTCGGAAGAAGAGCGTGAACTTCGAGCCTTCTTTACTTCCGGGAATGTTCCGGATAGGCTGGCGGTCTATACGCCTATGTTTGCCTATTTGGAGGAAGAGAGCCGAAAAGAGGGGCAACCGGATGAGGCGTTGATCCCGATTGATGAGGATATCCTTTCTATGTTGGATGCGGAAAAGGTGGAGGAAAAGGAGACGTTTACTTTACGATCCGTGTTGTATCTGGTATCCGGTATCGCCGCCAGTTTCTTGTTGCTTTTGGGGCTTAACCATTTGCTGAATCCGGTAGATCCTTGTTTTTGCTCGGATAATTATGTCGTTATAAACGGCCGTTGTTATACGGATATTCATAAAGTTCGCTCCATGGCGATGGAAGCTTTGCAGGAGGTGGCTACTCCTGCGGACGAGTACTTCCCGGAAGCGGACCGTGATGAGACCGACCGTGTGATTATAGATAACCAATTGAACGAGCTTCGTTCTTTATTTGATGATAATGAATAAAATACTGTAAATATGAGACGGTTCAAATACATGTTATGGTTGCTGGTGGCGGTATTTTGCCTAATGCCTAGTGGTGTCTCGGCTGCCGAGACACAGAAAGACTTGAGGATTCAGGAAGTCTTTCAACGATATGGCAAAAAACGTAATGTCACGATGGTGGAGTTGTCTAACGAGATGTTGGAGACGTATGGCATGACTCGTTATAAGAGTATTACGATCAAGGATGATCCGGAAGCCCTGCGATTTACCCGCCAATGTCTGGAAGCGGATCAGAAAGGGGCCCGGAAGATCAAGGAGGTGACAGACGATGGAGGGGTAGTCTCCGCTTATTACCAGTTGAAGGGCGTGGAAGCTGATATCAACCGTTTTGTCCTTTTTAAGGTCAGCAAGAAAGGGGTAATAACCTTGGTGTACATCGAGGGTGATTTGGATAGTGATGATTTGATCACGCTATTATTTACGAAGAAAGATTTATAAACAAACAAAACAGATAGGAAGATGAAAAGAATACTTTTAGTCTTAATGGCTTGCTTCCCGGTAATCGGGTTGATGGCCGCGGAGGTTGAGCCTTTGGCTGGGGATACGATTATTACCCTCGATGGAAAGCGTATCGAGGTGAAGGACAATGGTGATCGCATGAAGGTCAGAGTGTATGAGGTAGACGAGGACGGAGATTCCGTGGATGACGAGCTGGTCTTTGAGGGACATTACCGGGACGGACAAAGCTATGAACGCCGTAAGCACGTGAAGTCTATTCATATCCCCCTGCCTACTTGGGATAAGGACTTCAATCCGCATTGGGCTGGTTTTGGAATGGGCTTCGCGAACTTTGCGGATGGAAGTTTACATATAAATGATGTAGACGGAGTTTCTCTTCGTAGTGGAAACTCGTTGGAATATAATCTGAATGTATTGGAAAAAGCGTTTCCGTTCTCTCGGTATCGTTGGGCGGTGGTGATCGGTGCCGGTATGCGCTGGAGCCGTTATCGTATAGATACGAATGAGTATCTCAAGGAGATAGATGGTGTTACGGCTTTGCGTCCGGCTCCTGAAGGTGTTACGTTGAAAGCGAGCAAATTGAATATCACGAGCTTGACTATTCCGTTGCTATTGGAATGGCAACCTAAAAAGCGTTCGAGTGAATTCTTCTTATCTGCGGGTGTAGTCGGTGTGATCAAAACTTGTTCCTCCTCGAAGATCGTATATAATGATGCTTCCGGTGAAAAGCATAAGGAGAAAATGGATTCTGGCATGAACATTCGCCCGGTAACGATGGATTTCTTATTTCAAGCCGGTTGGGACTGGATCGGCCTGTACGCCAAGTATTCACCGATCGACCTCTTTGAAAACGGGAAAGGCCCGAAGGTGCATCCGGTTTCTATCGGCTTGCAATTGCATTTGTAACCTATTGAGGTTTTACGGGAAAAGAATATAGGGAATGCCGGATCTTGCTAGCCAAGGTTCGGCATTATGCTTTCTTGATGGGGGATCGGGAAGTATCGCAAACTTATCCGGCGATATAGCCATTTCTTGATCGTGGAAATAACACGAACTTTGCCATATAAATAAAAGACAAAGTAATAATAATAAAAAGGAGGTTCAAGATGGGGTTTATTAAGGTAGGTATCGTATTGTTCGCAAGTCTTTGGATAGGAATGGCGAGCGCATGTAATGGAAATAAGAATAATGAGAATAATAACAATAATACAGAAAATAAAATGACAGTAACAGAATTAACACAAGAGGATTTCGTAAAGAAAGTGTATAACTTTGAGGCAAACCCCAACGCATGGAAGTTCGAGGGTGATAAACCAGCCATCATTGACTTCTACGCCACTTGGTGCGGTCCGTGTAAGATGTTGGCTCCGGTCTTGGAGGAGATCAGTAAGGACTATGAGGGTAAGATCGACGTTTATAAGGTAGACGTGGATAAGCAGTCCGATTTGGCGAGTGTATTCGGTATCCGCAGCGTACCTTCTTTATTGTTTATCCCTCTGAAAAAAGAGCCGAACATGGTTCAAGGGGCTATGCCGAAGAATGAGTTGAAGAAATTGATAGATGATATTTTATTAGAGTCGAAATAAATCGCATAGTGGTTCTGAAGATTAGAGACGCGGAAGTTTGCTGAATATAAAGTGAACTTCCGCTTTTCTTTTTTGTTTCTATAATATCGTTATCTTCATCTATCTTAAACTTAGGAAGAAATCTATGGAATATGCTTTTAATACTCGCTTAAGAGGTAATATAGCGTTGACTGATTCGTATCATACGAATCTTGCTTTGCAGAAAGAGAATACGCTTTATAAATTCATATGGGTGCGGAGTGGTTCGTTGCGAGTAGAGATCGACCATGTGCCTACTACCTTGGAGAAGGATGAGATCATCCCCTTGACTCCCTTGCATCATATAGTGTTTGAGGAGATTGACGGAGAATATCTGACGCTTTTATTTAACAGTAATTTCTACTGTATTTTCGGGCACGACAACGAGGTGTCTTGCAATGGCTTCTTGTTCAACGGTACTTCGAACGTGATGCGATTGAAGCTGACGGAATCCCAGTCTGCCTCGCTGGATGCCATAACGAATAGCTTGGCGAATGAATACGCGATCAAGGACAATCTGCAAGAGGAGATGCTTCGAATCTTGTTGAAGAGTTTCATTATTCTATGTACACGAATCGCCCGGGAGAAGTTCTCGGTAAGCCCGGAGCGGGAAAAGGTGTTCGATATGGTCCGCCAGTTCTATGTATTGGTAGATAATCATTTTAAGGAAAGGAAGATGGTGCAGGATTACGCGGATATGCTGCATCGTTCCCCCAAGACCTTATCCAATCTTTTTACGGCTTGCGGATTACCTTCCCCGTTGCGGATCATTCACGAACGACTTGAGGCTGAGGCCAAACGTTTGCTATTATATAGCCAGAAGAGCGCGAAGGAAATCACGGAGATCTTGGGCTTCGAGGATCAAGCTACATTCAGCCGTTTTTTCAAGAAAATGACGGGAGAAAGCGTTTCTGAGTACCGGAAAAGAGAGAAACAGGAATAATCGCTAACTCATTCGGTAATATCGCCATTTATGGGGTAGCTGTTTCTTCCGATCTTTGCGGTATAAGTTCAATGCTATAAAACAAACAATGAAATGAAAAAGTTGAATGACCTATTTTACTCGTTTTTGCAAGTGACGGCCTCTACTCAGAAGCTAGGTATTAATTTGATCCGTATATCGATCTTGATCATATTTGTCTGGATCGGCGGTTTGAAGTTTTGGAATTATGAAGCGGAAGGCATCGTTCCCTTTGTGGCGAACAGTCCTTTCATGAGTTTCTTTTATACGAAAAGCGCTCCCGAATATAAGACGTATAAGTTAAAAGAAGGAGAGTTCGACCGGACGAAGCATGAGTGGCATCAAGAGAATAACACGTATGGTTTCTCTCGTGGCTTGGGTATCTTGATCATGGCGATCGGTATCTTGACTTTCCTCGGTATTTTCTCGCCGAAGATCGGTTTGGTAGGAGCGGGATTGGCTATAGTCATGACGTTCGGTACGTTATCCTTCTTGGTCACTACCCCGGAGGTTTGGGTGCCTGATCTTGGAAGCGGGGAATCTGGTTTCCCGTTATTAACGGGGGCCGGGCGATTGGTGATAAAAGATACGGCGATACTGGCCGGGGCCTTGGTGGTCTTATCGGATTCGGCCCAACGGATCTTGAAAAAGAAATAAGCGATACAATAAAAAGAGGAGGGTGTGTCTGAAGTCTAGTAAATACGGACTTCGGACACACCCTCTTTTTTGTTGTTAGTTATCGTTTGTTCTGCACGATATTCGGGTTTGCGTCGATCTCGCTTTGCGGAATCGGGAGCGCTACCCGGGGATCGGAAGCATTGATCACTTGCGCGTCGTTCGGGAGCTGCGGCAAATGCCAGCCTCCTTTGCGAGTGACCGGGATATTGTTGCGCATATGATCAAAGAACGCATGCCCTTCGCCAACCAATTCCTTCCTGCGCTCTTTCAGAATGCGATCCAATGAAAGCCCGGAGTCGTTTATGGATTTGTTGGGGTTGGCACGACTGACGATCTGGTTCAGGTAACCCAAGGACTCGCTCCGTTTTCCCAACTTGAAAGCGGCTTCCGCCGCATCCAGGTAAACTTCGGAAAGACGGATGATACATAAGTTATTGTCTTGTGGGTTTCCGGTCAAGACATCTCCGGTCTTTCCCGGATATTTAGCCAGGTACTTAGGATGTCCTGTGGAACCGGAGGGCAGCAGGTCCTCGTCTGGCTTCTGGGGCAAACGGCATAGGGCGTGACGGACATCGTCCGGATCTTCTCCCAGTAAATCCAAGAATTCTTTCGTCAAGACCAGATTGTTCCAATCCTTCACGTTATCGGCATATATCATGGGAGCACCTTCTCCGCCGCTACCGCCGGCCGGCTCGGTAAGCGTAAAGTAGAACTCGAATAGGGATTCGGAATTGAAGTCTTTTCCCCATACGGAGGTGTACTCATCATGTGTAAACAACGTATAAAGGCCTCCGTTGTTGATTACTTCTTGGGCATATTTCAAGGCGTTCTCGTTATCGTTCATATATAAATAGATACGGGATAGAAGCGCTTTCACGCTCCATACGTTTTGATGGCCGTCGGCTTTTGCCGATACCAGGTCGGGCAAGGCATCCGTTAGGTCCTTGATGGCTTGGTTGTAGCATTCGGCTACCGTGTTGCGGGAGGGTTGATGGGTGGGCAACTCTGCCTTTATCTCGATGGGCACGCCCAAGGAGGCTCCGTTATCCAGCGTATAAGGCATTCCAAAGAGACGGGTTAAATCGAATAAGGCCAAACCGCGCATCGCCAGCGCCTCTGCCTTCACGCGGGCCAGTTCCTTCGTGTCGGAAGTTTGGATGCTGCCTTTCTCTATCTTCTCTACTAGGCTATTGACCTGGTGGATCACGATGTAGGGCTGGTTCCATACTCTGGTTATATTGAAAGCATCGTCGGCGGATACGTTGAACAGATAATACGGAGAGACACGCCTTCCCGGTCCTTTGTCTATACGGGCTTGCACGTCCTCGCCGCGGCAATCGGCGTAATAAAGATAGTTGTCGCCATAATAACTATGCTCCGACGCGATGCGATAGATTCCATTCAACGCCGTCTTCGCGTCTTCCAGGGATTGTATGGCGTTTTCGCTGGTAGCGGAAGTGGATGGATTCAAGTCCAGCCAGTCTCCCGAACAAGCGGTGAACAACAACGGAAGAGCGCTTATGATATATTTAATTGACCATTTCATTGTATTTCTATTTTATAAGGTGAATTATAGGTTCATGTTCTTAGAAATTGACTTCCACTCCAAAGCTGAAAGTACGCATGGGCGGTGTCTCGCAGAATACCTCGCCAGATACGGGCACTTCCGGGTCGTATTGGTTCCATCTCGCCCACGTCAGTAAGTTACTTCCGGAGAAGTACACCCGTACTTTTTCCAGCATCGCCTTGTCGGTCCAGTTGTGGGGTAAGGTGATTCCAAACGTAAGGTTCTTCAACCGTAAATGATCCGTGCTATGTACGAAGCGGGAAGAGCCGCCGCTTACCTTGTCGGAACGTCCCAGCACGAAACGGGGAATATCGGTGATGTCGCCGGGCTTTTGCCAGCGGTCTAAGGCGTAGACCGGTAAGTTACGGTTTCCTTCGCTAGCTCCATCGGTCTCGATATACGTACCTGTCTTATCGAAGGAGTAGCCGCCCAATGAGTAGGTGAAGGTGAAGCCCAGGTCGAACCATTTATAAGAAAGGAGGTTGGTAAGGCCACCGGCAATCGTTGGATCGGCGTGTTTGTAGGGTGTGGTCTGTGCCTCGTTCACGTTGTTGGTCAAGGTACGGTCTAGGTTGCCGTTCTCATCCTCCGTGTTCTTGTAATAGAGCGCGTCGCCGTTCGAGGGATCTACCCCGGCAAACTCTTTTACGTAGAAGGTATTGAAAGGCAGTCCCACTTTCCGGATAAACCAGTTTCCTTCCACTACTTGGTCTAGCTCCCCGTCGAGGGCGACGATCTTGTTCTTATTGTGCGTAAGGTTCAATACCGTAGTCCAGTTGAAGTCGGCGTTGGAGATATTGAGGGAACGTACTTCCAGCTCGAATCCTTTGTTGTTCAGTTGGCCTAGGTTACCCAGGTAATTCAGGAAACCCGTGGTGGCGCTGATCGGACGGTTGTAAAGCAAGTCCTTGGTATCGCGGTTGTAGTATTCCAGCGTGACGAAGATACGGTCTATAAACGCCAAGTCTACGCCGATGTTCATATTATAGTTCTTCTCCCATTTCAGGTTCGGATTGGCTTGCGTGCTCTCGTACGAACCGGGATTATCCATATAATTCTTTCCATAGCTATACAATCCCATATAGCCATAGTACGAACCCGGTTGGTTACCGTTCACGCCATAAGAGGCCCGGATCTTGGCATCGCTCAATACCGGTTTGATGCCTTGCATGAAGGCTTCGTCTCCCAGATGCCACATACCGGAAACCGACCAGAAGTTGCCCCATCGGTGCTCGGGCGCTAACCGGGAGCTACCGTCGCGGCGGAAACTGGCGGCTATATAATACCGATTGTCGTAATCGTAATTCGCGCGGGTCAAGTAAGAGAGCAAGCGATAGTTTTGCGTGGAAGAGACGAAACTGTTCAATACCGCCGCGTTATCCGGCTCGAACAACTGGTCGGTAGGCATCTTGCTTTTCTCGCCGGAAGCCTTGTCGGTCTGGAAGCTCTCGGCCTCGTAAGCGGCTAATACGTCCAGATGGTGCTTGTCCGCGAATGTCTTCACGTAGTTCAAGGAGGTAGACGAGATCAGTTTCCCGTATTCCATAAAACCCTTGGACGATTGGGCGTCGCTTCCGCTCTTAGGCCCGGCTCCACTTAAGGCGTTGAAATAGCGGGCATCCTTTTGCATACTATAATCGTAGCTGAGGACCTCTTTCAGCTTCAGCCCGTCGATAATCTCTACCGCCGCGTGCGCCGTGCCGAATATACGGGTCATGCGGACCCGGTTGTAGTCGGTACGCATATCCCGCAAGGGATTCACGGTAGAGCCGGGATACGTATTGGCATACGATCCGTCTTCATTAAATACCGGATAAGACGGAGGCGTGGCCACCGCTATGCAATAAAACGGGTTGATGCTGGAAGTACGCTCCTCGTTCATCTCCTGGTTGATTTGCGAGAACATGATGTTCGCTCCGGCCTCTCCTCGTTTACCTATCTTTTGCTGTAAGTTGAAACGCCCCGAATAGCGTTCCATGGAAGAGTTTTCCACCAAGCCCTCTTGCTTCTGGTATCCCAGGGAGCTATAGATCGTCGTGTTTTCGGATCCTCCCGAGATGGAAGCCTCGTAGTTCTGGTGTACGGCACGTCTTAGCAAGACATCTTTCCAATCCGTATATCCCAACGCGGGCACGGAGGTGTAGGCCCCGATATTGGCGTTGGCGTATTCCTCGGGGGTCTGGGTGAAAGAGCTGGGATCGTGGGCGATCTGGTTTTGCGCGTAGTTGGTCAGTCCTTCGTATAGCAGCTCCTTGCGTTGCTCGCCATTGAGGGTAGGACGGAAGTCTACCGCAGCGTCCGAGAAACCGGCGCTGGCGTTTAGGGTAACCCGTGTACGCCCCTTCGATCCTTGTTTGGTGGTGATCAGGATAACGCCGTTGGCGGCACGCGAACCATAGAGGGAAGCCGCGGCCGCGTCCTTGATCACCGTGATGTTCTCGATGTCAGAAGGATTGATGGTACTCATGATGTTCGTCTTGGCGTTGTTCATATACGACGCTTCCGAGCCGCTTCCGGTGCTAAGGCTTCCGGAGGTGACGGGTACACCGTCGATAACGAACAAAGGCTCGTTCGAGGCGTTGAACGAACCCATACCCCGGATACGGATCGAGGCGTTGGCACCTGGCTGTCCGGAGCTTCCCGTGATGCTTACGCCGGAGGTCATACCTTGCAGCTTCTGTTCTACGGAGATAACCGGCATCTCTTTCAGCAGATCGGCTCGTAGTGTATTGGCCGATCCCGTGAAGGAGGAACGGGAATAATTACCGTAGCCGGTCACTACCACCTCGTCTAGGTTCATGGCCTCAGACTCCAGCTCCACGGTCAGGGTGTTGTCTTTCGGGACGGGTACTTGCTTTTGTCTCATGCCAATGTAATCGACGATAATGAATTTGGCGTCAGGCTCAACCTCTAGCTTGAAATGCCCGTCTAGATCGGTCTCCGCTCCCGACAAACTACCCTTCACGATAACGGTAGCCCCGATCAAGGGCTCCTTATCATCCAGGGAAATGACAGTCCCTTCTATAAGCCTTTTTTGGGCATGAGCCACTCCGGGCAATAGGAGTAGGCACAGGAATAGTATGCCCCATACATTTACATTTCTCATTTCTTTTTGTTTAAAAACGTCTTATTAATACTTAAATGTACTTGTATAGGAGAGAAAACCGTGCCAGATATGCTAGGATCGCCCTGTTATCGTATAATCATTTTCTCATGAGTTCATTACAAAAAGCGATAGAACGGCCTCGGAAGACGGGTTGTGTATTATTTCCTCATTTATTGGGTATTTATTCCACGTTATGCGCTAGGCGAAGGCTCGTGCAATAGAAATATTAGCGCTACACCCTAAGGTTAGGGTGTGTCTGCGTCCGGGTTTATTCGATGAGACACACCCTCGATCGGCTTGTTCTCTTATAATAAGGAATGTATATCGGGAAGCTCCTCGCTTTCCTCTTTCATTTCCGGAAGGAGGATCAAGGGGATCTCCGGGAATTTGGCCGTTAGATACTCCAAGGTATTCGCCTCGATCAGCGGGTCGATGCTTGGATATTGGTTATAGACGATGGCTTTTACCTCGATGCCATACCGTTCGCAAGCGTACAGGCTCAGTAAAGTATGGTTGATGCTCCCCAGCTTGCCGGACGTGACGAGTATCAAGGGATACGCCTGCTGCTTCACGTAATCGATCGTAAGGGATTCCATGTCGTTCGGAACCATCAGTCCTCCGGCTCCTTCCAGCAATACATACTCGTAGGTCTCTCGCAATCGCCGGGTAGCTTGGGTGATCGTGCCCAGCTCGATGCTTCGCCCATCTTTCGCCGCCGCCATATGGGGGGAGCAGGGATAGGTGAATACATAGGGGCAGGTCAGCCCCCGCGTGTCCTCGTCGGTAAAGGGGATTCCTTGGATCTGGCGGTGTGCCTCGATATCCTCCGATATGCGCTCGCACCCGGTCTGGACCATCTTCTGGGTGATCACTTTCTTTCCTGCTTTCGCCAAAGCCTTGGCGATCATTCCGGTGGCTACGGTCTTTCCGACGTTCGTGTCTATACCGGAGATAAATAACACGGTTCCTTTCGTTTGATTCTTCATTGTCTTGCTCTTAATATACTTGTTTGTTTAATTTCTTTTCTCTATTGATTTTAGTACTTTCCTACGGTACATTTATCTTCTTCCTCTAATGGTATTAATCTTTTCACCTAGGTGAAAAGATCGTATCACGGAGGTGAAGAGATCGTTTCACCTAGGTGAAGAGATCATATCACCTAGGTGAAAAGATCAGTAGCATTAGAGGAAGGAGCTACTTTATCCTTACTTTTTATATAGTAAGAGATAGGACGGGCGATAAGTTAATAAGACTCCGCCATCCGCCGAGGGAAATCTCTCTTGATAATCCCGGCAGAAACGTTCTTGTTTCCCTCGTGTCCAGACACAAGAGGTGTTGGCCGTGACGCCCGTGTACTTTAGATGTCTCAGCACCTCCAGCGGATTCCGGAAGGTCAAGGCGATGCGTCCTTCCTCTTCATGTACGATGTGGAAATCGGCGGACAGCCACTCCCTCAATTGCCCGGTGGTAGGATAGGTGAGCCCTTCTCCGGTCAGCTCCTTGATCTCGTGCAGGTTGTCTGGCGTGAAGGTATTGAAAGCTAGCACGCCCCCTGGCGATAGGAGAGACGATAGCTTATGGAGGAAGCGCGGAAGGTCTTTCATCCATTGCAGGGCGGAAGCCGAGGCTATCAAGTCGAACGTGCCGGGGAACACCATTCGCTCGGCATCACCGGGCAGGAATAGAGGAGGGGCGGAAGGGAACAACTCCTCGATGGCGCTTTGCCAAGTCTCACAGAGATCGTTGAGTACCCATTCCTCGATCTGGCATTCTTGTTTCAGCAAACGGGTGAATCCGCCGCTTCCGCAACCTATTTCCAGCACCCTGCGGAAATGGGAGGAGGTGTATGCGGTCAGTAGCTGTACCAGATGGGCGCATATCCGCTTCTGGGCTTCGGCGTGATCGTCGTAGGTACTCGCCGCTTGGCTGAAACGTCGGCGGATGCGTTCTTGCTCGATTACTTCCATAGTTCGTTCCATGCTTGATAGTGGTAAAAAGGAAGATGAGGTGCCTTGATCTCTTGGATGGGGCAGTGGCCTTGCCAGTAGTTCCGGAGGTTGATTGCCGGGAAGATCTTATCTTCGGTGGATAGGATGGCTTGATCCCAAAAGGCGGATATACGCGGATCGGCCGGTTCGGGCTTTTCCGGGAGGATCTGGTTGTATAGAGACTCCAGTTCCTCCTTGATCTCCTCTAGCGGACGTGATGGGAGTTCGGAATAGCGGTTGAACGTCTCCTTATCTCCGCACATCCTGCGGTTAAAGCGGCGCATGCCTTCCTCGCTGATATGGCTGAGGGTTCCCTCGAAGATAGCGGTGGGGATGCCTAGCGTATCGTGAATGGGGAAAGGGGTGCCGTTAAGGGCGGTCGTCGTGGTAAAGGATCGTTTGCCAGCCCAAAGATGGGTGGCTACCCATACGCCTAACGACCAAGCGATGAGATGCACCTCCTTATAAGGGGCGAATGTCTCTTCGAACGCGAGCGTCCTGTAATCGTAGGCGATCCATAAGTCTGTCTGCCCCGGCACTTCCAGATGGCGGAAAAGCTCCGGCGGGGTGGACCAGCCGGCGAGGCAGAGGATCAGACGAGGAGATCGCTTGTCTATTATCTTATCTATATACATACTATCCATTCATTTTATATATGTACTATCTATTCAGTTATCTGTCCGGTTATCTATCCGGTTATCTATCCAGGGTTGTAGAGACGGGGCGTGCCCCGTCTCATCCCCTCAAAATAGTAATTTAAGAATACTATCAGTCGGTGGGAGACGGGGCACGCCCCGTCTCTACAATTAGCCGGTTTATATCTTCCTTACTAATGTTTGCCGTAAGGGAGAAGCGGATGCGGGAGGTGCCTTGGGGCACCGTAGGCGGGCGAACCGGGAGGCAATAGAAGCCTTTCCGTTGCAACTCTTCCGCTTTCCGTACGCAATCCGCGCTATCGCCTACGATGAAGGGGATGATATGGCTTTGGCTGATCTCGCCGCCTTTGCCCGTTAGAGCCTCCGCCAGTAGCCGGCTATCCGCCAGCAGATTCTCCCGTTCCTTCGTGAGCGAGGGGAGTTTCTCCCAGATGAAGGAAGTCCACGCGATCTGGAACGGCGGTAGGGCGGTACTGAATATGAGCGGGCGCATCGTATTGACCAGGTATTCCCGTATCGTATGGGAGCAAACCAGATAGGCCCCCATCGAAGCCAACGCCTTGCCGAAAGTGCCTACCAATAGATCGATCTCTTGGATACAGCTTTGCTCCTCGGCGATACCTAGCCCCGTCTTTCCACGGGCACCGATGGCGTGAGCCTCGTCTACGTACAATAGAATATGGGGGTATTGCCTCTTGATAGCTACTAGGCGGTTTAAGTCCGCCACATCCCCGTCCATGCTGAATACGCTTTCGGTCAGGATGATGATCGTCTCGTATTGGCTGGCGTTCTTCTGTACGAGGCGTTCCAACTGGTCATAGTCGTTATGACGATAGCGGAGGAAAGGGGAGCCACTCAATAAGATGCCATCGATGAGGCTGGCGTGCACCAGCTTATCGGCGAGTAATAAGGTCTGCTTATCGGCCAAGGCCGGGAGGATTCCGGTGTTGGCATGATAGCCGCTATTGAAGACCAACGCGGCTTCCCGGTCGAAGGAGCGGGCGATCTGTTTCTCTAGTTTCGTATATACGGAGAAATTGCCCGTCAGCAGGCGGGATGAGGAGGAAGAGTAGGGATAGAAGCGTCCTTGTATGGATGCTTGAAACTCCTCTTGCAAATCCTGCCGGCTGGCCAGTCCCAGGTAATCGTTGGAAGAGAGATTCAGCATACGCGTTCCCTCTTTCAATACCCACATCCCTTGATGCTCTACTTCCGGTAAATGCCTGAGATTCCCGGAGGCTTGTAAAGCCGTAAGTTGTTCGTTATATGATTTCATCTATTTGTATATTGCCCGGTTTTATCTATTATCCGGTTTTATATGTTACCTAGTTTTATCTATTACCCAGTTGTATCTATTATCCAGTTGTAGAGACGGGGCGTGCCCCGTCTCCCGCCGACTGATAGTATTCTTAAGTTACTATTTTGAGGGGATGAGACGGGGCACGCCCCGTCTCTACAACTAGATATGTTAGTTATGCGTTAATACTCTCAATAATCCGGAGGTTAGTTTGGATAGCTCGTTCGTGGAGATGACGAAAGGAGGCATGAGGTAAACCAGCCGTCCGAACGGGCGCACCCATATCCCTTCCTCTACGAAGCGGCGTTGCAATACCGCCATATCCACCGGATGTTTCATCTCGATAACCCCGATCGCCCCCAGCACCCGTACCTCCGCTACCTCGGGCAGCTCGGCGGCTGGTGCCAGTTCCGTCCGCAATTGCTCCTCTATACGCTTCACGTTCTCCTGCCAATGGCTGGCGATCAATAAAGAGACGGAGGCCGACGCAATGGCGCATGCCAAGGGATTCCCCATAAACGTAGGCCCGTGCATAAAGCATCCCGCCTCGCCGGAACAGATCGTGTCGGCTATCGGCTTCGTCGTGATGGTGGCGGAAAGTGTAAGATAACCACCCGTCAAGGCCTTTCCGATACACATGATATCGGGCTCTACCCCGGCGTGTTCCCAGGCGAACAACTTTCCGGTACGCCCGAAGCCGGTCGCTATCTCGTCGAATATCAATAAGACGTTATACTGGTCGCAAAGTTCCCGGGCACGAACGAGGAACGTGGGGGAATAGAAATACATGCCCCCGGCCCCCTGCACGACCGGCTCCAAGATCAAGGCGGCGATCTTGTCGGCGTGCCGTTCTAACAGATCCCGCAAGGGAGCCATGGCCTCCTCTCTCCATTCCTCGCCGAACCGTACCGGAGGTTGAGGCAGGAAGTATTGGATGGGGAGGCTTCCCGAGAAGATCCCGTGCATGCCCGTCACCGGGTCGCATACCGACATGGCGTGCCAAGTATCTCCGTGATAGCCGCTACGGATCGTGGCGAAGGCATGTTTTCCCGGTATGCCTTTGGACTGCCAATACTGGATCGCCATCTTTAAGGCTACCTCCACGGCTACCGAGCCACTATCCGCTAGGAATATCTTTTCCATGGAAGGAGGAAGTAGCGGCAGTAATTTAGCGGCCAACTCAACGGCCGGCTCGTGCGTGAATCCCCCGAACATGATATGGCTCATCTTATCCAGTTGGGCTTTGGCGGCGGCGTTGAGCACCGGATGGTTATAGCCATGGACGGCGGCCCACCAGGAGGACATTCCGTCTATCAGTTCCCTGCCGTCCGCGAGGGTTATCGTAACGCCCTCCGCCTTGGTTACCGGATAGACGGGCAGCGGGTCGATGGTCGAGGTGTAGGGATGCCATAGATGATCCCGGTCGTATTGTAAAAGTTCGGTTGTTGTCATTTCTCCCAATCAGTGTTTTCGGTGAGTGAATAGCCTTCGGAGGTAAACAGGACTTTGTCTTCCTCTACCTTGCTTCCGATGGTCGTTAATAAGTCTCCGATGATAGCGGAGTTGATCCCGATATAGAGGGATTTCCGTTGCGTGGCCTCGCTAAGCCTAGCCCGTCCGCCGGAGAAACGGAGGAAGGCGTTCGGGTTGATGAGGCGGAAAAGGGCGATCGTTGTCAGCCATTCCTCCTCTTGTAAGATCTGCGTATGCTCCAAGGGAGTTCCCGGTATCGGTTGTAATAAGTTGAGAGGGATGGATAAGATTCCTTCTTTCCGTAAGAAACAAGCCATCTCGATCCGTTCCTTCATCGTCTCGCCCATGCCGATAATACCACCGCAACAGATGCGGAAACCGATCTCACGGGCGGTATGGATGGTTTCCATCTTCTGCTCGATCGTATGCGTGGAACAGAGCTGGCGAAAATAGGAAGGGGCGGTCTCGATATTGCAGTGATAATTCTCCACGCCGCTATCGTAAAGCGATTGGAGTTGGGAGCGGGTGAGCAATCCCATGGAGGCGCAGCATTTGATATCGCTTTGCCGCTTGATTTGGCGGATGGTATCGGCGATCTGCTCCATTTCTTTATCCGATACTCGCTTGCCGCTAGTCACCAGGGCAAAACGCTGGATGCCCTGCTTCCGGTTGTATACCGCATGATGGACACATTCCTTGGCGGGAAGCAGGGGGTATAAGTTCACGAGGGTCTTGTAATGTCCCGACTGCGCGCACCATTTGCAATCCTCGCTGCAATTGCCGCTTTTGGCGTTGATGATGGAACAAGTGTCGAACTTATTCCCCATGAAATGGCGGGTGACTTGGTGGGCGGCCTCGTAAAGCGCCTCTTTGTCCGGCTGATTCGCCAAGCTTAAAGCCTGTTCCTCATTCATCTCCCCACCCGCTAGGATGTACTGCTTTGCTTCTTCTATTGTCATCTTCTCTAATTTGATAGTTTTACGTATATATACCCGGTTGTAGAGACGGGGCGTGCCCCGTCTCCCATCGACTGATAGTATTCTTAAATTACTATTTTGAGGGGATGAGACGGGGCACGCCCCGTCTCTACAACCGGATGGAAACAAGAAAGGCGGGAAATATCCTTTCGGATACTTCTCGCCTTTGCTATATTATATAATGTATAGTGAGCTACACGATGAGCCGCATGAGCGATCTCATTCGAAACCAATACCGGAAGCAATGCCGCATATAGTCCCTGCGATATAGCGAGACTCCATTGGCTCTCCTCCTCCTTCTCCTTTTCCGCCTCGCCCACTTCGGATACTCCATCCATCAGCGCGGCGATACCGGTATGTAAGGACAAGTTCTTCTTCTGGAAACGGTCGGCTATGGAAAAAGACAACTGCCCGATCGTAACAGCCCTCTGTACACTGATGAAAGCCGCATACGCCTTCCGGCTCCATCTTCTGAAACGGAGCGCCTGCGAACGATATGTATACGACTTCCTCATCTACTTCTTAATTCTCAATGATTAAGCCACTTTATCCAGCTTCTTCATGATAGAGAACATGAACAACGCGGACAGTAAGCAAAGAACGATCAATACGCTCCATACCATCCACAACTCCATGCCACCCCACAAATAACCGATGATAGCGACCAAATAGTTACCGATAGCCGTAGCCACGAACCAACCACCCATCATCATACCTTTGTACTTAGGAGGAGCCACCTTCGAAACGAAAGAGATACCCATCGGAGAAAGCAACAACTCGGCGAAGGTCAATACCAGATAAGTCGAGATCAACCAGTTCGGAGAGACCAATACCTGGAGCTTGTTGTCGGCCGCCAAAGCGTCCGGAGTAGGCAAGCCCATGGAACCGATCGCCAATACAAGGAAACCGCATGCCGCGATCAACATACCCAATCCGATCTTACGCGGAGCGGACGGCTCTTTCTTCTTCTTGGCCAGATAGCCGAAGAGTGCCAACGACACCGGGGTAAGCACCACTACGAAGAACGGGTTGAACTGTTGGAACATCTGGGGCAGGATGGTCATCGTATCCGGCATAGCCATATACTTAACCGCTAAGATCACCAAAGCGCCAGCACTTACCACGGCGGCGATGATCTTATTCTTTTTGACCTCAGACTGGAAGATGGCGAACATGCCATATACGGCGATCGCTAGCAATGCCAGGTTGAAGACGTCGAATCCCAGACGGTCAAGGCCGGTGGCCTGGTTTGCCGTATAGTCGCGTGCGAAGAACGTCATGGTCAATCCGTTCTGGTGGAAGGCCATCCAGAAGAATAATACGACGGCGAATACCAATAACAAGGCGACGATACGTTGCTTGGTCTCAGCAGGAGACAGCTCCTCTTGTTGTACGTGAGCGGCTTGCGCTTGCTTCATGTTCACGTCAGCGTGCTTGAATGTAGAGCGGAAGATCATATAGATCGCCATGGATACGATCAAGGATATACAAGCTACACCGAATCCGTAATTGTAAGCCTCGGATAAGCGCTCGATGTAAGAGGAACAGAAAGTAGCCGTATCGCCCGTGTAACCCTGTGAGGCTTGCAAGTCCGTTAGTACTTGGGCGTTATCGGCGGAGATCGTCCCGTTCAGGAACTGGTGCGCCAAAGAGGGTATTTGAGACTCATAGGTGAAATTGTATTTCGCCAACATCCAGTCCGTCATTTTAGTGGCGGCGGTAGGGGCGAACATGGCGCCTATGTTGATCGCCATATAGAATAGGCTGAACGCTTGGTCGCGCTTGTTCCTATATTCCGGGGCATCATATAAGTTACCCACCATCACTTGCAAGTTTCCTTTGAATAATCCGGTTCCGCAGGCGATCAAGGCAAGAGATCCGAACATCATCATCTTGCCGGCCTCGGCATCCATCGGGATCGCTAGCAGGAGATATCCCAGGAACATGATGATGATACCCGAGGTAACCATCTTTCCATAACCGAACTTATCGGCCATCATACCGCCAATCAATGGCATAAAATACACGAACGCTAAGAAGCTAGCGAAGATCGTTGATGTCTCGGAGGCTGTATAGCCGAATTTCGCTTGCAGGAATAGCGTGAAAATAGCAAGCATGGTGTAATAACCGAAGCGTTCGCCCGTGTTGGCGAGCGCTAGGGCGTAGAGTCCTTTAGGTTGTCCTTGTAACATGTGTTTTAGATAATATTAGTTTATACTTATTGAATTATTTGCTTTATGGCACCGGTTTCCGGATAGAAAAGAACCTTGACGGGCGCTTTCTTATCCTCAAACATAACGGGGGCTAGCCCTTCCCGTGTCCCGAATTGAGTGACCTGGGCCTCTCCCTTGTAGAGCGGTTTCTTGTTCATGAGTATTTCTATGCTGGCCTTACCCGGAACATTGTAAACGATCCCCTTCAATGATTTGTCTTTCTTCTCGGCATCCTTGGCATCTAGGATCGGGGCTCTTTCTGTCGCTTTCAAGTTCATATAGACCGGTGTGCCGCCTAAATCGTCCGTGTCTACGATACCTAGCTGCTTGGAGAAACGGAACAATATCTCTTTGTCGAGGTCGTCGTGAGGGATAATGCTTACCTCATAATGCTCGGTCTCTTTGCCCAGGATCCCGGTGAATAGGTTTGTCAATGCTTTTTCTTGCTCCTCCAATTGCTGGATCACCAGCTTCATGGCCTCGCCATCGGGGGGTAAGTTATCCGCCTCGCCGGTCAAGATGTTCAAACGGCTTTCGCGGATACGGTAGATTTGCTTGGCGGCTACCTCGGCTTGTTTGGCGGTAGAGCCTGCCATCAGTAATTCTTCCGAGAAGACAGATGTGTCTGTCACCTTTTGCTGAGGGCCTTTGTTCTTCTTTACCGCGTCGAGCTCGGATTCGCCGGGTGTATATTCCGCGTTTATCGAGCATAATAGGCCGTCTTCGGTAAGATACGCGTAAGGGGCTACGGTGCCTTGCTTGAATTCTACGATATAGGTATTATCCGAGTCGGGTAATCCCCGGTTGATCAGACTGATTTTCCCGAGATCGAAATAAACCTTGTCTTCCGTGACCGCGTCTTTCACGCCTAGATACTTCTCGGCGTATTGATAGTAAGGCCCGGCTTTGCAGGTCACCCTCGTCACTTCGGCGTCTACGACTAGCGAGGTCTTGGGCAGCGAGTAGGTGATCCCGAAATTATTCGCTTTCACGGCGTTCTTCTTTACCACCTTGGTTTGTGCCATAAGCGGCATCCCTAGGAGTAAACTAGCTATAATGATTAGATTCTTCATATCCCAGTTTATTTAGTTTGGTATATTATCGTGCAAAACTAGGAAATATTTTGCTTAAAACCAACCAGGACAGTGTTCTTTATCTGGATTCTCGTAATAATACGTGCCGAATAGGTCGTTAACATTTTTTAGATGGTATGCTCATAGAGCCTAGGCTATGAGGGGTGATAGTGCCTCGTCTACGTGTGGTGATAGAGCCTCGTCTATGAGGGGTGATAGAGCCTAGGCTATGAGAGGTGATAGAGCCTAGGCTATGAGAGGTGAGAAAGCCTAGACTCTCTATGGTAAGAGAGCCTAGGCTATTAAGAGGGCTAAATCTGTTGTGAATGATTATCGCGTTCTAATAATTCTCGTTCTGGATCAAGGAGCCACCTACGAAGTCGATCTCGTTTTGGGGGATCGGATACGGCCAGGTCTTGTCGGTGACATTGCTTCCAGCTCCGGAATACCGGCCTTCTTCCGTCTTGTTGAGGGCTTGCATGGTCTGCTCGAAGATGCCCCAGCGGAGCAGGTCCGTATAGCGACGCCCCTCGCAAGCCAGCTCTACGCGGCGTTCGTGGCGTACGGCTTTGCGCAAATCGTCCGAGGTCTTTACCTTGTATTTCGCGTTGAAGATCTCTTCCGTTACCTTTTTATCCTCCGGCACGTTGAACTTGCGGAGCTTGGCGAAGCTATCCGTAGGAGAGGAGGTGACGAACGCGCGATGGCGCACTTGGTTAATCAAGTCTACGGCCAATTGCTTATTGTCGCCTGTCTCTATCAAGCATTCCGCGTACATCAATAGCACGTCCGCGTAACGGATGTAGTAGAACGACCAATCTGTTTCTTGTAAACTACCTGTTGGTCTTCTGGAATAATCGATCCAATGCTTATGGCTATGTTGTCTGGGGAAATTATCGTAACCGGAATAATCATGAGTTTCTGTCGTTTCCATATCCGCTTTATAGAACACGTCACCATGAGAAATAATCGTATGTGCCAAGCGAGGATCTCCTACCTCATATTCATTCACTAGATCGTTGGTGGGACATTCGCCTCCCCAGCCACCGGTAGCATTTCGTCCCATATTCATTTGCGGACCAACGGAGGCTAATGAATTGTAAGGGGGTTGGTAAGAACGTAATGTGATAAATATAGCCTCTTTAGACATGTAGCCGTTCGCCTTGCTGTTAAACAAGGTCTGATAGTCATCGACCAATTCGTAAGAGCCGCTTTCCACGACGGCTTTCAGATCCGATTTGGCACCATCGTAATCGCCAAAGAACATCTTCACGCGGGCCCTGAACGATAGGGCGGCCTCTAGCGTGACACGTCCCTGGTCGTCGGCGCTGAGTGTCTTCGCGCTAGGCAGTTTCTTGTCGTTGATAGCGGCATCCAGGTCCGATAGGATGAATTTGCGGACTTCCTCCTTGTCGGCTTTCGCGATCGTGTTCTTATCTTCCGCTCCCAATACCTTGTCTATGATTGGGACATTGGCGAAAACGGTAGCCAGGTCGAAGTAATAGAACGCACGCATGAACTTGGCTTCCGCTATCCAACGTTCCTTGGTGTCGGTGCTGACAAATGCGCCTCCGGCGGCGATCAGCTCTGTCTCCGGCGTGACATTGGCTAAGAATACGTTGCACGCCGAGATAGCCACCTTGTAGCGGTGGTTCCAGAGATCGGTGAGCATGGAATTTGTTGTCGGCGGGTTTCCCCGGGTCAATTCCGATATGGTCACGCGGTCTGCCGCATCCGAGCCGCCCTTGGAGCAATCGTCCGTGATCTGGTCTCCCAGGTCGAACCACATTTGCTCGAAGGCCCAGATATCCAATAACGGCTGATAGCAGTTTACCAATAGTTTGTAACCTGCGTCTTCCGTCTTCAAGAACGTAGTCTCATCCAATGCCCCGTAGGTAGGGCGATCCAAGAAGTCTGAGTTACAGCTTACGATAAGTGCGCTTGTAAGTAAAGCGGCGATACAAGCCTTGCTTTTATTTATAATTGATTTCATGTTATCTTCATTTTAAAGATTATAGTTTCATGCTAATACCAAACATAAAGGTTCTCGCTTGCGGATAGTATCCCATATCCACGCCTTTATAAATAGGATTCTGGTTGAACTCACCGATTTCCGGGTCTAGTCCGGAGTATCCTGTGATGGTGAACAGGTTCTGTGCCGCTACGAATACACGCAGGTTGTTGAGCGTGATCTTCCGGGTGATGGAAGACGGGATCGTGTAACCGATCTGCAGGTTCTTCAAGCGTACGTAGGAGCCATTCTCGACGAACCATTCGGACATCTCGCGGTTCAGGCGGCTATCGGCGTCGATGGCGAAGTTCTCGTTCGTGCTACCCGGGCCGTCCCAGAAGGTGGTCAGGATATCTTTCGGGGCGTTGTACCAACCCACGCCTCCGTAGATATCGTATTTCACGATGTTCAACAGGTCATTGCCCACGGATCCTTGGAAGAACGCGGAGAAGTCGAAGCCTCTGTACTCGGCTCCCAGCGTCAGTCCGAACGTGAAGTCGGGATGTGGGTTACCGATCATCGTACGGTCGTCGTCATCCAGTTTCCCGTCTTTGTTCAAGTCTACGAACTTCAAGTCGCCCGGCTTGGCGTTGGGCATGACGGTCTTGTCGTTGTTCTTATAACTATCCACCTCTTCCTGTGTCTGGAAAACGCCATCGGTCTTATAGCCGTAGTAATATCCGATCGGTTTCCCTACTTCAGTCATGGTGTAGGTGTAGTATCCCAGGTGGACACCCTTTCCCGGGATGTTCGCCTCGCTGCCTAAGTCCTTGATCTCGTTCTTGTAAGTAGAAAGGTTTCCGTTCAAGTGATAATTGAAGTCTTTGCCTATCTTGCCATCGTAGCCGATCGATACCTCGAAGCCCTTGTTGCTGATGCTACCGGCGTTTACCCACGGCGTGTTGGGGAATCCTAAACCCGCGGGGCTGGGGACTTGTACCAACATGTCCTTTGTATCTCGGGAGTAATAATCGAACGTAGCCCGCAGGGAACCGTCGAAGAAGGCGAGGTCTAAGCCTAGGTCCAACTGGCGGGTCGTCTCCCATTTCAAGTTAGGGTTGCCCACTTGCGAGCGAGAGGCGAACAAGGCCGGATTGCCCATCCCGAACTGATAATACTGCGCGTACCAAATGGAGGGATTTCCATTGCCATATTGGCTGAGGTAAGCCCCGGCCGGGATGGTTTGGTTACCGATCTCTCCCCAGCCTACTCTCAACTTGCCTTGAGACAACCAGCTCTTCGTGCTTTCCAGGAAACGCTCCTCCGAGAAATTCCAGCCTCCGGATACCGACGGGAAGAAGCCCCAGCGATTACCCGCCCCGAATTTGGACGAGCCGTCCCAGCGGACATTCGCCGTAATCATGTACCGGTTATCAAAGGAATAGAACACACGGCCGAAGTAAGAGTTCAACGCGTTGATGCGGAAATAGCCGCTAGCGGCGGGGTTGATGGTTCCCGCGTTGAGGATTTGCTGGCTGGGATCGTTGTTTACCATGCCCTCTTTTGACGCTGATATCTCCTCGTAACGCTCCTTTTCCGCCGATGTTCCGATCATGGCGGATATGGCGTGCTTGTCGAACTTGTCCGCGTATGTCAGGTAATTATCGAATACCCAATAGTCCGTGTTGTAGCTGGTGCGGCCCACTTTGGCGTACGAGCTGTATTCGTCTCCGTCCAAGTAATATTTAGGGGTAAAGGCATCGCTTTGGTCGCGCATGATATCGACGGCGATACTAGACTTGAATGTCAAGAAGGGGAATAACTTAAATTCTCCTGTGATATTACTCTTCGTGGAGATTCCATGCCATTCGTTTCGAGCCGAACGATCTACTTGGGCCAATGGGTTCTGCTTGTTTGAGTATAACACGCCAGTGTAGCGAGACCATGGGTTGGTAGGCTCATATCCGTTGTATATCCGATCGCTCATGAAGTCGGGTACGTCTACCAGGTTGTCACGGTATACCGGCGTGATCGGGTCGGCGGCGGCGGCGATAAACGCGGTGGCGTTGTAGGAATCATTTTCTTGAATGTTCTTGCGAGATTGATAGATCACATTGACATTTGCGGATAGGTTCAACCATTTCGTCACTTCCGAGTCAACGTTTAATCTACCGGATAAGCGTTCATAATCGGACCCTTTCAAGATACCTTTATGGTTCATGTAGCTAAAGCTGGAACGATATCTGAGTTTATTCATACCGCCGGAGAAAGCCAGGTTGTAGGTTTGGTTCACGGCTTCTTTGGGTTTACGGTTTATCTCGTCCCACCAGTCTGTACCCTCACGTCCGCCATTCTTTCCGAGGAAAGAAAGGATCTCTTCCCGCTTTTCGGGGGTGGCGAAATCGTCGGTCAGCTCTTTCCCAGCCGCCGTGTACGCACGGTTCTTGTATTCCATAAAGCCTTCGGCATCCAATAAATCATAACGCTTGGAAGCTGCTTGGAAACCTATGCTCATGTCAAATTCAATATTACTGCGGTAACTCTCTCCACTCGCGCCTCGTTTTGTCGTGACTAATACGACACCATTCGCCGCACGTGATCCATAGATAGCTTGTGCGGAAGCGTCTTTTAGGACCTCTATATTCTCGATGTCACGAGGATTCAGCCATCCGATATCCCCTTGTGGCAGGCCATCGACTACATACAATGGGTTGTTTCCATATTGAGAGAGGGTACCGACACCACGGATACGCACGTCGCCCAAGGAACCCGGGCTACCGGAATTGGCCGTGATGGTCACGCCGGCTACCTTTCCTTGCAAGGCATCGGATGCGCTACGCAGAGGAAGGGCAGAGATCTCCTCGCCTTTTATCTGCGATATGGCTCCCGTCAAGTCACTTTTCTTGAAAGAACCGTAACCTACTACTACTACCTCATCCAGCTTCTGGGTATCTTCAGATAAAGTGACGTTGATATTATTTCTATTACTTGCTTTGATGTCTTGTTGTAAGAAACCAATGTACGAGAACTCGATAATAGCGTTTTCCGGTACGTTCTCTAGGCTGTAGTTACCGTCTATATCCGTCGTGGTTCCTATCGTCGTACCTTTCACTACAACGTTTACTCCGACTAGCGGATCGCCATTCGTGCTTGCGACATGTCCTGTCAATCGTTTTACTGCTTGATTGACAGAAGATACTCCCATCTCTCGCACGGACTTATTCGTGAGCACAACGTGATTCTTGACGATCTTATACGTGATGTCTGTGCCTTTGAATACATTGCTTAATACCTGTTCGATCGTCTCTCCTTTGATAGCAACATCAACCTTTTTGTTCAAGTTGATCTGATTATCATTATAGAAGAATTTGTATTCACTTTGATCTTCTATCGCTTTAAATACTTCCGTGATAGTCCCCTTTGTTATATTTAAGGAAATGATTTGTGCTGATGCCGCTGTTGTATACGGCTGGAAAAAGGTTAAGCACAAACCTAAGAATAATGATTTTTTCAGGGTGCTGTAATTAGTTCTACCAGAACTCCCTATATGATTAGCCATAATTAATGAATTTAAGATTAATAATAGATCTACAATGTTTTGTTTCACTCGTGTCGCACTAATAACCAGTATTCTCCATACGCAAGACTGTTTTTAAGATTAATAATTTATCATTCGATTACTATAGTATCCTTTATTATTTGATAGTTAATGCCTGTATTCGTTCTTATTACATTCAAGATCTCCGACAAATCCTCGTTATTGCGGAAACTACCGCTAAACTTTAGCTTCTTTATTCCTTGATTTTCATAATGAAATACAACGTTATAGTTTCTTTCCAACAACTTTGTTATATCTTGCAAATACATCATTTCAAAAGACAGGAAGCCTCCTCTCCACTGAGCGAACTGCTTTTTGTTATAAGGCATTACTTCTATCTTGTTTCTACTTTTATAATAAACCGCTACTTGGTTAGGCTCTAGTAAGACCTCTTGCCTGTTCAACGTAGGTTGTACGGCTACCTTGCCATTGAATAGGGTCGTGGTCAGTTGGGAGTCTTCCATATAAGCGGATATATTGAAGGCTGTACCAAGTGCTTTTACGTCGATACCATTTGTTTTTACAACGAATGGCAATTCCTTGTTCTTGGCGACTTCAAAATAAGCTTCACCGTCCAGGTAGATATCACGATTGGAATGTCCATAATTCTCCGCGTATTCTAAAGTCGTACAAGAGTTGAGCCAGACCTTGGTTCCATCCGGTAGTCGCAAATAACTTTTCTCTCCTTTGCTCGTTACTAATTTGTAATTCCCCACAATCGATGAGCTCTCTTTATTCGTAAAGTATAATGTTGATAACGAAACGACTATACCTAAAAGAACTGCGGCGGCATATTTCATGTATTGAAGGAATAGCCTTCTTGTCTTCATGGGTGGAATGTCTTTCTCCTTTATGGATGAAAACAAGCGTTCCCATTCTTTATCAACCGCTACCTCATCTTTGAGGCTTTCCTCTATTATATCTTTAATATATTCCTTCATTGTCTTTTTATGATTCTATATATGTGACACATCAAAACGATATGCTACTTACAAGCTTAATGGATTTTTGTATTATATCTTCAAGAAGCCAGATAATCTTTTAATTTACTTTTTAAAGTCTTTAGAGCTCTGTATATCTGTGTCTCTACGGTGCGAACAGAAATATCCAGTTTGTCTGCTATTTCTTGGTTCTTGAGTCCGTTTATGCGACTCAGCTTGAAAATAGATTTACACTGATTCGGTAATTCTTCTATTGTATTTTCCGTGATTTGCTCTATCTCTAGTACATTGAGATCAGAATAAGGATCGCCCTCTTCCACGACCTCATACTTGTTTAATTCCAAATCCTCTGATTGTAAAATATCTATAGTTCTGGTAGAACGCAGGTAATTGAGACATTCATTCTGTATAGCCTTGTATAGATAGGCGTTTAACGACGTGTGGATATCGATCTCCTCCCGCTTTTCCCAGAAACGGAGGAATACGTTCTGTAGGATATCTTTCGCTTCTTCCGGGTAGGGGATGAATTTCCGGCAATGTATATAGAGCTGTAGGTAAACAGATTTGAACAGGGTGTTAAAAGCGTCTATATCTCCTTGTTTGATCAATTCGATTGTTTTGCTGTCAGATGCCATTTTATTCCCGTGTGTTAGAAAGGTGAACGTATAGGCGGGGAAAGTGATCCCCGGGCCTATACGCTTGCTTTTTTATAGATTATGCTAATCCCTATTATAAGACTTCGTTTGCTGTCTTATTGAAGTGTTGGATACATTCTTTAATATCCGGTACGGAGTTTTCCCAGTTGTATTCGTACTCGATAGAGAATACTCCCTTGAAATTCTGGGATTTGAGTTCTTTCAACATTCCTTTTACATCTAGGATACCTGTGCCCCAGATCACGTCGTGCTGCTCTTTCTCTCCGGCTTTCTTCGGGGCGATGTCCTTGAAATGCAAAGAGATGATCCGGCCTTTGAGCTGTTTTAAGCAATCGATCTGGTTTAATCCCTCCCGACGCCAATGGCCCACGTCGGAACAAGAGCCTAATAAGTGGCTGCGTCCGGAGATGGCTTTCAGCAGGTTCTCCGGTTTCCAATACTCGGAAGGCTGCGGGTGATTATGGACGGAGATCTGGATATTGTATCGCTTGGACAATTTCTCTACCAAGTCCCAATCGCTTAAAGCCGGTTCGCAAGTAATGAACTCCAGGTCCATCGCTTTGGCGAACTTGAACATCTTTTCCCAGTCGGAAGACTTGTCGGCTACATATACCCCGGTTCCTACGATCTTGATGCCTTTGGATGCCGCTAGCTCCTTGATCTCTTTCTGGGTTTGCGCGTCGAGGTTGAAATCGAATACCTTATCCCCCCATTTACCACCGAGTTTATGGCCGGGATAGATCTCGATATATTTCAATCCGAGCTCCTGGGTCTTATCGAGAGCTTCTGTCAACGTGAACAGGTGGAAACTATAGGATTGCATGCCCAGACGCCATCCGTTCTTCTCGGCTTTCGTCTGCGCTTCGGTTGGAATGGCCAACAGGCAGCAAACGAGAGCTATCATTAATTTATAGATATTTCTTATCATATTCAGCTTCTATTTAAAAGGTTTATCTAGGCATATCCGGTAAGGAGAAACCGTTGTTATACGTATGCTTGATCCATTCGTTGGCCATTTCAGCGGCGTTGAACTCGGCGAAGCGACGGTCGAAACGAGGATCTCCGTCGATTACCTTGAAGTCATCCACCGTAACGATCTTTATCTTATCGTTCGGGGAGATGTTCGTGAACCGCATGTTCTCTCCATCCCATAGTAACTCACGATGCAAGCCTTGCAATCCGGAGAGGCGAACGGCCAAGACTCCCATCACGACCATCTCGTTGAACGGACCGGAGAACTGGAAGTTGGAAGAGGCCTCCGTACGGTTTTCCGGGGACTCTTTGCAAGCACGGATCCAGTCTTGCTCGTGGGCGTTGGTAGACCATATGTCTCCGTTGCCGCCTTTCACTCTAGGGATCGTAGGTTTGGGTTGGTTGAAATGCTCCATGTCGGAAACCGGTAATAAGGTCGGGTTCATTCCGTAACAGCCGGTCATGATCTTTCCTTTCGTACCGATGAAGATGATACCGCCATTCTCGTCGCCCATCATCTGCCCGTCTTTCAATTCTTCCGGACGGGGAGGCATCAGGCCGCCATCGTACCAATATACTTTTACTTCCGGCATCTTTACATTTCCTTTCGGCGGACGGGCGGGGAATGTATAGGTTACGATCTGCGCGTGAGGAGGCGAGTAGAGGTTGCTCAAGGTAGAGCTACCGATTACGCTGGTCGGATACTTCAAATCGAGTGCCCAATACAGCGGGTCCATGATGTGGCAGGCCATATCGCCCAAGGCTCCGGTTCCGAAGTCCCACCATCCACGCCAGTTCCAAGGCGTATATACCGGATTAAACGGTCGTTTCTCTGCCGGTCCGATCCATAAATCCCAATCTAACGTCTTGGGGCATTTGGGGGTATCGCTCGGTTTCATCAAGCCTTGAGGCCAGATGGGGCGGTCTGTCCAGCAATGTACCTCGTATACGTCGCCGATTACGCCAGACTGTATCCATTCGGAGATCTGCCGGCACCAATCGAAGGAGTTACCTTGGTTACCCATTTGGGTAGCTACTTGGTATTTCTTCGCCAATTTGGTAAGCAAGCGCGATTCGTAAACGGAGTGGGTAAGCGGTTTCTGCGTATAGCAATGCTTGCCTAGCGTGATCGCGTGGGCGGTTATGCCGGCATGCGTATGGTCCGGGGTGGCTACCATAATCGCGTCGATGGATTTACCCATCTCATCGAACATGACTCGCCAGTCCTTAAAGCGTTTAGCCTTCGGATAATCCTTGAAGGTCTTGTCCGCGTAATGCCAATCCACGTCGCATAAAGCCACGATATTCTCCGTGTTCATGTTGGCGAGGTTACGACGTCCCATGCCGCCGATACCGATACCCGCGATATTCAGTTTGTCACTAGGCGCTGTATGACCGAAGGATTTGCCGAGTACGGAACCCGGAACGATGGTCAGTCCGGCCGCCGCTACGGCTCCGGTCTTGAGGAAACTTCTTCTTGAAATGTTTTTCATAACTATTAAACTTTAAGAAAACGATATACTATAATGTTTGTAAATGGAGGTTGCGCCAAAGAACCTTGATGCCGCCACCATCATGTATTTGCAGCGCGATACGCCCTTGGCCGGCTCCGATCTTCTCATCCCGGATGTTTATCATCTCCTCTCCGTTGAGCCAAGTCTGTACATTCTCTCCTTGTACGCGGATACGCATCGTGTTCCACTCTCCTTGTTTCAGGATGTTCTCCTTCTCGTCCGGGATCTGTATCAGCCATCCTCGGCCGTACGATTCGTAGATACCGCCCGTGTCAAAGCCTTTGGGGGCGACTTCCACTTGCCAGCCGTTTACCTTTACGTCTTTTTCTTCTACAAAGGAACGAATAAATACGCCAGAATTACCATCCGCTTCCTGTTTAAATTCCACGGTAAGGTCAAAATCGTCGTAATATTCCCGGGTGGCTAGATAGCCGTATTGTTTATCCAGACCACTCTCGCAGATTAGCAAACTGTCTTTTACGTACCATCGCTCTGTTCCGTATTTATCCCAGTTCGTGATGTCCTTGCCGTTAAATAAGTGAGCCTCTCGTGTCTCGCGGGGAAGTTCCTTGATCTTGATATTACGAAACCATGCGGGATAACCGTGGTCTTGCAAGCAAATCAAGCCTTTATGAGCCAATCCGTATTCGGGAGCGTTCGCCCATTTACCGCTGTTCTTACGGGAGAACCAATCGTCGGACCAAGTGTCGAACTCTACGGTCTTGTGCCCGTTCATAAAGTAGGTGACATGCCCGTTGTCGAAAATAATCTTAGAGTTGTTCCATTCGCCCGCCGGGCTGACTTTTATCGTGTTGAAGTCCGGCAAATACATCGCGTAATCCACCCCGCAACGTTGCCAATCTTCCAAGGGTTCCGCGAAATTGATATCATCAATCAATTGATACTCGGGGCCGGTAACGTAGGGAACCGGGAATTGAGGACGCTCTACCACATGATACAATAAGCCGCTATTCCCACCTTTCGCTATTTTCCAGTCCCACGAAAGCTCGAAATTCTCATAGGCTTTGTCGGTGACGATGTATCCGCTGGCATCGCTCCCTTGCCCGTCCGCCTGGATGGTTCCGTTTACAACTTCCCAGGGTCCGGTCAGGGCGGTTCCGTTATAATCCCGCCATCCATCCAGGGTTTCCCCATCGAATAGAAGTTCCCAGCCTTCCGCTTTTTCTTGTTCGGTCAATGTGTTATGCTTCGTGTTATCACAGGCGATCAAGCCGAAAGCGGCTACTATTGCGAATGATACAATTGTTATTTTCATGTACGTATAGCTTTATTGTTAATACAAATTTGTCGGTGTTTATATATGAGACAACTCTGGGGCAAGGGATACGTAAGCTCTTTCTCCTTTTTTGTTTATTTTAACGGATGCGTATAGTAATTGCTGGCTTCCACTCTAGGGATAAGAACGGTGGATAGTATCGTAAAGCACCGTACTATCTAATCGTTTCACCTAGGTGAAGAGATCTTTTCACCTCCGTGATACGATCGTTTCACCTAGGTGATACGATCTCTTCACCTCTGTGAAACGATCAGTACATATAGAGGTTGACAAGTAATAATACGGAAAGAAACTTTATAGGGGTTAGAATAAGTATCCATGTGCTTTAAGCAAGTCGGTAAACTGGTTGAGTTTATCTTTCTTGACAAGGAGCAAGTGATCCTCGGCCCTTGACGCGTATTTTCGTATATCAGGGTGCGTGGAAATTAATTTCAATAACTCTTCGTCTTGCTTATTGAGCTGTAAAACGACATATTGCTCGCTCTTTACGGGTTGGATGGATTGGCTTCGTCTCAATAATGAGAGGAAGAACTCTTTCCAGATTTGTGGAGGATTTTCGCAAATGTATTGCTTGAAGAATTGGATCGTGTTTTCCACGTCTTGCAGATTTTTGCATTGGGCTAATACGCTGGAGGGGCTGACCCGGTAACGGCGTAGCCCTATATGTGTGGATATATTGGAAAGAAACGACTCGTAGGGATTATTCTCTTGGAGCGCACGTATGACAAGCATATGCTCATCCAACGAGAAATAGGGGACCTGTGTGTCCGATAGGGCCTGTATCGTGTAATTGGGCTGCTTGCCTAGCACGTAAGAGCCTAGTGGGGTCAGTCGGATGTATCGTAAGGTCTCGAAAGCGGTCTGCGACTTTTCTGTAAGCGGGGTATAAGCCAAGTCGAGTAATCCAAATGCCGCCATCAGGAAAAGAAATCCGAGGTAGAGCGGTTTGATGACCTCTGGATAATAGAAATCTAAGGTGATTTGCTCCTTCTCCCATTTATTGGTGAGTTGGCTCATGTGTATGTATTTCCAATAGTTGATGCTTCCTTTTTTATATTGGAGATATTCGAGCAATTCGTGTACGGGAATCCACGGTGTGCCTTCCGCTGTTTCGATGATGGACAAGAGTTGGTCTATCAGGGCACTCCGGAAACTAATCTGCCTGTATTCATTCGATTTGAGGCCGGTGATATGCGGAAGTAATAGAGGTATCAAGTAATAAAAATAAGCGGGGATGACTTTCGTAAATAGCTGTTTGATGGACGCGGGATTCGATTTCTCTTTGGGGGCTGTCTTTAGGAGCAGTGCTTGTACGGTGAATAGCAATTGGGCCCGCAGGCTGCCTGTCCCGTTTATGTTGGTGCCATCGCAGAAGAATTCCACCGGGGCGATGATCTTTATGGCGGCTTTGATTTGCGAGGCGGTCAATTTCCCTTTTTCGTTCACGTCTAATGTCCCTTGCATGTGCATTCCATTGATGAGGCTGATCTCGGTGAATATGTTTTTCTCGCAATTGAAGACCGTGAGAGAAGATAAAGGCGGCTCCGGGCATGTGGGCAGTGCCTCAAGGCTCTGGTTCAATGCCCAAGGCAAGAGTTGCCTACGGAGTTCTTCGGGTAAGTATAAATAACAAGGATTGTCTGTGTTATAGATTGAGTATCGTGAGGTACTTGTCAGGATAAATAAGCTGCTCGCGTTCGTCTTGTGATATTCAATACTGTGCCAATAGCTTTCTTCGAAGAGGGTGAAATCGATCCCGGATAATTTTTTAGCCTCACGAGACTCTATGTACCAATTGCGGACGACGTGCCGCCACACGATCTGCTCTTGCTCCGGGAGTGTGTTTAGGTAGGTCGCTAAGTTGCGATTGTTTGCCCAGAATATGCTGAGGAAATTGATGGCGGTTATCTTTGCCGGGCTGCTGGGCCGTACGCTAAATTCCTGAATGAATTGTTCGCAATGATCGGCCTTTTCTGCGATAGCGATGCTTTTCTTTTTTAGGAATTTGAAGAAAACGGAACACCACTCCTTTAATAAATTGTTAGTGTAGGCCTGGAGGATCTGTGAGTATTTGGCGTATTCCTTCCTTGTCGATTCATATAGAACGAGATCGGCGCACGCCGGGTTGGTCGTGAAACTAATGGGATTGGTGTCTTTTTTTTTCTGTATCATGATGTTTGATGCTTATTTTCCTAAAATGAAGTCGATATCTTCTTCTGATAAATCCTTGGAGGTAGATGCGTCGTTGCCGATCAGCTCGTTGAAAAGCTCGGTCTTCTTAGCTTGTAGCTCTTGGATTTTCTCCTCTATGCTCCCTCTGGTTATCAAGGAATAGCTTAGTACCTTATTGGTCTGCCCGATGCGATGCAACCGGCTGATGCCTTGTTCCTCGGCGGCCTTGTTCCACCAAGGTTCGAAGATGAATACGGTATCGGCTGCCGTGAGGTTCAGTCCGACTCCGCCGGTTTTTAAAGTCATCAAGAAGACCTTGCAGCGAGGGTCGTTTTGGAAACGTTCCACTAGGCTTTTCCTGTCATGCGTGGAACCGGTCATGCTGACGAAATCGATGCCGTGGTTGTCTAGCATTTCTCCGGCCAGCTCCAAGCCTGCGATGAAATTAAAGAATACTACAGCCTTATGCCCGTTCGAGATGGCATCCAATAAGTTGTCTATAAGCAAGCTGAGTTTTGGGGAGGTGACCACCCCGTCGCTTAGGTTTTCCGGTATGGAGGCGATACGGCGCAGCTCATTCAAGGCTTGGAACATCACGAACTTTGATCTTTGTAAACCTTCGGTCGCGATGGTCTGCTTGATTTGCCGGTAGTAATAACTCCGTCTTTTTTCGTAAAGGCTGGCTTGTTCATCGCTCATATCGATGGATATGGTCTGCTCCATGCGATCCGGCAATTCGGATAATACGTCTTTCTTCAAGCGGCGCAGGAGAAAAGGGGATATCTTTTTTCGGAGAGCAGACATTGTCTCTTTATCTCCGTCTCGCTGGATCGGGAGCGTATAGGTTTGGTTAAAGTTGTCGAAGCTGCCGAACATAGTGGGGTTTAAGAACCTGAACAGGGAGTATAGCTCTGTCAGGTTGTTCTCGATAGGCGTGCCGCTAAGGGCAAAGCGTCGCTGTGCCTGTAAAAGATAGATGGCTTGCGTGGTTTGGGCGTTGACGTTCTTGATGTTCTGCGATTCATCGAGGATGACACAATGAAACTTCTCTTCCTTGAAACATTCTATGTCATTGCGTACCATGGCGTATGTCGTGAGGATGAGCGAATGTTTGCGTGCCTTTTCTAAATTCCTGCTGTTTTCATAGTAGGTATAGACTTTCAAGGTAGGAGCGAACTTTTGTAACTCGTTTTGCCAGTTGAAAAGTAGGCTGCGGGGCATGACGATCAGAGACGGTTGTTTGCTCTTCGGATACAGGTAGGACAGCAATGTGATGGTTTGCAATGTCTTGCCTAAGCCCATATCGTCGGCCAAGCAGCCTCCTAGCTTGTTGTCGTATAGATATTTCAGCCATTTTACGCCCTCTTGTTGATAAGGGCGAAGGGTGGCTTTTACTTTAGAAGGTTGAAACGGCTCTTTCGCGAGGTTGTTGAATCCCTCGTATATTTGGCGATGTTGCTTGAACGCATCTCCTTCCAAGCTCTGTTCCAGCAGCTCCTCTACCTCGGGGAGGTCGAAGAAGGAGAGACGTGTGGATCCCTTTCGTTTTCCTCGGGTGAAGACTCGTTCCAGTTTGCGTATATAACTGGCATCGAGGAGGGCTCGGTTGCCGTTGGATAATGTGATATACCGTTGTTTCTTGTATTGGGCCAACAAGTCTTGCAACGAGAAAGACTCTTGCTCGATCGCTACGGAAGCCTCTCCCTCCAGAAAGTCTATGCCTGAGGAGAGCGTGAGGTTTAATTGGGGATGTACCAGCTGGATATTGTATTTTTTCAATCGCTCGGCACCCAATAGAATATAATTGTCCAGCAACTCCGGCAGAGAGTAAAGCAGGAACGCCGAGGCTATTTCCGGAGGTACGATGAAGTGGTTGTTTTCCTCGTAGATGTCTTTTTTTTGTTGACGTGAAGAGGCGTATCGCTCCAACGTCTTCAATAGTTGTTCCTTATGGGGGGTAATAGGCGTTTGCAAGACTCTGGCCAATTTGATCGTACGTCCTTCGCTGTTCGTTTGTACGATCCAAGTGAGGTCTATTTGTTTCAACCACGGGTCGTTTTGTTGAGGGATAGACTGGGTGAGGTAGAGATAGAGCGCTTGGTCTTCATCTGCTTTTTCGAAAATGAGCGTTGGCTTTGTCTTTATCTGTTCATCGGAGAATAGGATCTCGTAGTCTTCGTAGCTTACGTCTATATGGGTCATATAGGAATAAAGGACGGATAGGTAGAGATCGAGCTGGGCTTCGTTGAATGGCGTGTTGAAAAATGCCAATTGGACGAAATTCTCGCCAACAGGATCGATTGGATAGATGGTCCGGCCGGCTAAGGCGAATGAGTCGGACAGCAGCTGGAAATTATCGTAGTCTCCATCTTCCGTATGAAGGATAAAGTGGGGGGCTAATCGGTTGGCAAGAGTGGATGCCTCGATATGGAGCAACAGTTTTGTTGCTCCATGCCCTTGTCTCAAAGGACGGTTTAGGCTGTCTCGTAAATTGTCGCATCGGATGGCAATGTAGAGTAGGTGCCCATATTCGCCGAGATAGATTCTTTGTCTGTTCGTGTCCCATGAGAATTGCGATTCTTTTTTCTCTTGGATGCTGTCTATCATGCGGAGTAGATTGAATGTGTCTCCGCTGAAATTGTGATAGTCTGCCACGACTGGCTGTCCATCCTTATCTACAATGTAAATAAAAAAGCCATGTTCGTCTTTTTCGATGCGAAAATAGATTTCCTGTTGAGCCGTTGTCTGTAGGTTTATCGAAGTATTCTTATTTTTCAGAAAAGGAAATAAATCTTCTGCTAACATAGATTGATTGTTTGTGAGTGCAAAATATGATTTACTTGATTTGTTTAAACGCTTTTCCGAGCATGTCCGTGATGTCGCTGGCGATCATGCTCTCTTCCGAACGGAAAGCGGCGGCAAGATCACCGGCCGTACCATGCAAGAATACTCCGACAGCGGCTGTCGTCTCCGGTGAATAGCCTTGTGCCAATAGGCCGAGGATGATACCGGTTAATACATCCCCGCTCCCTGCGGTAGCCATACCCGGATTTCCGGTGCTATTGAAATATATATTTCCCGTAGAGGTGCAAATAGCGGTGTAAGCACCTTTCAATACGATACAAATCTTATGCTCGACGGCGAAAGATTGCGCTTTCATCAAACGGTCGTATGAGTTTGTGCTCTCGCCTGCTATCCGGTCGAACTCTTTCGGATGGGGAGTAAGGATGCTTCGTGGCGGGATCTTATTAAATAAGTCCTTGTTGGATGCCATTATATTAATAGCGTCCGCGTCGATAACGACCGGTTTTGCGCTGGATTGCAGGATGCGTTCGATGGCGGCGGCGGATTCCAAATGCTGTCCGAGTCCTGGCCCCATACCGACAGCGGAGTAACTACCGATCTCGGGAACCGTAGAGAAATAATCCGGATTTGCGTCTAAGCTTAACATCGCTTCCGGGAAAGCGGTCTGGAATATCGATTCGCCTCGGGTTGGGATATGTACGGTCAATAGTCCGGCTCCGCTCCGTAAGCATGCCTTCGCGGATAATAGGGCGGCTCCCATTTTCCCTTTGCTTCCGGCGATTAATAAGGCATGGCCGAATGTCCCTTTATGCGAGAAACGCTTGCGAGACTTTAACGAATAGGATATATCCTCCTCCGTGACCAATGCGTAAGGGGAAGCCGTCTCATAAACCGCGTCCGGATGGATTCCGATGTCCAGTATTTTCCACTCGCCTACATATTGCTCATTCTCCGGAAAAAGAAACGCTAGTTTCGGGAAACCGAATGTCAAGGTCAAGTTGGCCTTGATGATTGTCTCCGAGTCATTCTTGCGATTATCCTCCCCGAATAAGCCGGATGGAATATCGATCGCTACGACTTCCGCCTCGGATTGGTTGATATAATTGACCATAGCGGCGAAACCTCCGGTGATAGGACGGTTCAATCCCGAACCGAACAGGCCATCGATCACCACGTCTCGGTCGGTTAGCGTCGGCGGTTCAAAGTCTCGGACCACTTCCGTGAATTCGATCCGTTCCATGTCGAGCAGACGTTGCTTGTTTTGCTCGCACTCTACGGACAGATGCTCCGTCGGGTTAAATAGATACGTCTCTACCCGGTATGATTCCTCGTTCAAAAGGCGGGCGATGGCCAAAGCGTCGGCTCCGTTGTTGCCTTGACCGGCGAAAATCACGATGCGGATCTGCTTGGAGTAGTGCCGGCAAAACTCATGGACGAACATCGTAGCGGCACGTTCTACTAGGTTGATCGAACTAATTGGCTCGTGTTGAATCGTATATTGATCGAGCTCCTTTACCTTGTCTGTAGCGAATATCTTAATCATAATTCTATATGTCTGGGATTTTTATTCTGCTTACAAATGTATAACAAACTTTGGTATGTTGCTACACTTTTTTGTGCATCACCGAAAAAGTTGTACATTTGTCCCTTCGAAAACCAAAAGATTTATGGATAGAATTCGTCTAAAAGACAAAGAATTTGAACTGTTTATTCCGGAGTCGGATATTCAGGCGGCTATCGCTAGAATGGCCGTTCAAATTAAAGCGGATGTGGAAGGGAAGAATCCTCTATTCGTGGGTGTGCTAAACGGGGCTTTTATGTTTGTAGCCGACCTGATGCGTGAGCTGGATATTGCGTGTGAGCTGACGTTCGCTCGTTATTCCTCGTATCAAGGGACATCCAGTACGGGCGTATTGAATGAGATCATGCCTGTGCAGGCCGATATTCGCGGGCGTATGGTGATCTTATTGGAAGATATTATCGATACGGGCTTTACGATGAGCTACGTGATGGAGAAGCTTCGGAGCAAGGGTGCCGCCGACGTGAGATTGGCGACGATGCTTTTCAAGCCGGAATCCTTGAAATGTGAGTTGGTCCCTGATTATGTAGGCTTACAGATTCCCGCTGATTTTATCGTGGGACATGGTTTGGATTATGATGAGTTGGGCCGTTCATATAAGGATATCTATAAGGTTGTGGAATAAAATAGTATACATTATATATAATAAAGGAACAATAGTATGTTGAACGTAGTTATTTTTGGTGCTCCCGGTTCAGGTAAGGGAACACAAAGTGAGTTGATTATTAAAGAATACGGTTTGGATCATATCTCTACTGGCGACGTATTACGTGGCGAGATGAAGGCAGAGACTGAGCTGGGCAAGATCGCTAAGGATTATATCGAGAAGGGACAATTGGTTCCGGACGAGTTGATCGTTGATATGTTGGCGAATGTATTGGATAGCAAGAAGCCGGCTAAGGGCGTGATCTTCGATGGCTTTCCTCGTACGATCCCTCAAGCGAAGGCTTTGAAAAAGATGTTGAACGAGCGTGGAACTGACGTTTCCGTTATGTTGAACCTCCAGGTAGAGGAAGAGGAGTTGATCAAACGTCTATTGGAGCGTGGTAAAGTATCCGGACGTTCTGACGATAACTTGGAGACCATCAAATCCAGACTGGATGTTTACCATACTCAAACAGCGCCTTTGGCAGATTACTATGTAGGCGAAGGCAAGCACGTAGCCATCAAAGGTATGGGAACGATCGAGGATATCTTCGGCCGTATCAAAGAGGCAATTGATAAGTTATAATGCGGATTTGTAATTTATGATTTCAACGCATTATCCTGTGTATATGGAATCATAAATCATACATTATAAATCATAAATATTTAAAAGTATGGCTGAATCGAACTTTGTAGATTATGTCAAGATCTATTGCCGCTCGGGAAAGGGCGGAAGAGGATCTTCTCACTTCCGTCGCGAGAAATACATTCCGAAAGGAGGTCCCGACGGGGGCGATGGAGGGAGAGGAGGTCATGTGTATCTCCGCGGTAACCGGAATTACTGGACGCTCCTTCACTTGAAATATGAGCGTCATATCATGGCCACCAATGGTGAGAGTGGTAGCGCGAAGCGTAGCTCGGGTAAAGACGGGGAGGATCGGGTGATCGAGGTTCCTTGCGGTACGGTTGTTTACGACGCTGAGACCGGCGAGTTTATCTGCGATGTTACGGAAGACGGTCAGCAAGTGATGTTGCTGAAAGGCGGTCGTGGCGGTCTGGGTAATTTTAACTTCAAGACGGCTACCAATCAAGCCCCCCGTTATTCGCAACCGGGTGAGCCGGCTTTGGAACGTATGGTGATCCTTCAGTTGAAGTTGCTGGCCGATGTCGGTTTGGTAGGATTCCCGAACGCCGGTAAATCTACCTTGCTTTCTGTCGTATCAGCCGCTAAGCCTAAGATCGCCAACTATCCTTTTACTACGTTGGAGCCTAATTTAGGCATCGTGAGTTATCGTGATAACCGTTCGTTCGTAATGGCCGATATACCGGGTATTATCGAAGGGGCGAGCGATGGTAAAGGTTTGGGACTGCGTTTCTTGCGTCATATCGAACGTAATTCATTGTTATTGTTCATGGTTCCCGCTGAGGCGGATGATATCAAGAAAGAATACGAGATCTTGCATAATGAGTTGGTGAAGTATAATCCGGAATTGCTGGATAAGCGCCGTGTACTGGCGATCACCAAGAGCGATATGCTGGATGAGGAATTGATCGAGGCTTTGTCGCGAGACTTGCCGGAGGGAATTCCGTATATCTTTATATCTTCTATCACGGGACTGGGTATTGTTGAGTTGAAAGACCTTTTATGGAAAGAGCTGAATAAGGAGAATTTCCATGAGACAGAGCGAATTGTCCATAAGAATATAGATGTAAGCACGTTGGAATTTGAAGACGACGACGAATACATCTTCCCCGTGGATGAGGACGAGGATGACCCTGAAGAGGAATACGAGGAATACTGGGACGATGACGAGGGTGAATCTACAGGAAAATAAGCAAATAGAGGTGTCACGGTTCTCCGGGTTAAGCGGATTCCGCGACATTTCTCATTTTACGACAACACGTCGTGGCGGCGTGAGTACGGGAACATTCGCTTCGATGAATCCGGGCATTTATACCGAGGATGATCCGGGTTTGATCCGGAAGAACTTAGCGCTCCTCTCGGATGCGGTCGGGATTTCCCCAAAGAATATGGTTATGCCTCATCAGACCCATGAGGATCGAGTATTGGTGATCGACGCCTCTTTCCTTTCGTTGGATGATAAAGAGCGAAAGCTGCGTTTGGAAGGCGTGGATGCTTTGGTGACGAATGTTCCGGGGGTATGTGTTGCCGTATCTACGGCAGATTGCGTCCCTGTCTTGTTATATGCGCCAGATCGTAAAGTGGTAGCTGCTATCCATGCGGGATGGCGGGGTACGGTTTTACGCATAGCTCGTAAGGCTGCGAACTTGATGATCGAGGCATACGATTGCGATCCCGCTCAATTGGTTGCCGGAATAGGCCCTTCTATCAGTCAAGCGGCATTTGAGGTGGGAGAGGAGGTCGTAAAAGCTTTTCAAACGGCAGGATTTCCAATGGAGCGGATTCTTCGGCGTAACACGGAGACTCAAAAAGCGCATATCGATCTATGGGAAACCAACCGTTTGCAATTGTTGGAGGCAGGATTGCTCTCCGAGCATATAGAGGTCGCTGGCATCTGTACTTATATGCGGCATGAGGATTATTTCTCCGCTCGTCGCCTTGGTGTCAAAAGCGGGCGGATTCTTACCGGGATCTGCTTGAGAAAATCTTAGTTATATTGGCTCAAACTTATAATAGACATGATTTCAATCACTCTTTCATCTGAGATATCGGAGGCTTGCCCCGATCTTCATGTGCTGGCTATCGCTTGCCAAGTAAAGAACACGGAGCCCAATGAGCGTCTTTGGGAAGACATTGCCCGTGTTGAGGAAGATATTCGTTCTACCAGTAAGATAGAGGATATTAATAAGTGGACTCCTATTTTCGCTACCCGTCAGGCTTATAAACGTCTGGGGAAAGATCCGAACCGGTATCGCCCTTCCGCCGAGGCGTTAAGAAGGCGGATACTTCGCGGGCTTCCTTTATATAAGATAGATACCTTGGTGGATATCATCAATCTGGTTTCTATCCGTAGCGGTTATTCTATCGGAGGATTTGACGCGGATAAGATTGTCGGCGGATTGGAACTGGGTGTCGGAAAAGAAGGGGAGATTTATCACGGTATCGGACGTGGTGAATTGAATATCGCCGGTCTCCCTGTCTACCGGGATGAGGTAGCGGGTGTAGGAACGCCTACTAGCGATGAGGAACGTACCAAGATTGAAATGTCGACCACTTCATTGTTAATGATTCTGAATGGTTATTCCGGCAAGGAGGGGCTGCTGGAAGCGGGTCGTTACTCGGTTGACTTATTAAGAAGATATGTTTCAGCCGTAAACGTGGAAGCGGAACTGATATGCCGAGATAACAGAGGAAAAATAACGTTATAACCGTGTTAAAATTGTTCACAAAGCAAAAAAGCCCCCTCTTTTATGCTAAAAAGCATCTATAATCTTTTGTTTTAATCATTTAATCTATAAATTTGTCCCCTGTAATCAAATGTTATCATAAAATGATCGAATTAATAGGTGCAAACGCCGGCCTTGTATGGAACGTTTTAAATGAAGGCGGTAAAATGAGTTTTAAGGCAGTGAAGAAAGCCACGAAGATTAAAGCGGAAAAAGATATGTACGCCGCTTTTGGTTGGTTGGCAAAAGAAGGTAAATTAGCTTTCGAGAAAATTGAAGGTGAAATGTATGTTTCTTTAGTGTAAACAAGAGGAACGTTTACAAGAATTAGGGAGGGCTGTTCGATCTTTTGAACGGCCTTTTTATTTGTTCATACGTTTTCTGTCAAAATAATTAAGTCTACAGTTGGTTAATTCAATTCAAAAACTTACTTTTGTGTAGAATTTGGTGTGAAATGACCGAAGATCATAAGAGATTGTTGGCTGTGTTTGAGGTTAGAGTTCGTGATTTGATGGCGTTGTGCGATCAGCAGAAACGTGGAATAGACGAACTTACAGCTGCTTTGAGCCTTAAAGACGAGGAGTTGCGGCAGGCGAAGGATATGATTGAAGGATTGAATGCCAAATGTGATAACATGCTGACGGCGCGAATTGTTTCTACGAACGAGGGAGAGATGAAGAACGCCCGGATGCGGTTATCGAAATTAGTGCGGGAAGTAGATAAGTGCATCGCACTTTTAAATGAATAAAAGCGATGGACGAAGATTTTCTTATAAATATAGTGATAGCCGGAAAGAAATATCCGCTTACGATCAAACGTCATGAGGAAGGGTTGGCACGTGCCGCCGCTGATCAGATCAACAGCAAGATTCTTCAATATAGGCAGCATTTTGCGGTCGAGGTGGATACGAAAGATTTGTTAGCCATGGTGGCTTTTCAACTCTCGATGCATAATTTGGAGTTGGAAAAACGGAATGATACAAATCCTTTTACGGATAAGATACAGGAACTTACAACCGAGTTGGAAGGATATCTGAGGAAATAGCATACATATTGTAAGAAGAGAGTTTCCGCACTGCTTTGCACGGTGAGACCGTGTGATGGTAGTGCTTTTTTTTATATATAAATAAATGAATCTTAAATTATTAGTAAAATGGTTGGAATGTATATAATCATACCGATAGTAACCTTCGTCATTGGGGGGTTGCTTGCGTGGCTGGGCATGCGTTTCCTTCTGAAATCGAAGTACGAATCTGTGCTTCAGGAGGCGGAAAAGGAAGCGGAGGTAATAAAGAAAAACAAGATGCTGGAGGTAAAGGAGAAATTCCTTCACCTAAAAGCGGACTTGGAAAAACAGGTATCACAGCGTAACGCGAAGATCCAGTCTGTAGAGACGAAATTGAAACAAAGAGAACTGACGATGAATCAACGTCAGGAAGAGTTGCAGCGTAAGAATAACGAGGTAGAGGCTGTAAAGGAGAATTTCTCTTCTCAGTTGGAGTTGGTGGAGAAGAAGAAGCAAGATTTGGATAAGCTTCACCAGAAAGAAGTGGAGCATCTGGAGGCTATCTCCGGGTTGTCCGCGGAGGAAGCTAAAGAGCGCTTGATCGAGTCCTTGAAGGATGAGGCGAAGACGCAAGCCGCTTCTTACATCAATGAGATCGTAGAGGAATCGAAGATGACGGCAAACAAGGAGGCGAAGAAGATCGTGATCCAGTCTATCCAGCGGGTAGCGACGGAGACGGCTATAGAGAACTCCATAACCGTGTTCCATATCGAGTCTGACGAGATCAAGGGTCGTATCATCGGTCGTGAAGGACGTAACATACGGGCGCTAGAGGCCGCTACCGGTATCGAGATCGTGGTGGATGATACGCCAGAAGCTATCGTTCTTTCCGGATTCGATCCGGTTCGCCGTGAGATCGCTCGTTTGGCGTTGCATCAATTGGTACAAGACGGACGTATTCATCCGGCTCGTATCGAGGAGGTGGTGACGAAGGTGAAGAAGCAAGTGGAAGACGAGGTAGTAGAGACCGGTAAACGTACCGTGATCGATTTAGGTGTACATGGTTTACATCCGGAATTGATCCGTATGATTGGTAAGATGAAATATCGTTCTTCTTATGGACAGAACTTATTGCAGCATGCTCGTGAAACAGCAAACCTTTGTGCGGTGATGGCCTCTGAGCTGGGCTTGAACCCGAAGAAAGCGAAACGTGCCGGATTGTTGCATGATATTGGTAAAGTACCCGATGATGAGCCGGAATTGCCGCACGCAATCTTGGGTATGAAGCTTTGCGAGAAGTATAAGGAGAAACCGGATATTTGCAACGCTGTAGGCGCTCACCACGATGAGGTGGAGATGCAGACGCTGTTGGCTCCGATCGTACAGGTTTGCGACGCTATTTCCGGTGCTCGTCCGGGCGCTCGTCGTGAGATCGTTGAGGCTTATATCAAACGTTTGAACGATTTGGAACAATTAGCTTTATCCTATCCGGGTGTTGTCAAGACTTACGCTATCCAGGCGGGTAGAGAGTTGCGCGTAATCGTTGGCGCTGATAAGATTGATGATAAGGACACGGAGAGCTTGTCTGCGGAGATCGCCAAGAAAATCCAGGATGAGATGACTTATCCGGGACAGGTTAAGATCACCGTAATCCGTGAGACTCGTGCGGTAAGCTACGCTAAGTAAGAAAATATTCTTTTTGCGTTGAATACTGCGAAGCGCAGAATTTTGATGTGACATTGAAAAGATCGATAAAGGGACTTCCAAATAATTGGGGGTCCCTTTTTTTTATGACTCTGTTTTTTTCGTAAGCGTTCAGTAAATCGAGTGGATAACCTTGCGACATGCTTTTATCTATACCTTACCTTACGATGCCTAAACACTATAGTACCTAACTCCGAATGCGTAGATGTTTTCCTTTGAATGCGGGGGAATAGTGTCAAACAATTAGACAGTATTGTCAAAATATTGGACACTCCTAAAGATATAAGTTTTTGTTATCTGATTGCTGTTTAGTTGTTTATATGTTTTGGCACGCTCTTTGCTATTATTTAGGTAGAAAATAATAGAGCAATGAAACAGATATTACTTACAACAGTTCTTTCTCTCAGTTTCGCTACCGCGACGGTGGCCCAAGAGAAACTTTGGACTTTGGATGAATGCATGCGCTATGCCGTGGAAAACAGCCCATCGGTTAAAAAGCAAGTTTATACATCGGATACGTATAAGGCGGAACGGAATGCCGCCGTAGCTTCTTTTTTCCCGGCGGCATCGGCTAAAGTCGGAGCGCAATATAGTTTTGGCCGTTCGATCGACCCGGCGACCAATACCTATGAGAATACTTCTACGTTTAATAATAGCTATGGCCTCGACGCTTCTATCCCTGTTTTTACGGGCGGACAACTGATCAATCAATGGTTGATGGCAAAATCCAATCGCCGCATGGGAATTAATGACATCCAGAAAGCGAAAGATGATTTAGCGATGAAAGCGATGCAGGCTTATATGGATGTGGTATATTATAAAGGAACGATTCGTATGGCGGCCGAGAAATTGGAGGAGAGTAACCGTACCTTATATAAGACTCGCCGGCAGGAAGAGCTGGGGCTGAAAGGAAAAGCGGATGTCGCGCAATTCGAGGCCCAGGTAGCCGCCGATGATTATACGTTGACCCACCAGCAGAATCTTTTCAATACGGCTTTGCTTACTTTGAGGGACTGTATGAATTATCCATCTGATTTAGAGCTGGAGGTAGATACGTTGTTACCTGATGTCAATTATGTCACGGATGTTGAGAGCGTAGCGGAGATCTTCGCTTATGCGTCCGGGAATAACCCTACCGCCTTGCAAGCCGAGTATCAATTGACGCAAAGTAAATACCAATATCGTATTTATAAAGGAAAGTTGTTGCCGAGTATTTATTTGAATGCCGGGATCTTTACCAGTTATTTCGAGAACTTGAAGTCCGAGAATGTCCCGGAGGCTTTCAAGGATCAGTTCAAGAATAACCGTGGTGAATACGTCTCTTTTAGCCTTAGCTTCCCCTTATTCGATGGCTTGAGCCGATTGACGAACGCTCGCCGGTACCGTAACAATATGCGGATCGCACGGGAGACAAGAACGGAGGTCTTTCGCCAGTTGCAGACAGCGGTAGAGCAATCCGTCTTGGATCGTGAGGGATACGCTAAAGAGGCCATACAGATGGATAAGAAGGTGAAATCGGATGAATTGGCTTATCGTGTTACCCTACGGAAATACGAGGAAGGCTTGATGAGCACGCTGGATGTACAGACAAGCGCGAATACGCTGTTGGAGTCTAAGGCTAATCTGCTTCAAAAGCGATTGATGTACTTATTGAAAAGCAAGTTGGTAGATTATTATAAGGGCAAGCCTTTTATTGATTGATAGTGGACAGTTGATAGTTTTGAATAATAAAAAATATAGAATACGATGGATATACAATTAGAGAAAAAGAGAGGTCTTCAGAAGAAGCATATTCCTTATGTAGCGGGTGGCGTGTTGTTCGTTATCTTGTTGGGATGGATTATCTTTGGTGATCATGCTTCTACGTTGAAAGTGGACGCGAGAGGAATTAGCATCGGTAATGTGACCCGTGAGCAATTCAATGACTTCTTTCGTATGGATGGTCAGGTACAACCAATCACGGTAGTGCAGCTTAGCCCCGAGGAGGGTGGTATCGTGCAAGAGAAGGTCGTGGAAGAAGGTACCCAAGTGAAGAAAGGCGACATTATCGTTCGCCTGAGCAACTCAAGTCTGGATTTGCAGATATTGAACGCTGAGGCCGAGTTGGCGGAGAAGCAGAACTTCCTTCGTAATACGCAAGTTACCATGGAACAGGATAAGTTGACCAATCAGATGGAGAAACTTCAATACGATATGGATATGAACCGGGCCCGCCGCTCGTTTAAGCAACAAGAGCAATTGTATAAGGAAAGCTTGATCGCCAGAGAGGATTATCTGAAAGCGAAGGAAGACTTCGAGCTGGCCTCTCAAAAGCATACCTTGATTACCGAGCGCTTGCGCCAAGACTCTATCTCGCGTACGATCCAGATGGATGAGATGGAGGCCAGTTTGGCGAACATGCGAAAGAATATCCTGTTGATCCGTGAGCGTAAGGAGAACCTGAATGTCCGTTCCCAGATCGACGGTGAGTTGGGCTTGTTGGAAGTCGTATTGGGGCAAAGCATCAATCCGGGGCAAAAGATCGGTCAGATTAACGACCTTTCCGATTATAAGATCGAGGCCATGATCGACGAGCATTACATAGACCGTGTGAAACCGGGCTTAAGCGCCGCTTTCGAGCGTCAAGGTTCCTCTTTCGACTTAACGGTGCGCAAGGTCTATCCCGAGGTTCGTGATGGTAAGTTCCGTACGGATTTCGTTTTCACGGGCGAGCGTCCGGATAATATCCGTAGCGGACAGACCTACTATATCAACTTGGAGCTGGGGCAACCTACCGAGAGCATCATTATCCCGAAGGGAACTTTCTTCCAGAGCACGGGCGGAAGTTGGATATTCGTTCTTGATTCGGATGGAAAGAAAGCTTACAGGCGCTCGATCAAGATCGGCCGTCAGAACCCGCAATATTATGAGGTTCTCGAAGGTCTGGAAGCCGGTGAGAAGGTGATTGTGTCCAGCTATGAGAGTTATAAGGATAATGAGGTGTTGGTATTGGAATAAAATCGATATAATATGAAAAACATACTAATCGCCATTCGTTCTATAGGTAAGAAAGGACGGCATAACGTGATGAAAATCGTATCGCTGGGAGTTGGCTTAGCGGTAGGTTTGGTGCTGATAGCTAAAGTCTATTTCGAGCAATCGTATGATGATTTTTATCCGGATAGAGACCGGGTCTATCAAGTCTGGGCGAAATACCAGCAAAATGGAGGGGAGCTGGGAGATTATCCGCAAACAAGCGGCGGTATCGCCCCCGCTATGCAGCAACAAATACCCGAGATAGAGACCGTTACCCGATATACAGACTTTGGAGACTGGACTTTTACGATGACCGACACCCAGATGAAATATTCCGGCCGTTGTATCATAGCGGATAGTTGTTTCTTTGATGTCCTGCCTCGCCCTATGTTGATCGGAAACGCGAAAGAGGTTCTTTCCACCCCGATGTACGTATTGATCTCAAGTCGTATAGCGAAAAATATCGGGGGCGATGTTATCGGCAAAAGCTTCACGATAGATAATGTCCCGGGGCGTACGATGACGATTGGTGGCGTTTTTGAGGAAGTGCCGGAAAATTCTCATTCCCGTTATGATATGATTGTCTCTATGGCCTCGGCTAATAAGTTCATGTGGGAGGGGTCTACCACCAATATGCTGGGAAACGACCGTTATATAAGTTACGCGAAATTGCATAAAGGCGTGAATCCTTTGTCCTTGACGGAACAAGTACATACGTTCGTGGATTCCTATTTCCCTTTGGAGAAACAGCAAGAGACAGGGTTCAAGATCGATTTCTCCTTTCATAAGCTGGATGGCTTGCATAAGGAGCTGCCGCAAGTAAAGCGAATGACATGGATACTTTCCTTGTTGGCCTTCGCCTTGATCTTCACGGCGGTGATGAACTATGTCTTGATCGTGATATCCTCTATCGTAAATCGCTCGAAGGAGGTGGCTGTTCATAAATGTTATGGGGCAAGCGAGAATAATATCCACGGTATGATGTTTGGTGAGGCGTTGGTACATATGGTGCTTTCACTGATCTTGGCTTTATTGTTGATCTTCGCGTTTAGAGGCTCGGTGGAGGAATTGTTGGCTACTTCGCTAGGTTCCTTGCTGTTGTCCAATGGCAGCTTGGTCTTGCTGGGGATCTGTATCTTGGTGTTCTTCATATCTGGTTTTATGCCGGGATCATTGTACGCCCGGATTCCGGTGGCCTCCGCTTTCCGTAATTATCGGGAGAATAAGCGTGTCTGGAAGAAAGCCTTGCTACTTGTTCAGTTTGTCGCCACGGGCTTTTTGGTGACGATGCTTGTTTTCGTTGCCCGTCAATATACGTTTATGGTGAACGATCGTCCGGGGTATACGTATGAGAACTTGGCTTATTGTGAGTTGGCCGGAGTGGACTCTACCTCTCGTGCCAAGATACTGGATGAGGTAATGCGGCTTCCGGGAGTAGCCTCGGCTACCACCATTTATCAATTGCCTTTCGAGCATGCTTCCGGCAATAATATTCTTTTGCCGGGCGGGACTCAAGAGCTTTTTAATATCGCCGATCTCTATTGGGTAGGTAACGGATATTTGGACATGATGGAGATCCCTGTGATCCAAGGCCGCTCGTTTACGGAAAATGTGACCAACTCAAGAGAGGTGATGGTAGACCGCCGTTTCGTGGAGAAGATGAAATTGGTAGCGGGCTGGACGGACGATGTAGTCGGAAAGGATATTTGCGTCACCGAGCATAGCAAATGGAATGAGGAGCCATTCACGATCTGCGGCGTGTATGAGAATATCCGTCTGGGAGGCATCTCGAATCAAGATATGCGGCCTTCCGTATTATTCTATAGCCGTAAGCCTATGTACACCTTGCAGGTGAAGTTCCATGAGCTGACCAACGATAACATGGCTCGTTTACAGCAGAAGATATCCGAGACATTCCCGGATCGTGACTTGAACGCTATCTCTTTCCGTTCCGAGATCATGGATCTATATAAGGATTCTCGCCAATTCCGTGATTCCGTGATGATAGGAGGTTTGGTCACGCTTCTTGTTACGTTGATCGGACTTATAGGCTATACGAACGATGAGGTGAACCGTCGGCGAAAGGAGATAGCGGTCCGCCGGGTGAATGGGGCTACCTTATGGAGTATATTAAGGTTGTTCATGAAGGATATCGTCAATATCGGTATATATGCGGTCATACTAGGCGGTGGTATAGCGTACTTCGTCTTGCAAAAGTGGCAAGAGCAGTTCACGGAGAAAGTACCTTTGTCATGGTACATCTTCTTGGGTTGCGGCGTATGTGTCTTATTGATTATATATTCCGTGGTGTGTCTGGATGCCCGCAAGACGGCTAATGATAACCCCGTGAACTGCCTAAAATCCGAATAACTCATAACTCATAATTTATAACTCATGAATAATATATTGAACTTTAAGTCTTTTTTTAAGTTCCTTGGAAGGAATAAGGCTTATACGCTGATAGACGTATTTGGTTTGTCTGTATCGTTGATGTTTGTGTTGTTGATCGCTGTCTATACGGTACAGGAGATGTCTACTGATAAATTCCATACCAAGGCGGATCGTATTTATCTGGTCGGAAATGAGAATTGGATGGCTACGGGAGCCGCCATTCCCTATAAGATAAAGGAACGTTATCCGGAGGTGGAGAAGGTATGCCCGGTAGTGGGGGATAACTCCAGTAGTATCGTTGTCGTTTCCGGCGAGCGGAAACTGAAGGGGAACGTGATGTTCGCGGACTCCACATTCTTCGATTTCTTTGATTTCCGGTTGTTACAAGGCTCTCGCGAGCAAGCGTTGGCCGCCGGGAATTCTGCGGTGGTCTCTGCTTCATTCGCCCGTAAGATGTTCGGGACGGATGATCCGATGGGACGCCCGTTGGTGGTGGGCGATACCATATCGGTTACTATAAACGGGGTGGTGGAGGATTTGCTTCATACCTCTATTCCCGAAGCGGATGTGATCGTTCGTTGGGAGCAGGTTAGGTGTTTGAATGAGACGTTGGCTTCGGATCAGTTGGGGAACGCCGGAAGTACATTGGCTTTTGTCTTGGTGCGTGAGGGCAGTGATTTCCCTTCTCGTGCGGAGGATATGGCCAATTGGTTCAAGGAGTTTTACTGGCCGTATCAATTTGGGACGGCGAAGGAGGTACGCCTATTACCGTTTAGTGAGCAATATTTCTCGAAAGGCGATTCTTATTCCTCTTTGCGAAAGGGAGATTGGCGTTTCGTGATCGTGCTGATGTCCGTAGGTTTCCTTATCTTGATTTTCGCGGTCATTAATTATATTAACTTGACGGTTGCCCAAGCGGGTTTCAGGGCGAAGGAGATGGCTACCCGGCGTCTTTTGGGATCTTCACGGGGTGAGTTATTCCTGCGTTTGATGCTGGAGTCTACGTTGCTTACATTCATTTCTTTGGTGATCGGGGTTCTCCTCGCGCTGGCGGTCGTGCCGTTTGTCAATGATTTATTGCAGACGCGTGTCGATATGAGCGTATTGGGTAGTCCGGTCTGGTTGTTAGCCCTGATTTCATTGACGGTTGCCGTGGGGGGGCTATCCGGCTTGTTGCCCGCTATCATCATTTCTTCCTCTAAGCCGATCGAGGTCGTTCGGGGTACGTTCCGGGTTAAGACGAAAATGGTATTCAGTAAGTTCTTCATCGTATTCCAGAATGTGATCACGATCACGATGATCGCCGCCTCTATCGTGATGGTTGGCCAGATCGTTCATATGATCAACGCTCCTGTCGGGTATAAGACGAAGAATTTATTAGCGATGCAGTCGGAAGGTGAAAGGCAGTTATCCGCTTTTATCGGTGAGCTGAAAGGTTTGTCGTGTGTAGATAGGGTCGGGAAGACCCGGGGATTACCTTTGTTTGGTAGCAATAACTTGACTGCTACCTATCAGGGGCAAAATATATCTTTCCAGCAATTTATCATGGATAAGGAGTGCTACGATATACTGGGGTTGGAGATTTTGCGTGATAACCATTTGACGACAGATGGCTGGTTCCTAAGCGAGCAGGCGATGCGTGAGATGAACTTGCCGGAGGACGCGGCCTCTTTTATGTTGGATAGGCGAGAAAAGCCGATGCCGATAGCGGGTATTGTCCGGGATTTCCATTGCAATGGGAATGTGACGACCTTTAAAAGTCCCGTCATGTTCCGTTTCTTGAAAGAGGATGAAACGCCTTGGATGATCTTGATCGAGACGCAAGGTGATCCTTTCGCCGCGAAGAAGGCCATCGGTAAAGTATATGAGAAAATGACCGGACTTGAGTTTGAGGCCGACTTCATGGATGAGAGTTTACAAAAATCATTCGACTCGCAAATCCGTTTGGCGAAGATCGTGATCGTATTCTCGATAATCGCCATCCTGATCTCTTTGCTGGGCTTATTGGCGATGTCCACTTATTTTATCCAACAGCGTTTACAAGAAGTATCCATACGAAAGGTGTTTGGTTCCGACAACCAGCAGATATTGGTTAAGCTGGTATTCACGTTCTTGAACTATGTGCTGATCGCTTTCGTGATCGCCATACCTATTATTATATATTTCATGAGGGATTGGCTGTCCGATTATTCGTACCGTATCAGTTTAAGTCCGCTGATCTTTATCGCCGCCGGCTTATTCTGCCTCCTGATCTCGTTCGTCTCTGTCTTTTTCCAGAGCTACCGGGCTGCCACGTCGAATCCGGCGGATAGCTTTAGGCATAAGCTTTAGGCGGGATGAAGGGGAGAATATAAACGGTTCCGTAACAATAACATCCTTTTTTATCGGGCTTATTACCCCAAAGGCGTTATCTTTGCTCCTAAATAAACAACATTTTAGGGAGTACAAACTAAAAACAATTTGATTATGTTCTCAGGTATTGTAGAAGAAGCGGCTCGGGTAGTAGCCCTCCAATCCGATAAAGGAAACCTTCATCTGACGATGAAGTGCTCATTCGTGAATGAGCTGAAAATAGATCAGAGCGTGGCTCACAACGGCGTTTGCCTTACGGTGGTAAGCATGACGGAAGATACGTATACAGTTACCGCTATCAAGGAGACCCTGGAACGCTCGAACCTAGGGAAACTGAAAGTGGGCGATAAGGTGAACTTGGAGCGTAGCATGTTGATGAACGGCCGTCTGGACGGGCATATCGTACAAGGGCACGTGGATCAGACCGCCATTTGCACGGAGGTGAAGGAGGCGGACGGTAGCTGGTATTATACGTTCGAGTACGCTTTCGACAAGGAGATGGCCCGGCAGGGGTATATGACCGTGGAGAAAGGCTCCGTTTGCGTGAACGGTGTAAGCTTGACGGTATGCGACTCCCAGCAAAACAGCTTCCAAGTCGCTATCATCCCTTATACCCACGATAACACGAACTTCTGCCAGATCGAGAAAGGCACGGTCGTAAACCTAGAGTTCGATATTGTCGGGAAATATATCAGCAAGATGATGCAGTTTACATAAGGTTCGACGAATTTCCTATCCATAAAAGGCTCTAGCGGTATCAGATGATCTCCGCTAGAGCCTTTCCTGTCTACAGGCAATCTAATTCCGTGCGTGTACGATTCGTTTTAAGTAAATTTGCACGAACCAAAACGCTCCTTGGTATGTTTCTTGTTGTATAATTAGATGAGAAAAATAGACTAAACATATCAGATATATGGCCTATATAGATTATTACAAGATTTTGGGGGTGAATAAGGATGCCTCTCAGGATGATATCAAGAAAGCCTATAAGAAGTTGGCTCGGAAATATCACCCTGATTTGAATCCGAACGATCCCGATGCCCATCGTAAGTTTCAGGAGATCAATGAGGCGAACGAGGTGCTTAGCGATCCGGAAAAGCGTAAGAAATACGACCAATACGGTGAGAATTGGAAACATGCGGATGAGTTTGAGGCTCAACAGAAGCAATACGGCCAGCAAGGTGGCGGCTTTGGCGGCGGCTTCTCGAACGGCGGAGGTACGTATTGGTCTTCCTCCGGCGATGGGAGCGAGTTCTCGGATTTCTTTGAGTCTATGTTCGGTTCCCGCCGGGGTGGCGGCGGCCCTTCTAACCAGGGCTTCCGTGGACAGGATTACACGGCCGAATTGCACCTGTCCTTGATGGACGCGGCCC